>CAMCHP010000014.1 GCA_945874695.1 Chryseobacterium gleum
ATGAGCCGGTGCATGATGACCGTTCAGAAATTGACGGCATGCGCATTCCAACCCGCGTTGAATACATTGCGTTAGGTACGAAGGTACGCTACACGGAACATGTAGATGGCGCATCACGCACGGTAATCAGCAACTATGAAACCCGCCAACAGCATGTCCTCTTTGACTTTTTGGGTCAGAAAATCGCCTTGGTGGCTCCACTTATCGATCCTTCAGAGATAAATCCACCGATCATAGGCGAAGAAGGTCAACTGCCTTTAGATGCACTTCCTATTGCGGGTTACCAAGGGAAATCATTACAGGTCGACAATCAAACCGTGATCTACAGCGATCGGTTTCTTTTACGCGACCCATCATTACCTGCTGTTCCAGGTTTGCCGCTGGAGTACACTATTCCTAAAACCAACGCCAGATTCAGAGCCGTGACAATCAGCAATGAAATACCTTCTGATGCACTCTTCGCAATTCCTCCTGATTACACTGTGGTGACTCCAGAAGAAATGCAGCGCATGTTCAGCGCCTCACCGTCAGAAGACCAGTAAGGTGAGAAAATTATTGAGCTATGCTATCCCTTTCGCCATCTTGGCTGGATGGTACTACTTCCGCTACCATGTTGCACCTGAAATCGAAGAGCAAGGTATTCAAGTGTACAACGAACAAGGTCTATTAGTTCCTATTTCAACCTTGCACCAAGGCCCTGTGCTCTTCAATTTCTATGCGGCATGGTGCGGCCATTGCATGCAAGAAATGGAAGTACTCGAACGCGCTCACAAACGCAAGCAGTTCACGGTGATTGGGTTGACCGATGATGCGCCTGGCAAAATCGATCAAGTGCGCGCCCGATTCAACCTTACTTTTCCAATCTACCAACTTCAACACTCGATCAAAGATTACGACGTGCATAGTTTGCCTACTTCATACCTCCTTAATGCTGATGGCCAGGTGGTTCAAAGCCTCATAGGACCTGAAGATTGGGATTCTGACGCATTCATGAACAAAGTAGCTTCTTGGTTGTCTAAAGAGGGTTCGTAATCTAACTGCCCTGCTTCAATGTCACGTTTCTTACCTCTCCGAGTCAAACGAATTGAGCGCGAAACGCCCGACGCTGTTAAAGTTACCCTTGATACCGAGGGATTTAGCGACGCTTTTAACTTCTTACCAGGGCAGTACATTACGTTCTGCTTCAACCTTAAGGGGGAAGACCTACGTCGCGCCTACAGCTTATGCACCGCCCCGCATGAAAATGAAATTCAGGTTGCAGTTAAAGAAATTGATGCTGGACGTGTCTCAGTGCACGCCAACCGCACGTTAAAGGTCGGAGACCCCATGTTAGTGATGCCTCCGCAAGGCAATTTTTTCTTGCGCACTTCACCAGAAACACAGCGTCACATTGTCTTGTTCGGGGCTGGAAGTGGCATTACCCCGCTCATTTCTATCGCCAAGGCAGTTTTGCATGATGAACCGCTCAGTCGAGTAACATTGTTTTATGGGAACACGGAGCGAGAGTCGATTATGTTCTACCGCGAACTCGATCGCCTTGCCCAAAATAACCGAATGGATGTTTACCACATCCTCACCGATGGGACTACTGGATCGCCGCTTTTTTCAGGGCGAATCACCTTCGGCAAAACGCTTGAGCTTCTGTATAACTTCGTCAACGATGACCTCGACAAGGAATTTTTCGTTTGTGGTCCGTCTGGCATGATGACCAGCGTCAAAAACGCCCTTTATGATGCAGACATCCCTGCCGAGAAAATCCATCTCGAATATTTCGAAAATCCAGATAAACCCGCGACTCCAAAAGTAATAACCCCGCCTGTAGTCATACAGGAGAAGGAATTTGGACAGCTTGCAACGATAGAACTGGTGCTCGACGCGAGAACGTTCAACTTTGTAATGGACGACGAGAAAAAGTCAGTGCTCGATGCGGCACTAGCCGCGGGTGCCGATGCGCCATTTTCTTGCCAAGGCGGAGTTTGTACCTCGTGCATAGCGAAGTTGCTCGAGGGCAGCGTACGCATGGATAGCAATTTCGCCCTTACCGATCAAGAATTAAAAGAAGGGTACATTCTTACGTGCCAAGCGCACCCGACAAGCGCCCACATCAAAGTGAGCTTCGACGATTGATCGTGCCTTCAACTTGAAACTTGTACGACTTATTCGAAGTCGAGCGGCGGTAAGTTCAAATTCTCAAGGTAGGCATCGCGCACTTTGGCCTCATCTACAACCTCAATGTAGTCAACCGTGTCGTGGCCGATTCGCTTCCACAACTCAACGTAAAAGTCATTAACGCGGAACAGGCCCACTTGAAATCCGCTGAATAGCCGCGACGCAAGAAAAGCACCCTTGCCTTCACCCTTGCTAATTTTAAGCAAGATGCGGTACCTTTCAGCCTTATTTAACTTGGAGAATTCAGCGACGGTCATTTTATGAAGTTCATCACAATAATACGCGTTCTGCTGCTCTTGTTCACTGCAAATGTGCAGCTTAACCTTTACGGGGTCACCTACACCCACTCACTCAATGGTACATGGTTTCTATCACGACCTGATGAACCAGGAGTGATCAACGCAACCGTTCCCGGATACATTCACGAAGCACTTCAGAACGCAGGTTGGGGTACAAGCTTGTTGAATGAAAACATCAACGCGTGGGGCGATTCAGAGTGGACCTACACCTCGAATACCTTCGACATACCCATGCATATTTTTCAAAGTGAGCGACTTGAATTGGTGCTTGAAGGCATTGACACCTTCGCCGAAGTGTACCTGAACGATCAACTGATTCTCACATCGAACAACTACTTCAGAACCTACGTCGTTGACGTATCGGGCATCGCGCGCATGGAGAACAACTACATCCGTGTAACAATTAGCCCGCCAACCCGTCGCGGCGAAGAATTGGCATTGGCTGCGGCACACGCCCTGCCAGGAGACGCCATCCGCGCGGTAGCGCGAAAACCTCAATACCATTACGGATGGGATTGGGGGCCAACGATTACCCCAAGCGGTATCCACGGCGATGTGTACATGCGAGGTTGGGACAAGTTACTTGTGCATGACGCGGCCATTGCAACGGTAGCACTTGAAAACGATAAAGCTGAGTTGAGCTTTCACTGCGAGCTGGAAGTTACGCGCCCCATGACACTCAACGCTGCGGTGCGTATGACTGGAAAAGACACGGTTTATTACCAAAACTTCACCTTCGAAGTTAAACCTTTGAAATCAGGTCGAACGCACCTCAAACAAAGCTTCAGCATTGACAAACCTGAATTGTGGTGGACACACGATTTAGGCGAACCTTATTTGTACAAGTGCATGGTTGTGATTAATGGTGAAGGCCTGGAAGAACGCGATGTCGTTAGGATTCCATTTGCAACGGGCATTCGCACCATCGCTTTGCAAACCAAGCCTGATACCGCGGGTGAATCGTTTACTTTCATCTTGAATGGTGAACCCGTGTACATTCGTGGTAGTAACTACATCCCCCCTGCTACCTTTGAAGCGACCGCTGAACATCGGTTAAACCTTTATGGGCAGGTCTCCCCTGACGAACGCTCAGGTTATTTAAATAAAGGTATTCGCCAACAACTGGTCGACGATGCCAAAGCGGTGAACATGAACATGCTGCGCGTGTGGGGCGGCGGTGTTTACGAACGCGATGATTTTTACGCGTATTGCGATCAAGAAGGGCTGTTGGTGTGGCAAGATTTCATGTATGCCTGTGCCATGTACCCCGGCGATGAGGCTTTTCTTGCGAACGCGCGCGATGAGGCCGAAGCGCATGTGCGCCGCCTGCGAAAATATGCTTGCATTGCGCTTTGGTGCGGCAATAATGAAAATTCGGAAGGCTGGCACCGGTGGGGCTGGCAAGCCGACTTAAGCAAAAAAGAACGCAAAGCCGTTTGGAAGAGCTACCAAAAGCTTTTCCAAAAGCTACTCCCTGAGGTTGTTTCCAAAGAAACTACTACCTCGTATTGGGAAAGCTCACCGATGCTCGGTCGAGGTGATGTTAAACATACCACGCGAGGAGACGCCCATTATTGGGGTGTTTGGCACGATGCCGAACCGTTCAATACGTTTGAATCGAAGGTTCCACGTTTCATGAGTGAATTTGGTTTTCAAAGCATGCCCAGCACAGCCACCATGCAACAGTACTGGAAAGTATATCAACCTGACACAGCCAAGGCTGAAGTGGCCAAATACCAAAAGCACAAACGAGGCTTTGCACTGATGAACACGTACATGCAACGCAGTCATCGCTCAGCAGCCGACTTCTACGATTGGTCTTACCTCACTCAATTGGTACAACGTGACGGCATGGTGCAAGGCATTCGTGCACACCGGTTCAATCAACCGCACTGCATGGGAACATTGTACTGGCAGCTTAACGATTGCTGGCCGGGAATCAGCTGGAGCAGTATCGACTACAGCGGACGATGGAAGGCGATGCACTATGCCCTAAAAACTGCATTTTCGCCCCTTGCACTTTGGATGCAACCGCACGAAGGCGGCATGCGCGTAGTCGCTGTAAATGATCAGTTCGCTGAACAACCGGTCGACATCGCGTTGCGTTTGCTCCACATCAACGGTGACACCTTAAGCACATGGTATGCAAATACCACCACCGTGAGAAAAGGTGCTTCGGTGATTGAAACTTGGTCGGCAAAAGCCCTGGCTGAGCCTGAATTTGAAGCTGGCCGTGCGTATTTCGAACTCGCCTGGACTTGGAATGGTCAGCTCCACCACGATCGCTATTTCGGTGTGCCACAGAAAGCGATTCCCCTGGAGCCCGCTGATGTCAAAATGGTCATAACCTCAAGCGACAATCTAACCTTCAATATCACACTATCGGCCGATGTTTACGTAAGTAACTTGGTTCTAAACACCTATTTTGAAGGCGACTTTAGCGATAATTTTTTCGACCTATCGGTCGGATGCACCCGCACAATCACATTCACAGCCCAAAATCCGCTAGAGGAATTAAACCTGAACTGGCATGCCATGAACCCGAAACCTTAACGCAATACAACAACGTATCCCGTTTTTGTAACCTTTTCGGCGCTACATGCACTGTTGAATTCTACACGGTAGGTGTACACTTCATTTTGCACATAGTGCGTGCTGCCTTGGTACGATCCATCCCAAAAATCATCAGGATTTTCAGTTCGAAACACTTCATCACCCCAGCGGTTGAAGACAATCAATTCAAAGGCGCGAATGTCTTCGCCGTAAGCTTTGAAAATATCATTGACCCCGTCGTTGTTCGGTGTAAATGCATTTGGAACGTAAACGGAGGCATCACGCGCAATGTGATCAAGCTGCACGGTGCCCTCTTGTAAGCAGCCAAACATGTCGTTGAACTGATAGCAGTACTCACCCGGCTGTGACGCATAAATGAAGTTAATGTTCTCGCCAGAACACCATACATAGTTGCTTCCTTGATCGTATGGAATTTGCAACAATGCCTGCACACCTTCACAAGCCGTAGGATTATCAAACAGATTCAACTTCGGAACCTCACTCACTGTAACACCCAAGGTTTGCGTACAGTTGTTGCGTGTGCCTGTGAGTGTATACACACCCGGTTCGGATACCGAGGTTGAGAGTCCTTCATCGCCGTTGCTCCAAACATACTGCGCATCGGCTGGACCAACAGCTGCAACATCTGTACTCAGTTGGTAGTAACACAAGTATTGCTCTGGATCAAGTATAATATCGATGCCCTCAAGCACCTGAATGGTCTCTGAATAAACATCCGAAGCGTCGCAAATGGGCTCACTAATTGTAAGGGAAACCACATAGTTACCTGCTCCTGTGAAAATGTGTTCAAAAGCGGCAACTGAATACTGTACGCCGTTCACGTTCCAGTTATAATCGAGGTTATCGCCGGTGCTGGCATCGGCAAAGTTCACCGTCATGGCTTCGCAAGCCCCTATTTGCTCGGCTGTGAACAGGGCATCAATGACCGGCGGCTCAATGACCACCACCTCCGCGGTTGTGACATCTGTTCCACCGCAATTGCCGCTGCCCTCCACAGTAAGCGTAACCGTGTAAGTGCCCGCTTGCGCATAGGTGTGTGTTGCAACTTGGGTATCGATTACAGGTGACCCATCACCGAAATCCCAGAAGAAATTCGTGCCCGCAGAGTTGTTTACGAACTGCGCATTGAACGGGGCGCAGCCTTCAATGTCTGGGTTGCCAATGATGGCTGTTACCTCGTTCAGGATGTTTACATTGAGCGTGAAGGTATCGCTGCTATTGCACAAAGTATCTGTGATTGTAAGTTGCACTTCGTACAAACCTAGATTTGCGTAGTTGTGCGTGAGATCCAGTGATTCATACTGACTCCCATCACCCATGTCCCAAAGGTGGGCGAGATTTTCGCCGGTACTCATGTTTGTACCCTGAACAGTGAGTAACTCGCAATCTGTTTGAATGAGTTGAAAGTTGGCATCGATCACTTGATCAGCGCCTACAGTTACTGTGAAGGTAGTTTGATCTTGCAGGTTGCAACTTTCAGGATGGAAGGCAGTAAGCACTACGTCAAAGACGCCTGGGCCTTGGAAGGTATGCACGGGGTTCACCGCTGTACTAATCGGTGAGCCATCTCCGAAATCCCACGTGTAGGTGAGCCCATTGCTGGTATTGTTAAAATTAATCGTCAGTTCACCACACCCCTCGTATGACGGGGCATCCGTTGAGGCTACCACACTTCCCACTACCTGTATTTCTTGCTCGGCGACCTCATTCGCATCGCAGCCAAGGTCTTCGGCCAAAACACTTACGACGTAGGTGCCTTCTTCGGCATAGGTATGCTGCACATTCTCCCCTTCAAGCACGGTGCCGTCTCCCATGTCCCAGGTGTAAACAAGCCAAGGTGCGTCGGTGAGGTTCTCCGTTTGCAAAGTCAATGTTTCGCAATCGAGATTTAAATCAAACAATGGCGTAAAATCTTGCGGGATCGAAACTGCAATATCGATGTATGCGGTATCTGCCAAGTTGCAAGACAAGGAGTCAAGGCTGATCAACTGCACGGTATACAAGCCTGGTAATGTATAAGTATGCGACGGCTCAAATTCGTTGCTTTCTGCCGATCCATCGCCAAAATTCCAAGTGAAAATGTTACCTACACTGAAGTTATTGAAGTCAACCGTATGGGGTGCGCAACCGTTCAAGGCCTCTGCACTTGCCGTCAAAGAAGCATTAACTCCAGCCACTTGGAAATCCATTTTGAACACCCCGATGTCCCAACCTGTGCTTTGCACAGGTGCCCATGCATCTGGATTCGTAGCGAAATCGCCTCCTGAACACACACCTTGGTAAATAATACCCGACTTGTCGAAACGAGAAGTCCCGCCATCTACGTGACCCGACGTGTAGTATGTCGCGAATTCAAGGGTTTCAACGTTCTCGCCATAGGCGGCCAGGTAAAATCCTCCGGTTTGATACACCGCATCGTCAGTCAATGATAATCCGCTATTTGCTCCATGAGTTGAAATGTAAACATTGTTGCATCGGTCAACCAAGAACGCGATGGGTACGCCCCCATAACCGCCAAATCCTGAAGGCACAACACGTGTGCTCACCAACAATTCACTCAAATTCGGATTCAGTTTTGAAATAAACAAGGTTCCATCTGTTTCAGTGTAGACATTTGCCGTAACTGGAATATCGCCTTGTGACTGCCCATAAATCCAAACATCTTCAGCATTATCAAGATCTAAGAAAAACACTTGATCTTCTTCGGTCGTTCCAAAGAATGTGCAGGCCTCTAGCGCGGATGCATTGGCACTGAATCGGGCCACATAACCGTCGCGCGGACCGCCATTCCAGCCGCCACCACCACCAAGGAAATTGGTTTGGTAAGCACCTGCGGTTACAGGAAACCCACCGTTTTCAGTCATACCAACCATGTAAACACCCCCGTCAGTCGAAACCCGAACACCAAAGCCGGTGTCATTGTTGCTGCCGCCGAGGTAGGTTGAATAGTTCATTGAACTCAAGGTCGGGTTCATACAAAACAATACCGCATCCAACTGACCTCCGTGGGCCGTTTGAAACGCCCCTGCGGTGGTTGGAAAGTTCGCAGATGCACTGAATGATGCGACAATCGGACGCTCATCCAAGTCTAAGAAGATCTCACCGCGGTAGGTATCGCCATAGTTGACACCCACTGTGTTTTGTCCGTCAGCTCCTGTTCCTCCAATAAATGAAGAGCCGATCAACGAGCCTCCATTGGCTGCAAAATGGGTAACGATGATGTCTGTACCTCCGTTTTGTGAGGTATCATAAGCTCCTGTAGTTGTAGGGAAATTGCCTGATGAAGATGATCCATAAACATACAACTCACCCAAGGTGTTCGTGATGAGCGAGTGCGGGTATTCTGAATCTGAGCCACCGAGGTAGCTCGCCCAAATGAGGTCAGTGCCCGTAGGATTCAACTTTGAAACGGCTATGTCGATACCAAAACCGTTGCCGCCACCAGCTCCAAAAGTAGTTTGAAATGCGCCCGTCGTTGTGGGATACCCGGCACCGAAAGAAATGGCACCCGTGTAAATGTTGCCCTCTAAATCATAGGCGGCAGAGTGGCCATAGTTTGACGCGCCCGTGCTGCCCGAAAGCGTTGATGCAATCACGATTGGATCAATCACCAAGGTCTTACTTGCGTCATATCCGTTCGGAAATTCAAACCGTACACGGTCGCCTTCAAGTACGAAGGCACAAGGCACTTCAACCATCTCAGTTCCGTTCATTTGGTAAGCAAAAGGAGCGCGCTCAATAACCTCTCCAACTGATGTTGTCATGCGTAACTCACCATCCACAAGGGCAATGGATTCGAGCCCTTCGTAACGTTGCATGATTTGGCCCGCATCCGCGCCAGCGGAAACCAAAAAGTCATATTTCAACTGGTCGCTTGAATTGTAAACGCGCAAACCGATGCCTGGGTACAAACTGCTGTAACGCACTGCACCAAATGCACCAACTTCTGCTGCCCATTGCGACTGATCTGAACCGAGGAAGTAATTATAATATCCCGATTGACGCTCTTGCCCCACCACGTTCGGCGTACTGGCGTTGTCGAAATGAACCTTAAAAGCGTGACCTCTGAATGTATAATTTGCCCGTTGTTCAGGTGTCCAAGTTGACATCTCATGCACCATCGCCAAGTCTTCAGGATGAACCATGGTGTAAGTAAACGCATGTGATTCAAGGAATAGCGTGGCAGTTCCAATTTCTGCTTTGAACAACACTTGGTCAGGCCATTGCCCTTTATTCTCCTTAAAATCGAAGGACTTTCTTGGTCCGTGTGCCCATGACACAGCAGTAATAAATAGTGCCAAGATTAAACTTGCGTATGGTTTCATAGCAGATGCAGATCGTTCTGTATAAATGACACCTATACAGCGCAAAAAGTTGCATGAAAGCCATCGAATTAGGAATAAAAATTCAGGACTCGTGCGCCTGAGGTTACTTTAGTACCACCGTATGATTGATCACGGTTTCGCCCTGCTCATTCATGATCACCGTAAGTTTGCTTTCTTCGGCCTGTCGGCCGGATGTTACCTGAATACGATAGGTGACCCCACCCGGTAGGTTGATGCGCACTCTGCCAAGCTTGTCTGTTTTTGCCCGCGCAATCTCCCGATCACTTCCAGTATCGAGCAAGATCACTACATCGGCGCCCTTTACACGCTTTTGGCTTGCATCTTCAACTGTCAAAATCACCGTGCCATAGCTGCTTTTGTCGTACCCTTCACTTAAGAGCTTGTAGGCCGTGATGTCAACTTCGTATAAATCGCGTTCGCCAAGGGCGTCAGCATATTCTGCAGCAATGTACATGCGTTGGTTATCGCCCCGGAGTGAAAACGTAGACTCTTCGTTCACCGTGTTGATCGGGTAGCCCAGATTCACAGGAATACTCCATTGCCCGTTCACAAATTCAGACCGGAAGATGTCATAACTGCCCATCGTTTGGTGGCCGTCACTCGCGAAAAATAAGGTCTTCCCGTTCGGATGGATGAACACGAATTTTTCGTCTAGCTCTGTATTCACAACTTTGCCCAAGTTCTTTGGTTTACTCCAGCTACCGTTTGACCCTTTTTCAGAAACGTAAATATCGCCCTGACCAAGCCCCTCAGGGCGTTCAGAAATAAAGTAGAAGAATTTCCCATCTGCAGTTATGCTGCATGAACTTTCGAAATACGAAGAATTGATCGGACGTGGCATTTTCTCTGGGGCCATCCATTCATTGCTCGACCCTAAATACTTGCTCACAAATATGTCGCCTGCACTGTTGGCATTGTTGCGGTAAACGAACATCTCATCACCAGAAGGCGCAACGGAAAGAACGGCGTCATATTGCGGCGAATTCACGGCTCCCGAAGCGCCAACAGCTGTCGTCCATTCTTCATCCGCGTTATCGTACTCCGTCACATAGATGTCTTCGTAAAACTTGTAATCTCCGCCCTCGTCGATTTCGCCACCTGTTGCATCAGACCGCCGCGAGGTGAATAGCAACTTCTTGCCATCGGCAGTAACCGAGGGTGCATACTCATCGAAACGTGAATTTACATCTGGGCCCATGTTGCGAATCACAACTGGAACGGGGTGCTGCATCATATCTTTTGCATAGCGACATTCTGAAACGAAGCGCGTCGCTTCTTCGACCTCAAAACTCTGCTTGCCCTTGTTCAATTCAAGAAAGCGATCGTAAGCCTCAATGGCCAAATCGAGCTGAGCCAATCGATGGTAAATCTTTCCAAAAAAGAGATTGATATCGCCTTGTACGTTCGGATTCAACGCCACTGCCCGCTCCAAATACTCCTTTGCCAAATCATAGCGCTTGAGATGGTAATGGCAACGTGCGGTCCAATACAAGGCCGTACTATTCTCTGGCTCTGAAGCCAATATCTCGCGATACAAAGTCAAGGCACCACGCATGTTGCTCACGTTGAACTCATGCTTCGCGGCCACCAATCGCGCACGGTTGGTGGCGCTGCTGAACAAACCGCCTTCAACATTTTCTACATCATTGGTATCGGCAAGCGCAACATGAATTGCTTGCACAGCAGTGGTAGAGACAGCTAATCCGAAGATCAACGTTAAGCAACGTAGTTTCATTTCTATTATTCAATCTGAAGATGCAAAATACGGGAAAAACCTGCTGAGGTTCATCATACCCCATGCCAAAAGCAAAAATCAGGCCTAAATGATCGAAATCAAACCCAAAGTAAACGAAATTCACCACTCAAATTCAGACCTTTGTGACATGCAAGACCACCTACCCCACACGGAACGCGCCGGACAGCACGATGATTTAGAGCACATGCCGCTCATTCAGTTGCTCGAATGCATGAATGATGAAGATCAATCCGTACCTCTTGTGGTTCGGAATTGCATTCCGGCCATCACAGAGCTGATTGAACATACCGCGACTTTGATGGCACGCGGCGGACGCCTCTTCTACATCGGAGCGGGTACAAGCGGACGGCTCGGCGTGGTTGATGCCAGCGAATGCCCGCCCACTTTCGGAATTGACCAAGGCCGTGTTGTTGGCCTCATTGCCGGCGGAGATCAAGCCATTCGCCAAGCGGTAGAATTCGCCGAAGACAGCGAAACTGCCGGCTGGGAAGATCTAACTCGTCACCAAATCAATGCCAATGATGTCGTTGTTGGAATCGCCGCAAGTGGAAGAACACCTTATGTTGTCGCTGCGCTTCGAACTTGTCGCTTGAATGGTATTGCCACTGCATGCATCACATGCAACGAAAATACAGCAGTTGCTGAACATGCTGACTTTCCTATTGTTGCTGTAACCGGACCAGAATTCGTCACGGGCAGCACCCGTTTGAAAGCGGGTACCGCACAAAAACTAATTTTGAATATGCTATCTACCGGCGTCATGATTCGCTTAGGGCGTGTTAAAGGCAATCGTATGGTGGATATGATGCCTGCCAACAATAAACTCATTGAACGCGGCATCCGGATGATTATGGACGCGACCCAATGCGACCTGTCAACCGCTGCATCACTGATGCATGAACACGGCAATGTACGCAAGGCCATAGAGGCTTTCGAAATCAATAATTCTAACCTTTAAGCGACCAAAGTGCACCTGATCGAACCGTTCTACAATTGGCGCAACTTTTACATTGCCAGTGAAGACCAATATTCGCCTTTCTTCGAGAAGGAATACAGCGAAATATACTTCTCTGACCACATCTACGATCACTACATTCACCCCCAATGGGACAATATGGGGTCAGCTACCCTCTTTGTTAAAGTGATTTACTGCGACTACGATGATGGCTATGCGATCATCGAACTCATTGGTGAGTGGAACGATTGCCTGCACAACGACATCATGATCTTCAAACGCAACCTCCTCGAAGTCATGATGGAGGCTGGCGTGCACAAATTCATCCTCATCGGTGAAAATGTGCTCAATTTCCATAGCTCAGATGACTGCTACTACGAAGAGTGGTTCGAAGAAGTAAACGACCAAGATGGGTGGATTGCCATGCTTAACTTTCGCGAACATGTGCTCCAAGATTTCGAAGAGGCTAATATCGATAGCTACTTGGTGCTTGGCGGCAAAATAAACGACATCAAATGGCGCACTTACAGTCCCATGCAATTGTTTAAAAAAGTCGACCAACAAGTGATGAAACGACTGGGCAGCTTTTCTTAAGCTCGCTTTAAAAACGCCGCCAACGCTTGCTGATCGCTCGGGAAGCTCAACCCGCTTAAGCGTAAATCAGCACTGCTAACCCAGCGAAACGATTCCACCTGACTTGCATTGCGATGGGCATGCGGTTCGGTTGCTACCTGAAAACGGGGCAGTTCGAGCAAGCGCGCGCTGTAATACACCGCCATAACTTGATGGCTCGGGTAAAAGGCAGACCGAATAAAAAAGTCGGTGGTGTAAATATGGTCAAGCACTTCAATCGCCTGTCCGAGCTCTTCCTGTGCCTCACGTAAACAGCATTCGCGTGTTCCCTCACCAAACTCCAATCCACCTCCTGGAAATTTCGTGTAAGGCTTCCCTTGAATCACCTCATCCGAAACAAGGAGGTCCCCTTCCTCGTTGGTCAACATGAAGTACACGCGAATGTTAAATCGCTCCAGCTTTACATCTTCCATGCCCTTAACATTTCTCGTTTACCCGGAGGCCCATCCAGGCGTTCAGCCTGAAAACCAACCGATTCTAAATCTCGCCGCACTTGGCCTTTGGCACAATATGTCACCAAGACGCCGCCTCTGCGCAACAATTCACTAACCCGTGCAAAAGCTTCGGGGGTCCACATTTCAGGTTGAGTTGCCGGACCAAAAGCATCATAGTACACCAAATCAAATGACGCGGCTGCACCGCTGAATGTGTTCAGCGTCGCTTGCTCACAGAGCATCGCAAATTGAGGAATCGGAACATAGCCCCCCGCGAAAGCCGCGGTGTGAAAGTGTTCCAGCCAATTGCATTCGTCGGCGTTAAAATAATCAAGTGCTTTAACTTCATCCATTTTGAGCGGACGAGGCTCCAAAGCCGTATACACGACCCGTGTAAGCGGATAATCTGCAATTACAGCCCTTAAGGTTAACAAGGCATTCAAGCCTGTTCCAAATCCAACTTCGAGAATGTTCACTTCATCCTTTAAGGCGGCCATCGGCTTAAACCCTTTATCGACATACACGTGCTGCGATTCGCTGTGCGCACCCCGCCGTGAGTGGTAGGTTTCACTGCCTCCGTTGATGGCCAAGGTATAGCTTCCATCGTCGGTTTGATGGATGACGCGATCTTCAAAGTTGA
Source organism: Chryseobacterium gleum (assembly GCA_945874695.1). Lineage (GTDB taxonomy): Bacteria > Bacteroidota > Bacteroidia > Flavobacteriales_D > Sanyastnellaceae > CAMCHP01. Next base: position 13,807 of record CAMCHP010000014.1, read on the forward strand.
TGTGCTTCATTCTGAACAAAGGTAGCTCTTCTGGGGGTATCAAAACGGCAATACATCACCATATACTCCCGTTCCAAATAGGGCAAAATCATACTTCACCGGATCGTTGGCATCAAATGCACGCAGGGCCTCCATCAATTCCTCGACTGCCCGCCAATCGTTCGTTGGTCGCTCCAACAAACCCAGTGATCGCGCCACATTTCCGGTGTGCACATCCAAGGGTATAGCCAGCTTCGAAGGCGAAATCGATGTCCACAAGCCAAAGTCAACACCCCGCTCGGCGCTGCGCACCATCCACCGCAAGAACATGTTAATGCGTTTAGCCGATGATCCTTTGAACGGATCGGCGACATGTTTAAGGGTTCGCTCAGGGTAATCAAGCTCGAAAAATACTTCACGAAAATGGTGAATGGCACCCCCTGTATCCCCATCCTGCCGAAAGGCAGAAGAAAAAACACCCTCTAACCCGCCGTGATTTCGATAAATATTAGCCAATGAAGCGACGAAGTACAAAAAGTCAGTGCAATTGAAAGTGCGATGTACGAAGTGTTCAGCCCTGCGCAACTCAGCAGCACCTGCGTGAAGCAAGAACGCATGTGGCGCACCATCCATGATGTCGAGCATGCGGCGTGCATTGGTCATGATTGACTTTCGGTTCCCCCAAGCGATGGTTGCCGTCAAAAAAGCAATGATTTCAATGTCTTCTTTTTTCTGCAAGCTTCGCGGAATCGCAATCGGATCTTCACCAATAAACGCCTCGTTTTCATACTTTTGCCACTTCGCTTCGAGAAATTCGAAAAGAACTTGATGTGCTGTATTGTCGGGTGATTTCACTTTACTGCTTGAGGCATGTTCAGGATGCAAAAATGCGCTAACTTTGGGGCTTAATGAAATTCGCTCAACCGGAAATACTCTGGGCGCTCTTTGCGCTGATCGTGCCGATCCTCGTCCACCTCTTTAATTTCCGTCGTTTTAAGCGTATTGCGTTCTCAAATGTCGCCTTCTTAAAAGAAGTTGAACTCGAAACGCGATCGAAAAATAAACTGCGCCACCTCTTGATCTTGTTTGCACGTTTGCTCGCCATGGCGTCGATCATCGCTGCATTTGCTCAGCCCTACATCCCGCTCAGCGACCAAGCTTCAGGCGCTTCAGTGCGGCATGTATCGCTCTACATCGACAATTCATTCAGCATGGATGCGGTGAGCAGCGAAGGCCGCTTGCTCGACTTGGCTAAAGCCCGCGCACTTGAAGTGGTGAGTGCTTACCAAGCGACAGATCGATTTAACGTCTTAACCAACGATCTCGAAGGGCGGCATTTGCGTTTCTACAGCCAAGAAGATGCCCTCGACCTGATTTCAGAAATTGAAACTTCAAGCGCTGCGCGTTCTACCGACGAAATTACCGAGCGCCAGTACGACTTGTTGATGAATGAATCGACCGACGAGGGTACGGCATTTTTATTTACCGATTTGCAAAAAAGTACCCACGTCGCAAGCGCCTTTGTGCCCGATAGCGCCATTGCATTTCGATTCATTCCTGACCTTGCTGATCGAGCAGCCAATGTGTATGTTGATTCGATTTGGTTTGATACCCCGGTGCGATTACCTAACCAGCCTGAAATTCTGCGCATTCGCATTCAACACAGCGATGCTGTGGGCCGCGACAATGTCTCGATGCGCTTGGAAATCAACAATCAACAAGTCGCCATCGGCAGCTTTAATCTTGTGCCAGGCTCACCAACCGATACAGCCCTGTACTTCACGACGCCAGATGCCGGATTCAAGCACGCGAAAGTTTCTATTCAAGATTATCCTGTTTCATACGACGACGATTGGTTTTTCGGCTATCACGTTGCCGAAAAAATCGAGGTGCTTTTGATTAAAGGCGACTCTGACGGCCGAGCATTGCGTAATATTTTTGGCAATGACCCGCTTTACAACTTCACTGAAACCGATGCTCGAAATGTCAATTATGGTGATTTAGCCAAGTACAGTTTCATTGTGCTCGATCAAATCACCGACATCCCATCGGGTTTAACCATTGCACTCGCTGAGCATATCCAAGCGGGCAATGCGGCACTCCTGATCCCTGCGGCTAATGCCCAGTTGAGCGGAACCAATGAATTACTGCTTGCCTGCGGAGCCCCGAGTTTACAGGCCGCTGTGACTTTGCAAACGAAAGTCTCAAGTCTCGAATTGAACCACGCGATTTACAAAGGGGTCTTCGATCGCATGCCTGACAACCTTGACTTGCCTGCTGTAAGCCAATACTATCCTTTTGACCGCTCAAGTCGGAGCAGTGAAGATGCATTGATGCGCCTTCAAAACGGAAATCCATTCATTATTCGCGGCGTAGCCGGTGAAGGCCAGTTATTTGCATTGGCCGCGCCCCTGAATGCGGCATGGACGAATTTCGCGCAACATGCCCTGTTTGTGCCGACCCTATTGAGAATGGCTGAATTATCTCGGCCTAGCGGCCGGATGGACGCTTCCATCGGCGATCCAGGAGCCCTTTTGCTACGCAACACCAACGTGGCCGGCGACGGACGATTGGAAATGAAACAACAGCCCGACGGCGCTGTGTTTATTCCCCGTCACCGCAATGTACGAAGTGGCATTGAACTGTTTTTTGGCGAAGAACGGATGGCGGCAGGCAATTACGCCATTTCAGCGAACGATTCAACCTGTGCGGCCATCGGCATGAACTACCCCCGTGTTGAATCTGATCTTGCGGCGTACACACCCGATGCATGGGAAAGCGAGCTTCGCGAAGCCGGTTGGGCGCGCTTCAGTGTGCTCACGACCGATCTTGAGACCATCAGTAAAACCATCGAAGAACTCGATGAAGGCAAAAAACTGTGGGACTTATTCATTGTTCTCGCGCTACTCTTCTTACTTTTCGAAATCGTGCTCATCAAAACCAAAAAATCCTGATGCGCTGGCTACTCAAATCGGTCACCTTGGTTGCTCCCGGCGACGCGCTCAACGGCAAAAAGCGTGACATCCTCATTGAAAACGGTACCATCACCGAAATCAAAGCATCAATTACAAATGCTGATGCGGAAGTGATTCGTATACCAAATTTGCTGGTTTCACTCGGCTGGGTCGATTCAAAAGTTGATTTCCGTGACCCGGGAGAAGAGTTCAAAGAAGGTCTCACAAACGGCCTCGATGCCGCAGCGGCAGGTGGTTTTACCCACGTAGTCACCATGCCGCGCACCGCACCGCTCATTGATCATCGCGCACAACTCGAATACCTCATTCACCGCGGTCAACATCATGCTGTACGCGTGCTGCCAGCCGGCTGCATCAGCGCAAAGGGCCAAGGTGAACAATTGGCTGAACTGTATGACATGCACCAAGCGGGCGCCGTGGCTTTCACAGATGACCGTCCGATCGAACGCGCCGAATTGATGCGCCGTGCGCTCGAATACAGCTCAACTTTCGGAGCGCTCATCGCAACCCTGCCTTGGGATCAAGACCTCCTCGGCAAAGGGCAAATGCACGAAGGTTTTACAAGTACTTCGAACGGGTTGAAGGGCATTCCTGCCATGGCTGAAATCATTCAACTGCAGCGCGACATTGAAATCTTGAAGTACACCGGCGGAAGACTGCATGTGCAACTCATCGCTTCTGCAGAAGCAGTGAAACTCATTCGACAGGCGAAAAAAGACGGATTGAATATCACCTGTGGTGTTGCAGCACACAACTTGTATTTCAACGACACTGCGTTGAGCAGTTTTAATGCGAACCTCAAAACGCTCCCACCATTGCGCGGAGAAAGCGACCGAAAGGCGCTGTTGAAGGCCGTTGAAGAAGGCATTATCGATGTGATTTGCTCAGACCATAAGCCGGAAGATGTAGAGCACAAAAACCTTGAATTTGTGCGTGCGAACTTTGGAATCGGTGCCATCGAAAACACCTTTAATGCAGCTTTGGCCGCTGGGGTAACGCCCGAAACATTCGTTGCGCGCGTAGCCTACGCACCGCGCGCCATCTTCAACCTCAATTCTGAAGCGCTCGAAATCAAAGAAGGCATAACCGCCGACTTAACGCTATTCTCGCAAATGGGTACCACGGCCATTGATCAATCAGACTTGGTGAGTAAAGCCTATAACAACCCCTACCTCGGCCACCAACTGCCAGGCAAAGTTTACGGAATAATACGCGGAAGTAAGGTGATGTTGCGGTAATTAAGCCTCGCCTTGTGGGCCGCCAAAATTCATTGGAATCATTTGTTCCATGCCCGTAACATCGCTAATTGGGCCATGCTGTTGCTCAAACTTGCGAATGTTATCTTGGAGGGCCTTCATCAAACGCTTCGCGTGTTGCGGTGTAACAATGATGCGCGATTGAACACGAGCTTTCGGCATACCTGGCATTACACGCACGAAATCGAGCACAAATTCGGAAGGTGAATGGGTAATCACGGCCAAATTTGAGTACACCCCTTGCGCTACGTCTTCAGGTAACTCAATGTTCAATTTCCCTTTGTTCTGTTGCTCGTTCATTTCAAAAATATTTCTCGTAAAGATACAAAATCAGCAGCGCCAACTCAGAGCAATTGCTTCAATTCAAGCAAATGCGTGATCGTATAATGGGGTGCTTGAGGTTTCGGCCTATCGGCCGGATGATAATGCACGGTTGTTAATCCAACGTGCTCCGCTCCGAAAATGTCTGCTTCTAAGCTATCACCAATCATCCAAGATGAGGATGGATGGGCTTTAACATGCGCCAAGGCACGCAAAAAAGCTTCAGGATGCGGCTTACCTACACCAATTTCTTCGCTAGTGAAAACCCCATCGAAATATGCACGCAAGCCGCTCCCTTCCAATTTCCGATGTTGCACTTCCCGAAAACCATTGGTTAAAATGTGCAAGCGATGCCCACGTGTTTGAATGTAATCCAACACCTCTAAACTGCCGGGCATGAGGCGTGTTTTCGACGGACTGATGTCGACATAAGCCGTCGCAAGCTGGTCTGCAATTTCGGCATCATTAATGCCAAAGGTGCGCAAGGTTCTTGAGAACCGCTCTACCCGCAATACGTCACGGTGCATGCTTCCAGCGCGGTGCAAAGCCCAACACTCGGCATTGTGCACTTCATAATCGGCCACAAACTTGGCTTCGTCAGTAATGCCTGCAGCGCGTAAATCAAAAGCTTCGAATAAATCAGCCAAGGCTTCGCGCGAATTGGCTTCGAAGTCCCACAATGTATGGTCTAAATCAAAGAAAATGTCGAAGCGCTCACCCATGTGTAAAAGTTCGGATGTACCACGCCAACCCAGTGAGAATGTTCGCCCAAATGAAGAAACCAATGATCATTTTCAACCGCATAAAAGGCACATGGCGAAAATACTTGGTCGCAAGCAAGGTCGACAAGGGTACCGAAATCAAAGCTGAAATCGCAATCAATCCGCCCAATCCAAAGCGGTTTTTCATACGCACAATCTGTCGGCGACGTTTGGTTATAATGGCTTTCCCGAGGCGGCGTTCGCGGGCCGATAAATACAAGAACAAGCGCTCGCCAAAAAACGAGATAAGCAACACTCCCAACGCTGCGCCTGTGCTTGAAACAACAACTGTTTCAACGTAGGTTTTTTGGGCGAAGATCATGAATGACGGCAAAAACAGAAACTTCACGATCGCAAAAAGCCACCACCCCAGCAATTCAGCAATAAAAGCCATTATGAATTCTTTATGCCGTAGGCTAAATCACCTGCATCACCCAAACCTGGTACGATGTACGCTTGTGCCGTCAATTCAGCATCGATTGCGCCTGCCCAAATCATCACATCGCCGGGTAAACGTTTGCGCACGTGCTCAATGCCTTGTAAGCTTGCGATGGCCGACGCCACGTGAATGCGCGCGGGTGTTCCTTTCGCACGCAATGACTTGTATGCGCACTCAACTGATGAACCTGTAGCCAACATCGGATCGATGAGAATAACGATGCGCTGATCGATGTTTGGACAAGAAACATACTCGATCTCGATCTCAAAATCACCGCCTTTGTGAGAGCGACGATAGGCACTAATAAACCCATTATCAGCGCGATCAAAGGCCGCCAAAAAGCCTTGGTGAAAGGGCAACCCTGCGCGTAAAATCGAAATCAAAACCGGCTGCTCTTTGGGAAGATGGACTGGTGCTTCGCCCAGAGGGGTAACAACCTCCTTCTCTTCATAGTCAAAGGTCTTGCTGATTTCATAGGCCATAATTTGCCCCATGCGCTCCAAATTGGTTCGAAACCGCAAACGATCTTGCTGAATAACCGCGTCACGGATTTCCGCGAGGTAGGTATTGAATACCGAATTGTGTTTGCTAAGCTCGTGTACCATGATCGATGATTGTATGCCACAAAGGTACGAACTTGCCGCAATCAAAGGCGCAATGCCGCAGTATAAACGCGTCTCCAGCCTTTCCATTCGGCTGTTTCTGACACGGTTTCATTGTGCCACAATAACCGCAGCTGTCCGTCGGCTTGTTTCACGCCAGCCGCAAGCTTTTGTAACTGTTCAATCGCCTCATCTGGCGAAAGCTTCAAGTAGCGATTCAAAGTGGCATCCATCACCGCAAACGGATAAACCATCAGCATCGTCATACGCTCATTCTCCAAGTCATAAAACGGAAATGGACGTGATGTTCCCGCACGAAATCCGGGTTGGTCAGCATAACCCATCGTATGGTCTTCTGTGATCTCCAAGGCCAGCAAATGCTGGTAAGTTTTCGGAAATTCAAGCATCAAATAGTGCTGCCTGCTCATACGTACCGCATCACCCGTGATCACACCGAGGCGACGCACTTCTTCGGCAAAGGTCATCGGATCATGAAATGCGGCAACTCCCGGATGAATACCCACACGATCTTGCGCGCACAAGCGACGAATCAACGCTTGCAAGGCCCGACTTCGCCAGGGCAAGCCGGTATCATACTTTCCGAAATCAGCCAACAAGAAAAACCACCGCACCGATACGCCAGCCTCATTGTGCTGTGCATTCAGCCAAGCGTAGGTATCATAGGGATCGTCCATCCTGCCGTTTAGGCAGAAAAACCGATCACGCGCATTTTTCCATTTACCCGCAATCAAATCTTTCGCGAAGCCTCCCGCAGTTCGAATAAAACCTTTGTGTCGGTAGGCAAATGCGCTGTCGACATCGAGGGTAGCTTCGCACTGGTAACTGTGCCGCCAATTGGTCACACGCACATAATTGGCGCGCAACTTCGTATACAGCTTCTTAACCCACAGGTCAATAATCGGCAATTCAAGAAAGCCACGTGAATGAGCCAGCGAGGCCGAACCTTGAAAGCGGCCCAAGTGGTCACGTCCATCAGGGCCATATTCTTCATAGCGGCTCAACAAATAAAAAGCGGCTGAAAATAGATCAAACGGCACATCCCCTGCCGTGGGAAACAAGGTCGGGAGCTCTTCCCAAGTACCTGCTTCTGGTGTGATAGCTTCAATGCCGTTTTTTTCAATTAGGCCTATCGGCCAGATGTGGACATCAGCCGTAACCTGCAGCTTCGAATAATTGAACTTGATGCCTTCAAACGCATCGAATTCAGCGCGATCGGTAAGGATAGCGACGTCGTGCGCCAAGCCGCGGCGCAACAACACCTCGCAAGCGTAGTGAAGACGCGGTGTTGCTTCGTTTGCAAAGACCGCGATCATGTGAATTGCGAATAAATGACCTCACAAATAAACTTGGCGGCATCGCCATCGCCAAAAATGGGTGGAAAGTCGGTTCCTTTGTATTTCAAGGCCGCCGCAATGGCCGACTGCAAAGGCTCACCTGTCTCAAAAGCCAAATGCGCACTGCCATGTTCGACAATTTCGACCCACTCTGTTTCACTGCGGACGACCACACTGGGTTTTGATAAGAAGTAGGCCTCTTTTTGAACGCCTCCTGAATCGGTTACAATCACGCGCGACTTGGCCTCGAGATAGAGCATCTCCAAGAACGAAACCGGTTCGAGGAGGAAGACATCCTCGAACGCATGGAGTGCTTCTAAATAGATTGGTGCTTGCTCGGCCAGGCGCATTCGGGTGCGTGGATGCATTGGAATCACCAGTGGTGCCCCCACAGCCGCTGCCGCAGTGTGGATGTCGCTGATGATATTGACCAAGCGATCGATGTCATCGGTATTGTATGGTCGGTGCACGGTCACCAGCACGAAGCCCTGCTTGGGCAAGCACTCATCCATTTTCACCTGGCGCAAGGCCAAATCTGAAAAATAGCGCGTGTTGTCATACATCACATCGCCGCAATGAAACACCCCCGGTTTATCTATGCTAAATCGGCTGTCAACCTTTGCATCGATAGCAAAGCCTTCGCGCTGCAAATTGCGCACACCGGTCGCCGTGGGCGCGAACAGCAACGTTGAACAATGGTCGCAAGCAATGCGGTTGAGCTCTTCAGGCATCGCCTTATTGAATGATCGTAAACCTGCTTCGACGTGGATAACCGGGATGTGCAATTTGGAAGCCGCCAGAGCGCCAGCCAAAGTCGAGTTCGTATCACCGTAGACAAGTACTGCATGAAAAGGGGTATCAATCATCACGCGTTCAATGCCGGAAAGCATAGCCGCTGTTTGCTCGCCGTGGCTCCCCCCTCCTGCAGCCAATTGATAATCAGGCGGTGGAATCTCCATTTCTTCAAAAAACACAGCTGACATGCGCGCATCATAATGCTGCCCGGTATGTAGCATGCGTTCTTCGATTCGGCCGCGAAAGTGACGTCGAATGGCTCGGGATATAGCTGCCGCTTTGATGATTTGCGGACGAGCTCCGATGATGGTAAGGATTCGTATCATAGCATTAAACCTTCGTCGGCAAAACTGAAATAACCATCTTCAGCGATGATGATGTGATCGAGTACTGGCAAATCTAACAAATCGCCTGCTTTGCGCATTTTTTTCGTGATGTCGCGGTCAGCCTGGCTGGGTTGGGTATTGCCCGATGGGTGATTGTGCACGAGAATAATCGCTGAGGATTGAGACAGTAACGCACGGTTAAAAATTACCTTGGGGTCGGCAATGGTTCCAGAAATACCCCCGCGTGAAATCATGTGTTTGCCCATCACGCGATTGGCGCGGTTCATAAGCAACACCCAGAACTCTTCGTGTTGCAAATCGCGGAGTAGCGGATGAAACAAGGAAAACACATCACGCGATGATTCGATGGATTTCTTGTTTACGTGCTCAAGTACTTGCCTTCGGCGGCCCAATTCAACGGCGGCAACGATCACAACGGCCTTCGCTTGACCAATGCCCCGAATGCGGCACAGGTGTTGCGGCGTCAATCGGGCCAATTGCCCCAAATCGTTGCCCGATTCACGCAAAACCCGGCGTCCGAGCTCAACCGCATTCTCACCGGGCAAACCACTGCCAATCAAAATGGCCAAGAGCTCAGCTTCGCTCATTGCGGCAGCGCCTTGGAGTAGCATGCGCTCTCTGGGACGATCTTCTTCTTTTAGTGAAGCAATGGTAACAACCTCTTCAATCGGATAAGGCATAGTATACATGTTAAGTCTACGGGCCTTCCTTTGCGTTTTTGGACAAAAAAAAAGCCCCAATGAAGGGGCTAAAGTATTTTGACTTCAATCAAAATCAAAGCTTATTCACGTAGATCGCGAGGCTTGATTTAAGATTGGAGGCTTTATTTTTGTGGATGATGTTGCGCTTAGCCAATTTATCAAGCATACCACATACAGTTGGCAACATTGACTCGGCTTCTTTCTTGTCAGACATCGCACGAAGACCACGAACAGCATTACGTGTAGTCTTGTGGTAGTAACGGTTATGTACTCGTTTCGCTTCGTTTGAGCGGATACGCTTGAGTGCTGATTTGTGGTGCGCCATGGCTATTCTTAAAAGTATTATCCCGAAAACAGGGCTGCAAAGATAGAAAGTTTTTCTGTGCAAACAAGTATTTGCCCAGGATCTTTCACGCAACCTTGATGAAAGTTTTACGTAAACGACGTAAATATACTGACAATCAAACTCGGCATTGTGCAAAAAATCGCAAGAAAATGGGTGGCCCTATTGTTGCTCTTGATGATGATCACTGCGATCAGTCAAGCACAATCGGCCGTGCCCGACAGCCTTGCGAGAGCATTCAAAACATGCATCGACCCCCAAGATTGCCTTAGACTTCAACTCGACATTTGTGATTTCCTGCTTTTTGCGAGTCCGGTTGAAGCAGATAGCATTTGCTATGATGCGCTGCGCCTTTCGAACGACATGAACGATACGCTCGCCTTGGCGAAGTCGCTCAATTACGTTGGAATTTTAGCGACCATTAAGTCACATTATCTCACAGGCATAGAACATTTTCAAGATGCACTGACCTATTACGAAGCGATGAATGACGACATTGGCATTCAGAAACTTCTCAATAACATAGGTGTCATCTACAGCTCGCTCGAGAATTACGAAGAGTCAAACCGTTATTTTGAGCGTAGCTTTAAATTAAATACAGAAAATAAAGATTACGAAGGTGCGGCCTTCAACTTGCACAACATCGCCAGCAATTACCTCCAGCTCGAAAATTTACCCGAGGCACGACGGTATACCGATAGTTTACTCACTTACCAGCGCAGCCATGGCGAATTTATTAATCCTTACAAACTACTCGGCGCGATCTTTTTAACCGAAGAAAAATTAGACAGTGCGGAGTTCTACTTACTTCGCGCTGTTGACCACGCACGTGAAGTCAACGAAGAACACTCGATCGCTTCATCTTATCTTGCATTGGCAACGATTTGCCGCAAAAAAGCCTGGTTTGACCAGGCTTTGAGCTATGCAAACCGCGCAGAGCAATCGGCACTTAAAAACGAGTTGAATACCGAACTGGTCGAAGTGCATCTGCTTCGCGCTGAAATTTACCGTGATCAGGGCAATTTCCAAAAGGCTTTTGAAGCACATACGATATATGTAGCTAAAAAAGACAGCTTAGACGACATCAATAACTTCAACCAGATTTCTGAACTCAATGCACGTTTTAACGCTGAACGTCGCGAAAAGGAACTTGCCGAGAAGGAAGCCCTACTCATTCAAAGTGAGGCATCAGAAAAAATGCAGCAGCGCGTTTTCATTTTGATCATGGCCTTTATTGTGGTTGTGCTCGCTATGGTGAGCTTCAGCCTTATGCGTAAACGTAAGATGAACCGCATCTTAAATCTTCAAAACGCTGAAATTGAAGAGCAACAACAAAAAATTATCTCCAGCATCAATTATGCTAAGAAAATTCAGCAGGCCATTCTGCTTCCCGAAGAAGAGATCAAGCGCCTCCTGCCCAATGCCTTCATTTACTTCAGACCAAAGGATATAGTCAGTGGTGACTTTTACTGGTTTGCAAAAATTGACGATGCCATTTACTTCGCTGCAATCGATTGCACCGGCCATGGCGTGCCCGGTGCATTCATGTCGCTTATCGCCAATTCTAAACTGAACAAGGTTGTTCTGGAAATGGGTGTGCGCGATCCAGGGAAGATCTTAAACTGTGTGCATGAAGAAATCATTGCCTCACTCAATCAAAACCTCGAATTGAGTGATACCCAAGACGGGATGGACATGAGCATCTGTGTGCTACAGCAGGGCAAACCCATTCAGTACGCCGGAGCGCGTGCCCCTCTCATGCGCATCAGCAATGGTGTGGCCACTGAATTAAAAACTGACAGCTTGGCCATTGGGGGTACGTTCTTTCGAGATCACAACATGCCCAACGGCGGATTCGTTACCCGTGAGTTGCAATACACCCCAGGCGACTACATTTTCTTGTATACCGATGGCTTTGTTGACCAATTTGGCGGTGACGCGAATAAAAAGCTGAACAAACAGAACTTCCAAAAAATCTTGTGTACGATTGCAGCTGATCGCCTCGCAAACCCGAAAGCCATCCTTGATGCTGAGCTCAGCCGATGGCGTCGTGAAACACCACAGCTCGATGACATCCTGATTATGGGTGTTGTGCTCGACTGAGTGATGAACACTCCCATCCCCCGGAGGGGCCAAAAAAAACTTAATTGGAAGTCACAAAGCGAAACGGAATCTCAAGCAAACTGCTGAATTCTTCGCCTTTCTCGACCATTAAATCGTCGTCAGGCTCTACCATCCAGACTACTGAAACGCGGTCTTTCCCCTTCTTTTCGAGGGTTGCTAGCAACTCGAGCAGGTAACGCCCGCTCGAAGAGTTGAAGTACTCTAAAAAGAACTCAATGGTTAGCTGCTGACTGTTTTTCAAGGCCAATGATTTGGCCCAGTCAATCAAAGGCCCATAAAAAGCCCATGCATCTTCAGGCAATGAACGCCCCCGGATGGCCAAAATACCGGCCTCATCATGGTAATGAACCTCTGGCGTATCAGCTGTTGAGTTATAATGCATAGTCAAATTTAATCAAACCATTACGGCAAATGAAAAAAAATACTCCATCTGCTCCATTGGATCGAAGCGGAAATCAATCCGCCCTTTACCATCGCGGGCAATTTGAAGTAACCCCAGTCCACTACTAAAGCGATCATCGCGCTGCAAACTGGCCTTAAACTTCGCGCGATGCATCTCGCGCAATTCAGCAAGCTCATGCTTACTTATTTCAAGCAATTCTTGATCTAAATCTTGTTTTTGTAATGCTGTCACGACATTGCCGGTTTGAATTACAAACGAACCCATTTGTTCAGCAATGGTCATTACGCCTTCTTTCAAACCGTTGGCTGCGTTCGAATGACGCGAGACGTTCTGCAGCATTTCTACCAAAACATGACCTACTTTTCGCGCACAGGCGGAGGTCATGGTTTCTTGAAGATTCACTTCTGCCATTGACAGCAAAGGCAAAATTGAACGTTGCGATAAATCTCCTTTATACACCATGAGGGTGTTGTGAACCAACATTTGCAGCTGCAATTCACCCGTTGGCGCACTGAAATCAAACTCTTTTTCAGCGCTTTGCTTGAAGCACACCTGGTTGTGAAAATAAACTACACCGGGCGAAACTTCTTCGAAGCGGTAACCAATCTTACGTCCTGATTTACGCGCCAACTCAATCAGGCCCAGGCCTGCCCCACCGCGATCGCTGAGATCATTCGACTGCAAGTGCTCCAAATACAAGGCTTTCAACTCATTCTTATCAAGTCGATTTACGCGGTCAACAATTTCAGTTAAGCGCTCTTGGTCTTCGGAGGCGATACGGTTGATGGAGTTGATGTAAAAGGCATCGTCAAACAATCGAAAACTGAACATCGTGCCCCGATCAGTCAAATCGCATGAAAGAGCGCCTTGCTGGCCGTGTCGCAAGATGTTTTGAAAACATTCGACCAATAAAAACGACACTTTGCGATTCGAATGTGCTAAGGTTGTATGCTCATCTAAGGTGTACTCACTGATGCCCAAAATCGCATCGGTGATGCTGTCGTTCATGGCTCCGCGGTAGGCAAACAGCAGTTTAACCTCCGCAAAATTGCAGAAAAGCTGGTGGATGTTTAATCCAGAATTACTCGGCAACAACTGTCCCAGCATAGTGCTTTGAGCCACTTCAAAACGATCGCATTGTACGCCACAGATCGCGAAACAATTGGCTTCATGAATGTATACGTTCTTGTGCCGCAGGTGTTACACTGATCAAATGACTTTTCAGCAAACATTTCAACCGTTTGATTCTCACTTGAGTAAATCAGGAAAACGCGACTTAAAACGCTCGAGCCGGGGGATCGAAACTTTTTGGACGTAAGGGTTGCCCGGATTTAATCGCTCGTAATCTTGATGGTACGCTTCAGCCTCCCAAAATCGGCTGTACGGCACAATTTCAGTAGCCACGGGATCACGGTACTCGCCTTGGGCCTTCGCTTTGGCCAACTCGGCCATGCTGCGTTCTTCATCGGTGGTGTAGAAAATGGCCGAGCGATACTGCCTGCCAAAGTCTGGATGCTGACCGTTTACCGTTGAGGCGTCGTGTGAACCATAATACACTTCAAGTAATGTTGCGTAGCTGACGGCTTGGGCATCGTAAATCACCACTACGCTTTCTGTATGTCCGGTTCTTCCAGCACTCACCGCATCGTAAGTCGGATTCTCTTCAGAGCCACCCGCATAGCCCGAAATAACTTCTTCAACCCCACGAACCGATTCAAAGATGGCCTCAACACACCAGAAACAACCGCTTGCAAAATAAGCGCGAGAAAAACCGTCGTCAGCGTTTGGCGCTACCGACCACTTCTTTTTGCTTTTTTGTTCTTCGTGTGGTTGGTCATCGTTAGGATGCTGTGGTTGGCACGCTGCGAAAGCAAGTGCGACAGTTAGGGTAAATATGAACATGCGTTGGAATTTCATTTTATTACAACAACGCGCTTTTGCACTTGTTCGTATGCGCATCGCGCTTTGCCTTTAAACACGAAATTGTATCTTTGCACTCACACTTCATTGCTCATGGTTCAGAACTATTCCCTTAAAAGTCAAGTTGCGACCTTCGTTTTACTTGCGTTGACCTTTGCTTCGTGCGACCATCCTGCCGATAGGCAGATCACCCCACCTGCACCGCCGGTGAACTACCAAAATTATTTAACCGCAGCAACGTTGTTCGTACAACACAGCGCAGAGTACAAGGCCTTGTGTTACCAAGCTTATAATGGAGCTGCAAATACCCTGCGATATCTCGTCAGTGAGGGCGGATCAGCAAATATGGCTGTTGTACTCGACCTCGACGAGACCGTGCTCGACAATAGTCCATACACCGGTTGGCAAATCCAGACTAATGCGAGCCACGGCGATTCGACGTGGGCGATTTGGACAAACAAAGCTCAAGCAATGGAGGTGCCCGGAGCAGGAGATTTTTTACGAACAGCCGATGAATTGGGCCTGACCTTATTTTATGTTTCAAACCGTGACACCTCCGCTTTAGCAGCTACGATCGCCAATATGGCGCAACTTCAACTGCCGCAGCTTGAGCCAGCGCACTTCTACTTAAAGACTTCTACGAGTGATAAAACTGAACGACGTGAAGCAATTGAGGCCCAAGGCTACCAAATTGTAATGTTCGTAGGCGATAATTTAGGCGATTTCAGTGGTGCGTTTGATAAGCAATCAACGACTCGACGCGCTGCATTAACAGATAGTTTGAACACCCGTTTCGGTACCGAGTACATTGTTTTACCCAACCCTGTTTACGGCACATGGGAAGGCGCTTTGTACAATTTTGACCGAACATTAACTGACGCGCAACGCGATTCAATTCGCATGCACTTGCTGAAAGTTGGGATCTAATTCGCAGTGCTAAATCACGGCTAAATTTACACCTGCAAGGGGCGCTTTCGAGCTGCTACTGCGACAATGAGGCTGGTCACTGTGCCCATAAGCGGTGCAACCATGATGCCCTGCACGATGTAATTTTCTAGTTTGAAATACACTTCGGCAGCCTCAGCTGTCATATAACCTTGAGCCACTGCTGCTCCTTTGGCGTTTTCAAAGAAGTTTGGGCTAATTAAAAGTGAAGTGATCAACTGCGAAATCGGTGATAAAATCGTCACCACAAGTGTCACCACAGGCGCGTGAGCTCCTCAACCGAGAGCCATGAATACAAAACAAATGCCCCATTAAATTTCGATGCGCCTTGCTTTCATTGGTTTTGAATATAGATTTGAACGTGAAGGTAATTTTTTTTCACCCTACCGGGTGGATGGGCGCAGTCGCCAAGGGGAAAATTTAAGGCAAAAAAAAAGCGCTGACTTTGCGATCAGCGCTTGGAGTAGCCCGTAGGGGAATCGAACCCCTGCTACCAGGATGAAAACCTGGCGTCCTAACCCCTAGACGAACGGGCCGTTGATTTTAGGAGTGCAAATATACACAGATCCCAAATCCATCCAAAAATCTTGGCAATTTTTTTTTACCCCTCCGGCAAATCGTCGTCGAAGCTGAATTTAAAGCCCAAACGTTTGCCGGTAGCAACCTTCAAGGTATGGCTCATCATTTCTACCTCTCCCACTGTAATCTCTTGTACTTGCTGGTAAGGCGGCGCATACAAGTCAAAACCGAGCGTGTAGGTTATCGCTGAAATCACAAACTCTTTGAACATGGCACGATCGACCTTCGAATTCAAAAAATCATTGAATAAATAGCCCAACTGACGCTTGCCTTGCACCATAAAGTGTTGTTCACGGTTCACAAAAAGGCGTGCGATGAGGTAACCGCGGTCATGAAGGCGCTGATATTTGAACGAATCAGCCAAGAAATTGTAGACATTAATGACACCCACGTAACCGTTGAGTTCGTTTTCTTGCAAGTAGCTGCTCTTCCACAAGCTGTTGCCTTCATCGAATTGGAATACGTTGGTATGCATATAAAACAAGAGTACATCGCCAGCGACCTTGATTTCGGCCTCGAATTCACCTTTGTCTTTGTAGTAAAACTCTACGCGTTCATCGGCATCACCAAAATCTTTCTTGATTTCTTCAACGACCTCAGCAAGCACCACTTTAAGTTGTTTGAAGGCATCTAGGGTTGATGCATACACATCTTGCTTAACAGTTGCTCGTTCGCGAATCAACTTGAGCATTGCTTCTCTTGCTTCATGCATTGTTTGGGCGTTTTTATGTTTAGTAGGCGCGGGCGAAAAGCACACGCTGAGTTGAGGGCTTACCTGTTAAAACACATACACCCGACTCGCGCTCATTCTCAATAGGAATGCAGCGAATGGTCGCTTTGCTAAGTTCTTTAATTTTCTCTTCGGTTTCTGAAGTTCCATCCCAATGTGCAGACACAAAGCCACCTTTGCCATCGAGTACCGCATTAAACTCGTCCCACGAATCAACCTTCGTTGTGTGTTCGTTGCGGTGCTCTTTTGCACGCTGCAACAGGTTGTCTTGAATTTCATCAAGCAACTTCACAATATAGGCTGCTGCATCGGCCAAATTGACCAGTGCTTTATCGCCCGTGTCGCGGCGCGCGATCTCAACGGTACTGTTTTCCAAATCGCGCGGCCCCATGGCCACGCGCACTGGAACACCCTTCAATTCGTACTCGGCAAATTTCCAACCCGAGCGCTTGGTATCGTCGTCATCGAGCTTTACAGTTAATCCTTTCTCGCGCAGTGCGTTGCAAAGTTCAACGCCTTTGGCGCTGATTTCGGCTAGTTGCTCATCACCTTTGTAAATTGGCACGAAAACCACATGCAATGGCGCGAGTTTCGGCGGTAGCACCAGTCCCTTGTCATCGGAGTGCGTCATAATGAGTGCGCCCATTAAGCGTGTAGAAACACCCCAAGAGGTTGCCCACACGTACTCCAAATCGCCTGCTTTAGTCATGAACTGCACGTCAAACGCTTTGGCGAAATTTTGACCAAGGAAGTGTGAGGTACCTGCCTGCAGTGCCTTACCATCTTGCATCATCGCCTCAATGCAGTAGGTGTCTTCGGCTCCTGCGAAACGTTCGTTGGGCGATTTTACACCTTTAACAACTGGCATGGCCATCCACCCTTCAGCAAAATCAGCGTATACATCGAGCATACGCAGCGTTTCTTCCACGGCTTCGGCTTTGGTGGCATGGGCCGTGTGACCCTCTTGCCACAAGAACTCAGCAGTGCGCAGGAACAAGCGCGTACGCATCTCCCAACGAAACACGTTGGCCCATTGGTTTACCAAGATGGGCAAATCGCGATAGCTTTGAATCCAACCTTTATAGGTGTTCCAAATGATAGTTTCGGAGGTCGGACGAATAATGAGCTCCTCGTCTAACTTCGCATCTGGATCGACAATAACACCACCACCGTTGGGATCATTCATCAAACGATAATGCGTCACAACAGCGCACTCCTTGGCGAACCCTTCAATGTGGCTCGCCTCCTTGCTGAGGTAAGACTTTGGAATTAACAGCGGAAAATAAGCATTCTGATGCCCTGTGTCTTTGAACTTCTTGTCAAGCACATCCCTAATCTTCTCCCAAATCGCATAGCCATAGGGCTTAATTACCATACACCCTTTGACTTCAGAGTGCTGGGCTAAATCTGCAGCCATGACCAACTCATTGTACCACTTCGAATAATTCTCTGAACGCGAGGTCAGCTTTGCCATTTTCTGGTATAATTATTGTTATTTAACAGGCATGCAAAGTAATAAATTATTACCTTGTACTTGAATGCCCCACCGCGTAATCGGTGAATAAACAAAGGAGTTATTATGACCCGCACAACATCCCTTTTCGCTACCCTTACGATCGTCATGTTGGGATTGTCAGCTTGTAATCCGACCCGTTACGCGGTTTCGGCTGATTATGAAGATGATGATCTGTACTACTACCCGGGAGTAGCTTATGTTGATGAGCAGCCGCAGGCCACTGCGCAAGCCGAAAACGAAACCCACGCAGAAGAAGATTACTACGACGAAAATCGTGCGAACGATTTCAATCAAGGTTTTTACCCCGATCCGCGAATGAACATGGGCATGAATTCACGTGCCAACTGCATGGGCGGAGGCTCACGCTTCCGCATGGGGATGGGCATGGGCTTCCCGATGAGCATGGGCGGTATGGGCATGGGTGGCATGGGCATGGGTTACATGATGCCTTCCAACTACTTCTACGGATACAGCGCCTTTGGCAGCCCGATGTGGCAACCAGGCTTTAATGGCGGCTTCTACGACCCTTGGTATGACCCTTGGATGGGTTCTTGGAACAGCCCGTTCATGAATTCAATGTGCTTCGGCGCAGGTTCAAACTGGGGCATGGGCAATATGTGGGGTGGAACTTGGGGCCCTCCTTTCTTGAATAGCTGGGGCAGCCCTTGGGGTAATTCATTTTTCGGAATGGGGAACAATTGGTTCGGTGATATATATGGCTCGAACGGCATCATATACGGACCGCGCCCTTCAGGCTCAAGCGGCTCATCTGTGAACAGCACATACGGTGAAAATGGCACGGGTGGCGTTTCGCGCATCGGACGCGGCAATACTGGTCAAGTTGGAGACCCTGGCAATACCACACGCCCGAATACAATCCGCAACAACAGCGGTCGAGGCGCTACCGAAAACCCAGGTAACAACGACTTCGATTACTTCCGTCCGAACACCCCGGATGTGCAACCTGCACGCCGCGGCGGCAACTCGCGTAACACTGGCGAATCAACCGAGCCCAATTCTGAAGGTACGCGACCAAACATCGGAACCTCACCGCGTGAAAGTGGCAACAGCCGCTTTGGCTCAGGCAGTTCGTCAGGAAGCAGTGGAGACACTCGCCCTGCAGTAACAACGCCTCGTCCATCTAGCGGAGGTTCGATCTCACGTCCATCTAGCGGCGGATCTACTGGTGGTAGCCGTTCGTCGAGCAGCGGTGGCGGACGACCACGATAAATCGAGGCTTTCACAATAATTTAACCCCTTGTGGTAAAATACATTCTAAGGATTTTTTTCGCCTTAGCAGGCGGATGCTTTACCTTCACGGTAAGTGCCCAGAACGAGCTCGATGCCTTGCGCTACAGCACCATCGAGCCCATTGGTAACGCGCGCTTCGCTGGGATGGCTGGGGCATTCTCTGCCGTAGGTGGCGACTTGGCCTCTGCTTCATGGAACCCCGCAGGCATTGGCTTATATCGACGGAACGACCTTACGCTTTCATTCGCAGTGAGTGGGTTAACCACACGCAGCGATTACAACGGTTCAGAAAACCGTGCGAGCAAATATGCTTTCCATATCCCAAACGCTGGTATGGCGATTACCAATAAGTCAGACCATCCCGATTGGGTATTTGTGAACTATGCGGTGACTTTCAATAAACTTCAAAACTTCAATCAACGCACCGTCATTCGGGGCAATGAGTTCAACAATACGCTTTTGAACGTTTATATGAATCAAGCCAATGGAACACCGTTCGACCAACTTGCAGCGAATCAACCCTTCGGCGCTGGTTTGGCCTGGAACACCTTCCTTCTTGATACTATACCTGGCACCATTGATCAGTACATCACTGCGATCCCATTCGGAAAGGTGACCCAGGAGATGACCATCGAAACGTCAGGACACATGAGTGAAACTGCTGTTTCACTCGGTGGCAACTACCGCGACCGGCTTTACTTGGGTGGCACGCTTGGATTTCCGAGTGTGCGCTATAATCAAACCACCACCTACCGTGAATTTGGCACAGAAGACCAAGTCGACCTTCAAGATTATACGTTTACTGATGAGTTGGTAATTACAGGAAGTGGATTGAACATTAAGCTGGGTGCAATCTTCCGGGCGAGCAAATGGTTGCGCGTGAGTGCAGCATGGCATAGTCGCACGGGTTTTGCCCTCAATGACGTATGGGATTCGCGTATGCTCTCAAACTTCACAGTGCTCGGCAGCTACGATGACGCTGTTCAAGGTGCATTTGATTATCGAGTGAGCACACCTTCGCGCACGATCTTGGGGGCGGCTTTCATTCTTGGGCGCGACGGTTTGATCAGTGCTGATTATGAGCGCATTAATTACGGCCAAGCAGAACTTCGGCGCTCCAATGTCTCCGGAAGCACCTACGACTTCGAGGTTGAAAATGATGTCATTTCTGCCATTTATCGCGCTACGCACAACGTTCGCGTTGGCACAGAGTGGCGCATAATGAAGGTTTTCAGAGCAAGGGGAGGTTTTGCATTTCAGCAGAATCCATTTGTACCTGGAGCTACATCCATCAACACACATTTGCTTACAGGCAGCATTGGATTCGGATACCGCGGCAAATCGGTTTATGCTGAGTTCGCATATCAGCATCGCAACAATGCACGTGAATTCTATATCTACGATCCGGCGTTGGTTAATGCTGCCGAACTTCGCCAAAACAAAGGCGAGGCAATTATCACCGTTGGGTTGCGCTACTAAGTCAAGAAAATCAACCACAAAAAAAGGGAGCTTCAGGCTCCCTTTTTTTCGCTTAATTATTTCGACTAAGACCTTAGAACTTATGCGTTCTTCAGCTCAGAAACAATCATTTTCTCAACGCGTTCGCGTTCTTCATCGGCCAATTCTTTATCGACCAAGATTCGACCGCTGTGTTCGTCAACGATAATTTTCTTGCGCGCTGCGATATCGAGCTGGCGCTGCGGTGGAATTTTAATGAACGAACCTGCAGAAGCTTCGCGCTCGATAGGAACGACAGCTAATCCGTTTTTCGAAGCTGCGCGGATTCGCTCGTAGGCGTGGACTAAGCGCGCTTCAATTTCTTCTTTCATTTCGGCAGCTTTCGAAGTAAGTACTTCTTCTTCAGCGCGCGTTTCAGAAACGATCTCTTCGAGTTCAGTTTTCTTCACTTCCAAATCGCCTTCGCGCTCAGTAAGTTTAGCTTGGCTGCTTTCGAGTAGCTCTTGCTTTTGAATTTTCTGTGCGCTGAGCTCTGTAATTTTTTTCTCGCAGAGTTGAATTTCCAAACCTTGGAATTCGATCTCTTTGTTCAACGAATCGTACTCACGGTTGTTGCGCACATTGTTTTGCTGCTCTTCGTACTTCTTTATGAGCGCTTTGCTTTCGTCGATTTGGTGACGACGATCAGAGACTGACTTCTCTACTGCGTTCATCTCTTCTTGAATCTTGCCAACGCGTGTGCGCAAACCTTCAATCTCATCTTCCAAATCTTGCACTTCGAGTGGCAATTCTCCGCGGATGATGCGAATTCGATCGATTTTAGAATCGATGACCTGCAAAGAATACAGTGCGCGCAGTTTATCTTCTGCAGTGGTTAGTTTTTTGGACATACTAATGATACTTAACCGGATTTGTGTTGATTCGACTCAAATGAACTGCAAATTTAGGAAATTTCTCGTTGAGGTAACGCACAATAAGTTCCTTCGTTCGATGCTCGCTTTCCCAGTGGCCAACATCGGCCAGCACGATGCCTTCTGCATCGAAGAACTCATGGTATTTGACGTCTGAAGTAATGAAGACATCGGCCCCAGCAGCCTTGGCCTGCTTGAGCAAGAAAAAGCCAGCTCCGCCGCAGACTGCCACGTTCTTCACGCGTTTCTCAGGGCATTCAGTATGTTTGATGACTGTGGCACTGAGGGTGTGCTTCACCAGGTCGAAAAAAGCAGGCCAAGCCATTGGTTCGGGCAAGCTTCCGATCATGCCAGCACCGATCCATTGGGCTTCATTCTGCAGTTGGACGCGATCATAGGCCACCTCTTCGTAGGGATGTGCTGCACGCATCGCACGCAAAGTGTCAGCAACACGGTCAGCAGGCACAATGACTTCGATACGAATTTCAGGCTCGGTGTGCCGTTGAAGGTGGTTTCCAAGGGTTGGATTCGCGTTTGTTCCGGCTCTAAATGTACCTTCGCCCGGGGTGTTGAAACTGCATTCGTCATAATTTCCGATGGCACCCGCACCTGCTTCGAATAAAGCGTTTCGAACTTCTTCAGCATGGGTTTCGGGTACGAAGACTATGAGTTTTTCAAGGAGTGCGGCTTTCGGTTGAAGGATGCGTGGATTTTGCACCCCGAGTAGGTCGCACAAATGTTTGTTCACCCCTGTATCGATGTGATCGAGGTTTGTATGGATGGCATAAATTGATACATCGTGTTTAATGGCCTTCATCACGGTACGCTCAACGTAGGTTTTACCTGTGAACCGCTTCATGCCGCTGAACACAATTGGATGGTGAGCGATAATCAACTGTGCACCATTTGCGATTGCTTCATCGACAACGGCTTCAGTGCAATCGAGCGTTACGAGGGCGGCTCGAACATCTTGGCTCAGGTCGCCGACGATCAACCCTGAGTTGTCGTATCCCTCTTGAAGATTGAGCGGGGCCCAAAGTTCAAGGGCGCTTACAATTTGATTTAGCTTCATTCGTTGGTCTCCTAATTGTACCTTAGCCTATAATATACGAAATTTTGACCACTTTTGGTCGACAAAGTTAATCATGCGTCTTCGTCGAATCCTACTTTTTCCGTTTTCGAAGCTCTATGGACTGGTTGTTTGGATCAGAAACAAGGGCTATGACTTTGGCTGGTTTCATTCAGACCGGGGCGCCTTACCCACTGTAATTGTAGGAAACATTAGCGTTGGAGGAACAGGCAAAACACCGCACACCTTGTGGTTGGCTGAACAACTGCGGGGTCTTCGTCCAGCGATATTGAGTCGAGGCTATGGCCGCACTACGCGTGGTTACCGGCATGTTCACCGCAGCGATTCAGCTAGCGATGTTGGCGACGAACCATTGCTCTATGCCAAGTTGTTAAGTGGTTTTCCCGTTCGAGTTTGTGAGAATCGCCTTCATGGCATCGAACGCATTGCTGAAGAAGCAACATCGGGTATTGTAATTCTCGATGATGCCTTGCAGCATCGCAAGCTGGTCGGCGATTTCAATCTCGCCCTGATCCATTCGGAGCGCATGCCATTCGAAGATGATTACTTACCGGGAGGCCTCCTCCGTGATCACCTTATTCGCCTGCGGCAAGCTGACGCGATTTTGATCACGCATGTGTCAGCTCAGGCATTCACGCATCCGCCCATTCGGGCGAAAATAGAACGATTAAAACGCACCTGCCATTTACCCGCGCACATACCTGTGTATGTGAGTAGCACTACCTACGGCCCCATTAAACGGATGGGCAATACTGAAGAACCCTATCCGAAGCGTATCATTGCCCTTTGTGGTATCGCCCGACCCGACCAATTTTTAAGCTACCTCGAAACGCAGTTTGATGTTGTAGAGCGTTTGATTTACAGCGACCACCACCCCTATTCTTCGCGAATTGTTGCCGATTGGGCGAGCTTACTTTCGACGCATAGTGCCGATGCCCTTGTGACTACGGAAAAAGATTGGATGCGCATTGAAGGTATTGCAGAAGCCCTTGATCTGCCCATTTACACGTTGCCCTTGCATGTTCAAGTGGCAGATGGCGAGCTGCTCATAGCTGCTATACATTCAAGACTCAACGCGCGTTGATGAACGTGATTTTTTGTTGACCAATGGTCATGTAGAGATATGGTATATTTTCAGGATATTTGCACCAAATACTTAAAGTCATTGATACAATGAAACAACTTTTGACATTGATCACCCTTGCGGTGATATTGGTTGCATGCAACACTGGAGGAAAGCAAGGCACGATTTCTGGTAAGATCACAGGCGCCGAGGGCAAGACCGTGTATTTGCAGCGATTCGTCAACAATCGGGCTATTGTAAGTGATTCAGCCACAGTAGCAGACGACGGTCGTTTTTCGATTGCTCCATCGCAAGGTTTGGAGTTGAATTTTTACCGCTTATACCTCGATAATGACCATGCGTTTGTGTTCATAACCGACTCTACACAGGGTATTGAACTTGAGACTACATATGCTGATTTTGATGCGCAGAAAAAAGCCACCGGGTCACCGCAAACTGAGCAATTGTTTGGTTTTTATGCTTCGGTAAGACCGCTTGTTGAGAAGGAAATGGAACTTCGCGAGATCACGCGGAGCACTACAGCATCGAGCGAAGAGAAATCACAGGCATTGAGCCAATCGGTTGAATTGAAGCGGGAGAAGCGCGAGAAGTGTTTAGCTTATATTGACCAAAATGCGAGTTCACCTGCAGTAATGGCTGCCTTGGAAGAATTGAATATCAGTCAAGATCTTGCTTCCTACAAGAAAGTGCGTGACGGATTGAAAGGCGTGTTTGATCACACCACCTACTATACGATGCTAAACGAGCAAATTATGCAATTCGAGCGTCAAGAGCAGGCAAAGGTAAATCCGACGAATCAACCGCGGACCAACGCGACTTACTCGGAAGGCATGGTGGCACCTGAGATCTCGATGGCCGATCCGAGTGGTAAAACACGTTCTTTGAGTGACCTCAAGGGCAAAGTAGTTCTAATTGACTTTTGGGCATCTTGGTGCGGTCCGTGCCGTCGCGAGAATCCTAACGTTGTAAACGCCTACAAGCGTTATAAGGATAAAGGTTTCGAGATCTTCAGTGTTTCACTTGACAGCGATGGCGGGAAATGGCAGCAGGCGATTGCTCAAGACGGTTTAGTTTGGGAAAACCACGTCAGTGATTTGAAAGGCTGGCAAAACGGAGCTGCGCAAGCATATGGCGTTTCGAGCATTCCGCACACCATTCTTCTTGGTAAAGACGGGAAAATTGCGGGTACTCATTTACGCGGGGCAGCACTCGAAGCGAAGCTTGCTGAGTTGCTTGGCAGCTAATTTCTGACTGGCTCCATTGGCTGCAATCGAAGATCAATCAACCATAGTTTTGCCTAACGGCAAGAAGATTTATTTCGCGTCAGACTTTCATTTGGGCATCCCCGATGCAAGAATGAGTCGTGCGCGTGAACTTGCCTTGGTTAAATGGCTCAACGCAGCAGCCAAAGATGCAGCAGAGATTTTCTTAGTTGGCGACATTTTTGATTTTTGGTTTGAATACAAGCATGCCGTCCCACGCGGCTACACGCGGTTGCTCGGCACGTTGAGTTTTCTTACAGATTCTGGTATTCCGATTCACGTATTTACGGGCAACCATGACATGTGGATTTTTGACTATCTCCCCAACGAAACGGGCGTGCTACTGCACCGGGCGCCGATTGAACGCACGTGGAATGGCAAGCGATTTTATATTGGTCATGGCGATGGGCTCGGTCCGGGTGACTACGGATACAAGTTCATTAAGAAGGTCTTCGCGAGTAAAGTATCACAGTGGTTATTTGCCCGCTTACATCCCAATTTTGGTATAGCTATGGCCAATTTTTGGTCACGGAGCAGTCGGAAAACCTCAGGCGATCGGGACCGCATTTATCTTGGGGAAGCGAATGAATGGCTGGTTCAGTATTGCAAGTCGATTCTCCAAGACCGTCATTTTGATTACTTCGTCTTTGGTCACCGGCATTTGCCCCTCGATCTGCAAGTCGGTGAAGGGAGCCGTTACATCAACCTTGGCGATTGGATTAGCCACTACACCTATGCGGTGTTCGACGGTTCATCGGTTGCGCTTCTTACTTACGAAGATCACGGGTGAAACGGAGTAAGTCAACCAAACGGTTTGAATAACCGATTTCGTTGTCATACCATCCCACGATTTTGACCATTTTACCAATTACCGAGGTTAGCAAACCATCGACGATGCACGAGTGTTTGTTTCCTATGATATCGCTTGAAACGATCGGATCTTCGGTATACTGCAAGATGCCTTTGTAACGGCCATTAGCGGCAGATTTGAACGCGTTATTCAATTCTTCAACCGTGAGTTCAGATTTCACGATGCACGTGATGTCAGTAAGTGACCCGTCTGGAACAGGCACACGAATTCCACACCCGCCAAGTTGCTCACTCAATTCAGGGAACACGCGGGTAAGCGCTTTTGCGGCACCGGTTGTGGTAGGCACGATGCTCAGGGCTGCGGCTCTACCGCGACGCAAATCGCGGTGTGGGGTGTCTTGCAAGTTTTGATCCCCAGTATAAGAGTGCACTGTAGTGATGTAGCAGCTTTCGATGCCACAGAGTTCGTGTACAAGTTGAATCATCGGAGCAGCACTGTTCGTGGTGCAGCTTGCATTCGAGATTACCGTTTCTGTTCCATCGAGTAAATGATGGTTCACGCCGAGAACAATCGTTTTCAGGCTATCATCAGCAGGAGGTGCACTTAAAATAACACGAGCAGCACCTGCGGTAATGTGTGCTTGAGCATCGGTAAGGGTCTTACAACGTCCCGTGCACTCAATAACAACATCGACCTGATGCATATGCCAGGGTATGTTATCGATCTCAGGTATGGTATATACGGTTGCTACCTGTCGGCCAAAAGTTAGTTGCCTTTGGTCTAACCGAACATCATGCTGAAATACCCGATGAACAGAATCATACTTGAGCAGGTGCGCTAAGGCCTCTGGCTCGAAGATATCATTTATGGCTACAACATCTATATCTGGTGCATCAGCTAAAATACGGGCGGTCATCCGGCCGATTCGGCCGAAACCATTGATAGCAACTCGAAGTTTAGACATGATCTTAATCTTGGGTCGAAAGTAAAAAAAAAGCCGGCTTGGAAGGCCGGCTTTTTTATCGAACTTAAAATACGTTCAATTATTTCATCACGACAAAGCGTGCAGTTTTCAGTTCTCCGCCAATTTCAGCAGCGAGGATATAATTACCATTGGCAAGATCGGCGGTATTCAAGGTCACCACATGGCTACCTTCAGCATACTTACGCATTGGCACTTCTTGTACGAAACGACCTGTGATGCTGTAGATTGAGAAACGAACATCGGTCGTAGCTGGAAGATCAAGCTTCACTTGTGTAACCGCGCTAGTTACTGGGTTCGGGTAAACCACAAGTTCTGGTTTATCGTTTCCAAGTTCAGGCGTTTCTTCAACATTCACGAAAGTGAAGGCATCAGCACGGAAAATACCGCGGCCGTGAGTACCTGCATAGATTGCTCCGCTGTTCAGCGGATAAGACCAGCGTGAATTGCCGCGCCATTGTTGCTTAAGATCGAAAATCGGACAAGCAAAAACTTCATCAGCTGCTGACATGCCGTTGTTTGAGATAGCCCACGTATCTCCACCGTCGTTGGTGATCCATGCGCCAAACTCTGTACCTACAACGATTGTCTCACCATTTGGTGAATTCACATCGATCACCGCGTCGTAAACTGGCATGCGTGCAAGTTCATCGCTTGTTGGGAACCAGATGTTGCTCCATGTTGGATTTGTTGCGAGCGCATTGAATGTTTCGCGCACCTTACCATTGGCATCGACACCGTAACCGCCGATGGTAATGACCACGTGGTTTGGATCATTCGGATCAACAGCAATACCTGTAATCGCTGCACCTGCGGAAGCGATTTGTGCCCATGATAGCGCATCAGCGAAACCATTGTTATCGGCATCTGCATCGTCACCTTCAACTTGTAGGTTTCGCAAGCCGCTTACACGCCACAAAGACCCGTTCCATCCGCTTACGAACATCACGTCGCCTGCAGCTTCGTGGTCACCCACCGCATATTCAACTGCTTTTGTACCACCACCACCGGGGGCGTTACCTAAACGGAACCATTGTGGTTGAACGCTAAAGTTCAACGGATCGCGCGTCATCCAAACGCCTAGGCCACCTGAGAAGCCCACAGTAAGCATTACCGTGTAAGGATCTTGAACCAATTTATGTTCACGAACGTCATACAAGGTATCAGCAGCATAGAAGTACGAAGAATCGCAAGCGATGTCTGTTTGGATTACGTCTTGCATAACGAAAGTCGTATCAGCGCCAATGTTGAAGCACATGATATCATCGATAACCTCGATGTATACACAGGTATCAATCGGGGTAATACTTTCAATAACCTCAATTTGCCCAATGACTGTTTCGGTAGTATCGCAATCAAGAATTATTTCAGTAAGTGCTTGTGGATCAAGCCAGTAGTAATTTGGGTCTGCTATCAAAGGTTCGCTGAGGGTAAGCTCAGGGCGAATTAATTCTGGCCAGAAACGCAATTCTTCGCCTTCAGCCAAGGTATAACCAAGTGGCAAATCAAGGTTAGAGGTTTCAACCATTAAGGTGGTATCAGTCAACGTTGTTTCAGTTGGGTTGATGAGGGTGACAAAACGTTGGCTAAGTTCATCTTCAGTGTCTTCGAAAAGGCGAATCACCGTGTAGAACTGGCCGATTTCACCGTCAGCGTTTTGCAAATCAATAATGCGGTCATCATAGATAAACGACGAAGCACCATCATTTGATAAACGGTTGAGTACACCATACTGTGAGGTTGTGAAGGCAATTTGGCGGAAGTCATCAGTAACTTGCGGAACAGCACAGTCGAAACCGTCACCACCTGAAATTTCAAAAGCACTCAGGTCGCTCAAAAGTGATCCGTCATTTGGAATGTAGTGTGAACCGTTATCCTGAGTTCCACCTACCACACCCAAACCAGGTGTATGGTCGATACCGTAATACTGTGTCACATTGTATCCTCTATTGCTGCGTATGTAGGTTTGACCATTGTCATTTGAACGATAGATTCCACCATCGTTACCCACCCACATCACGCCTTCAGGCGAGAATACAATTTCATGAATATCCACGTGCATGGTTTGCGGGAGGCTCGCCAAGGTGAATGGCAAAGCAGCCAATTCAGCTTGATAGCTTGGGCCTACACGCCAAAATTCGATACCGCCAACGTAAGCGATGAGAGGGTTAGTTGGAGATACACCGAGTGCAAGATCATAAATTCCTTGACCACGGGGAAGTGGAGTCGCTTCAGCAATACCCGCTGGCCAAATGTTCTCCCATGTTTGTCCTGCATCTGACGAATAATATACTCCACCGAAGAGCCCACCTGTAGTCGAAAATAGAGCATAGGCGTGATCAGCATTTTCTGGGGCAACGACAACGCGTGCGCGACCCATACCGCTTTGGGGTAGAACGCCAGGATCATTTCCGCCACCGAATTCAGGTTCAAAAGTCGAATATGAGTTATCAGTGCTGCGGTAAACGCGGCCTGACGACATCGAAACGAGCATGTAACTGCCATCTGAAGCGATGTTAATATCTTGACAAGACTGGCTAGGCAAACCACCCGACACTGCGGTGTAGGTATTTCCTTCGAGGTAACCGAATCCGGCATTGCTCGCTACATACACGCGGTTTGGACGATTTGGATCTGGCTCGATGCAATCGACTGCTGTCCAATCTCCTGAACCGAGCAGTCCTGGGTCAGTGTCATCAACGATCGTCCATGTGTTACCACCATCGGTAGAGCGATAAACGCCACGACCACGGAAACCTGAACCACCTTCACCCCCAGCACCGTCGAACATAGAACCTGTTCCAACGTAAATATCGCCGTTTCCAGCCTTGCCGATTGAACCAATCATGCAGTTTGGAAAAGAAACGACCTGCGTCCAGTTATTGCCACCATTTGTCGATCGCCAAAGTCCACCTGAGACTCCGCCAGTAAAAATTTCAGTTTCAGACACGATAAGAATGGCTCGCGTGCGCCCTCCAACGTTATCAGGCCCCATTTCGACCCAATCGATCGGTTCAGAGTTTTTGTCATACGACGCGGCTCGGGCGTATTTCGCGACTGCATCACGCAAGCGAATATAATCTAGTTCGTTTACTTCACCGGTTTCGATGTTCGCGCGAAGCATGCGTTGCACTTCGGCTGCACCAGCAGCGTCGGCTTTCGCATCTTTGGCAGAACGGGGGCTGAACTCAGCGACAACCGTTTTAGAGGTAAACAAGCCCACACCGATTGCAACAGCGAGGCCCAGACTTGAAATGTAGAGTAGCGTTCTCATTCTCATATACAGATAGAATTTTCCGAAACAATTGGCGACCAATTTACAACATTTTGCCGCCCGAATTAAATTTAAACCTTGAATAACTAACCAATTTTATACACATCTAGCAATCTTAAACTAGAAGATATGTTTCTCAGCGTGGTAGGAAGAACGAACCAAGGGGCCGCTTTCCACGAACCTGAAACCTTTCTCCAATCCGATCCGCTCATAAGCTGCGAATCGTTCAGGATGAATAAACTCAACCACCGGCAAGTGCCGAGGTGTTGGCTGGAGGTACTGTCCAAGAGTTAGCACATCGACACCAACAGCTCTGAGGTCATCCATTGTTTCAAGTACCTCATCTTCGGTTTCACCCAAACCTAGCATTACACCCGATTTCGTTTTCATACCGCCTGCTTTGAGTCGACGCAACACTTCAAGACTGCGATCGTACTTGGCCTGGATGCGCACCTGTTTTGTTAATCTTCTCACCGTTTCGAGGTTGTGTGAAACAATTTCAGGAGCAACCTCTATGATGCGTTGCAGGTTCTCCCATTTACCGGCAAAGTCGGGAATCAGGGTTTCAAGTGTTGTTTCTGGGGATTGACGGCGAATAGCGCGCACTGTAGCTGCCCAAATTTCAGAACCACCATCGGCAAGGTCATCGCGATCAACCGAAGTAATTACCGCATGCTTCACTCCCATTAGTTTTACTGAGTTCGCGACGCGTGCAGGTTCAAAAATATCAGCCTCAAGGGGTTTGCCTGTTGCCACAGAGCAGAAGCCGCAGCTACGCGTGCAAATGTTGCCGAGAATCATAAAAGTAGCAGTGCCTTCTCCCCAACATTCACCCATGTTCGGGCAATTGCCCGACTCACAAATGGTGTGTAGCTTGTGTTCAGACACCAATTGGCGCACTTTTTTATAAGACTCCCCTGTAGGCAACTTTACGCGAAGCCATTTGGGTTTTGGCGTACGCTGCGGGCCACCGCCATCGATGATGCTTGTTTCTGTCATTTCAATCGTTGTACTTGCTTCCAAAAGAGAATTGCAAGAAAAAGGTGACGAAAAATTGGTTGTTTTGATCGACCCGATCCGCAGCCATGATTGGTATTTCATTCGGGTAAGCGTCGAGCGCGATACCGGCATCTAAGCCTTTGAGTCGATCTTTCTCATTCGAATACTCGAAGTTGAGTGCAAACTTGAAAAAGGCACCGGGATGAAGACGCAACTCATCGATCCCATTCAATCCGGAGGCTCGTCCGTAAATTGAATCAAAAAAATGTTTGTCGGGGTCGTATTTCTCAACGGCCAGATATTGATAGGGAATGCTCGGGTAGCCAATTTCGAGATAAATCGGTTTCGTTAGCCCTAAAGACGGACCAACCTCCCACGTATAGCCAACTTGTACGCCGCTTTTGCGAACCTTTTCGGTGATAATCTTACGCACTCCGAATGAAGGGCGGATGATGAAAAAGCTATTCATCTTTCCATAAACGTAGCTGCGACTATCTTCGTACACGGGATTGAAGCTTCGAATTTCTTTGTTGTGCTTCATGTACAGGATATCTCCCCCGAAGAGCAACACTTTTTTAACTCCCCTATACCTGCCGTAATTGATGAAGGCGCCGAGGCCATTGGAATGGAGTATGCCTCCACCGTGTAATTGATGCCTGTAAATAATAACAGGTTCGTCATACAGTTCACTTTGGGCGCTTTGCGCAAAGGTCTGTACTGCAGAAAAAAGGACAAAAATCAGCAGGAAAAGCCTGTACATTTGTAGTGTGCTCTTGTTTCAACTGGTAAAGATACAATGAAACAACGCATTTACCCTATCAAAAGTTCAGCAATGCATTACAAGGTTTTGTACGAAGGTGATTTAAGAACCGAGGCCACACACCTGGCTTCAGGCAGTCAGATTTTGACTGACGCACCCATCGATAATCAAGGTCAGGGACGCTATTTTTCACCGACTGATTTAGCGTCGGTCTCACTTGCGAGCTGCATGATGACCATTCTGGGCATCACCGTGCGCGAGCATGCGCTGGCTGTGGAATCGATGGAGGCTACCGTTACAAAAACGATGGCATCGAATCCTCGACGCATTAGCGGAATAAAGATCCATTTGCGCATTCACGCTTTAGATCTTGAAGAGAGAAAAAAGTTGATTCTTGAAACGGCCGCACGAACCTGTCCTGTAGCCCTTAGTTTACATCCAGAAATCAATCAAGACATCTCGTTTGAGTACGTCTAGTTTATTCTTGGCAAACTTCAACCGAATTGTAAGCCTCGCACGTTTGTTTAACAGGTGCGCAAGAAGCCAATAATGTAGCAACTACGGCTACCAAAACGAGTGATCCAATGAGCTTTTTCATACTGAGTTAGATTTTCAGACGTTAATAGATGCGTCTATAACTTAGGTTTACGCAACAACTTGAAAGAGGTTACAATGTTCGACGAACGGCAACGCACACTTTAACAACGTGGAAATATCCCGAATTCGTATTGCCTGTGTTCAGTTTATATTCATCTGCATCGCGGGCAGTTTGCATATTTCTGCTGCCCGAGCACAAAGTGTGTTGTGGGTGGAAGTTGACGGCAATCCGCGTGCTCGAATCGACTTAAATTCATCGGTACGCATGGCTGACACGTTGCAGCCGATGGTGCTTAATCTGCAGCTGCATGGCTATTTGGCCGCCCACATCGACACCATCCATACCTGGGGTGACAGTATATATGTGAGTATCTATCGCGGAGCACGGTTCAATGCCTTGCCTCAGCCGGTGGCACGTCGTGGAAATCGAGCGCAGCCCTTTGTAGCGTCGGAAGAACGCATCCGCGCGGAAGCGCGAAAAACCCTTCGCCCTTACGAAAATGACGGCTACCCATTTGCAACGGCTCACTTGCAATTTGAAGTTCGCGATGACAGCACATTGGCCTACACCGTGGGGGTTCATGCCGGGCCATTGATTTTGTTTGACAGTTTAGCGATTCGTGGAAAGCGCTCGTATCATCGCGGATATTTTGAGCAGTATTTAAACATTCGAAGCGGGCGAAGGTACAGTGAGGCGCAACTTCAGGCGATCAGAAAAAAAATCGAGGAACTGCCCTTCGTGCGTTTAACTGCTCCACCTCAGGTCGTATTTCGGCAGGGTAAAGCTGATGTTTACCTTGAACTTGAAGACGTACGGGCGAACCGGTTTGATGGCATCATCGGTTTTCAGCCCGATGCACAAAGCGGACGGCCTGTGTTTACGGGTGACTTAAACCTAGCTTTGGAGAACGCCTTTCGAAGAGGTGAGAGCCTTGAATTTCAATGGAGACGACTGCAAGAGCAGACGCAGAACTTGCAGTTGAAAGGCGCCCTCCCCTATTTATTGAGCACCCGCTTAGGTGTTTGGGGCGAAGTAGAGTTGTATCGCCGCGACAGCACATTCTCAACTTCCGAAGTTGAGTTGGCACTGGGTTATGTAGTTGGCTCAGGTCGCTATTTGCGGACGTTTGCATCGCAGTGGCGTTCGAATTCTCTGCAAGGCACATTCGTCGGCATTGATGATGTAGCTTTACGTCGGTACGGTTTAGGCTGGCAGAATTACCAGCTTGATGACCGCATCAACCCCGCAAAAGGCTTCAGTTACACCGCTGAACTTTCAGCCGGATTGAAAGCATTGACCACGCAAGATGCTGAAGGTCTCGAAGAAACCCAGCGGTTGAATCAATTCAGCGGACATTTGCGGGCAGCGTATTGGATTCCTCTGATGCAACGTCTTTCACTAATTGTTGGGTTTCAAGGCGCATTCAAGGCCGACAGTACGTTGCGTTTAAACGAGCATTATCGCATTGGCGGGTTGAATACGCTGCGCGGATTTGACGAAGAATCGATTTTTGCTTCGAGTTATGGCATCGGCACTGTGGAGTTGAAATACATACTTGACCAGCGTTCAGCTTTCTTTTTGTTTTACGACCAAGGTTGGTATGAGCGTATTACGGGCGGTTATTTCACAGATCGTCCGTTCGGATTTGGCGCAGGCGCGTTGATTGGCACCGAAAATAGTACCTTTCGGATCTACTATGCATTAGGGAAAGAGCAGGGCAATCCTGTATTGTTACGAAACGGAAAAGTACATTTTGGATTCATTAATCGATTTTAATGTGATGTGCAAAGGTTTTCCGCCTAAACGGCGGGATGTTAGGTATTCCCCTGTTTCGATCGCCATACTCTTTTTGGCATTGGTTTTCATGTCGGGATGTGGCACCACCGTTCGGAAGAGCGCAGATCGATTGGTATACAGTTATGATTGGGAGTCTCGCCCCTTGCATCCTGAGTTCATGGTTTACCATTTATCGGATGACAGCAGTCAGTTTTGGTTAAAGGTTCATTCATCGGAGTTATTGTATGCGCGGCAACAGGCGGACGCGCCCTTTGAAGGACGCATTTCATGTGAGATTGCCGTCACCAAACAAAGTGACGGCAGCCGGCAATTGGTCGACAGCTTGGGGTTTGAGGTACGCGACGTGAATCCGGATCAAACTGGGCGCTTTATCGTGAAGAAGCACAACTTCAAGCTGGATACGGGTGCTGTGTATCGTTTTTCAGTGCGTTTCACCGACTTGAATCGCCGTTGGGGCGACGCCATGGTTTTGAACGTTCGGAAGCTATCGGGAAACAGTAGAGAAGACTATTTGATTTATCGGAGTGGAGAAGATTTGCCGTTGTTTCGAGATGATTTACGGACGGGAGATGCGCTTGAAATTGAGAGCAGTCGTGGAGAGCCCTTACTTCGGTATTTGGTCTGGAACAGTGGTGAAAAGCTCCCTCCGCCCCCTTATACAGATGGCAATACAGCCCTGCCTGAATTGCCTGACCAAGCGAAAAACAGTTACATCCCTGGGGGTGCGGCCTTGCCACTCGAGTCAGGTTTGCTGACCTTTTTCGATATCCGTGACCTCCCCTTGTTTACGTTGCGCGTACACGACCAACCTTTTCCGAAGGTGCAAACAGTAGCCTCGATGGTTGAGAGTTTACGTTACATCAGTTCAAGGCGCGAGCATGAAAAAATCACAGAAGGCAAGGATTCCAAGAAGGAGCTCGATCAGTTTTGGCTTGATTGCGGCGGGAATAAAGATCGCACCCGGGAATTGATTCGGGTGTATTATGGACGAGTGCAGGAGGCCAACTATTACTTTTCGTCGTTGATCGACGGCTGGAAGACCGACCGTGGTTTGATTCACATTATCTTTGGCGACCCAAGTAAAATTAATCGGGTGGACGGCAGCGAGACCTGGATTTATGGCGAGGAAAATCATTTATCATCGCTGGTTTTCCAATTTCGCAAGGTTAACAGTCAGCTCACCGACAATCACTATATACTTGACCGCAATCCACTTTATCGCACCGATTGGGACCGGGCAGTAACGGCATGGCGTAACGGACGAATATTTCAATAGATGACGGAAAAAGAATCGCTCGCCTTTGGCTGGCATCCAGTACTTGAGGCGTTAGCATCTGGGAAAGATCTGCAGAAAGTGTTGCTTCAGCAAGGCATTCGCAATGAACGCAGCACCGAGCTTATGCGCTTATGCAAAGAGCGAGGTGTACCTGTGCAATATGTACCGATCTTCAAGCTCGATAAAATTACGCGCAAGAACCACCAAGGGATTATTGCTTTTTTGTCACCCGTTGAATACGCTGACATTGACAACCTACTCGCGATGGTCTTTGCCTCAGGAGAGACGCCAGCAATTTTGGTTTTAGATGGAGTTGACGATGTTCGGAATTTTGGTGCGATTTGTCGTTCCGCAGAGTGTTTCGGATTTCATGGGGTGTTAATTCCGACCAAAGGATCAGCCCCGATTAGTGAAGATGCGAT
The DNA here is from genome assembly GCA_945874695.1 of Chryseobacterium gleum. GTDB lineage: Bacteria > Bacteroidota > Bacteroidia > Flavobacteriales_D > Sanyastnellaceae > CAMCHP01. The sequence goes on from CAMCHP010000014.1 coordinate 49,873, forward strand.
TAAGACATCTTCAGGTGCATTGCTGCGTTTGCCCGTTTGCCGCACTCCGAACTTGACTTCGACCCTTCGTTCGCTTCAAGCATCAGGGCTTGCATTGGTGGGAATGACCGAAAAAACAGATAACCTACTGATGAATGTTAGGCACGAAGGGCCGCTTGCGATTGTCATGGGAAATGAAGAGCTGGGGCTATCTCCGGACACGCTTCGCATCTGCGATCACTTAGCAAAGATACCGATGACTGGTAAAATTGCTTCATTGAACGTGTCGGTATCGGCAGGCATCGCGATGTACCATTTTTTCGGCTCTCGGTTAGCATAAGGTAAAGTTGTGGCAATCAAATAAGCACAATTGCTGATATCACATCATTTTTTTCTCATCTTTGCTTCCGTCAACTAAATAACCACCCTAACAACGTCCGTATGACTCAAAACATACAACAACCTTTCGCCTACTTAAAGGCATTAGTAGTTGTTCTCTCTCTCGTAATAGGTTTTTCATCAGAGTCGATCGCTCAAAGTCATCAAACCCCATTAGTAATTGAAATAGATGGCTTGACGGTTGATCAACATGCTCAAATTTATAAGGCATTCGCTGGGCACAATGATTTCGAACTGTTTCGGTCATGTGTGCCTACAGGGCTGTTGCTTTTTCATACCCATTTGAGCTTCACGCCGGGAACTACCTCATTTTTCGAGGGTGTGGAGTCGATTATAA
>CAMCHP010000015.1 GCA_945874695.1 Chryseobacterium gleum
TCATCAACCCTGCCAATGATGCGGTACAATCCGTCAGCATCGCGTTTGGCTCCGTCACCCGTGAAATAGTAACCCTCGAATGCAGAGAAATAAGTGCTGCGGCAGCGCTCATGGTCACCATAAGTTGAACGCAGCATTCCAGGCCAAGGAAAGCGCACACAAAGCAGTCCTTCACGCTCATTCTCCTCAATTAGTACGCCGTTGGCATCGAGCAAAACCGGCTGAATACCGGGCAAGGGTAGGCCCGCATGCGCTGCCTTCATCGGGGAGATGCTGCCCATGCCGCCAATCATAATACCACCTGTTTCGGTTTGCCACCACGTGTCAACAATCGGACAGCGCTCTTTACCCACATGAATGAAATACCAATTCCAAGCCTCTTCGTTGATGGGTTCTCCAACCGACCCGAGAACTTTCAATGAGTCGAGACTGTATGAAAGTACGTGATCGTCACCGGCGGCCATCAAAGCTCGAATGGCGGTCGGAGCAGTATAAAACTGATTCACACCGTATTTATCGCAGACTTGCCAAAATCGACCGTAATCAGGATATGAAGGAACGCCTTCAAACAGCAAGGTGGTTGCGCCGTTCAGTAAAGGCCCATATAAAATGTAGGTGTGGCCAGTAATCCATCCGATATCTGCAGTGCACCAATAAATGTCACTCTCTTCGTATTGGAACACGTTCTTGAAGGTGAAGCCCGCATACACCATGTAACCACCAACCGTATGTACAACACCTTTGGGCTTTCCGGTAGAGCCTGATGTATATAAGATAAACAGCAAATCTTCTGCATCCATGGGTTCGGCGGCACACGTCTTATCAACACCTTGTAAAGCATCGTGCAACCAGATGTCACGGCCTTCGACCATATTTACATCCCACCGCGTGCGTTCCACTACAATCACGCGTTCGATGCAGCTGCATTGTTCGAGCGCTTCATCGACAACACGCTTTACGGGTATTTCTTTTGCACCGCGGTAAAGCCCGTCAGTTGTGATGACTACCTTGGCTTGTGCATCGTTAATGCGGTCGGCTAGGGCAGAGGCTGAGAATCCGGCGAACACGATCGAATGTACCGCACCAATGCGTGCACAGGCCAAGGTAAAAATGGCCAACTCGGGAATCATTGGCATGTAAATGGCTACCCGATCACCTTTTCCTGCGCCGTTATTTTTGAGGACGTTGGCAAACTGGCACACTTTTTCGTACAACTCTCGGTAGGTGAGCCGAATGAAGCGCTCCTTGGGGTCGTTCGGCTCCCATATCATGGCGAGTTTATTCCCGCGTGTGACTAAATGCCGATCGAGGCAATTCACCGTGATGTTGGTTTTCCCTCCTTCAAACCAGCGCACATCAGGCGTCTTGAAATCGTTGTGGAAAACCGATTTCCATGGCTCGAACCACTCAAAGGCAGAAGCAATGTCAGCCCAAAATCCTTCGGGGTCTGCTACACTGTGGGCATAGGCTTGATCATAATCAGCGCGATTTGAAATGGCGTAATGTTCAGAAGGGATAGTTTTGTGCATGAAAAATCAATTGAATCCGAAGTTTACCAAGGATCGTTGACACTGCCAAGTGAACTGATATTCATCAGCAATTGTATTCCAAATGTGCTACAATCCTATTAACTTCACGATATACCTTTTTCACCGCCCGATGAAGTACATCTTACTCTTTCTTTTTATGGCAGCGAACACATCCGCCGTTCAGGCGCAAAAGAATAACCCCGAACAGGTCGTGCAAGCGCAACTCGAAGCTTACAATTCACGCGACATTGATGCCTTTATGGCCACATTTGACGCAAATGCCAGCTTGTGGAATTTCGGAGAAACGGAACCTATTGCGGCCGGATCTGACGCCTTGCGCGCCATTTACCAACGGGTATTTGAGCAGTCTCCGAATTTACACAGCACCGTGATCAACCGTACCGTGATAGGCACTAAAGTAATTGATTACGAGGTCATTGTCGGAAGAATTTCAGGTGATCAAACACCTTTGCACTTGGTCATGATTTATGAAGTGAAAAACGGCAAGATTGTAAAGGCTGTTGCTGTTAGAAATGATTGATTATGAATGCGTTATTAAAGAAATTGAACTTCAAAGACCACAGGGCAGTGCTGTGTCTCAACGCGCCTGACAGTTTTGTTCAGGTGTTTGATGGACTTCCGCAAACCGTGCTTGTTTCATTTGAATTCACCAGCGGCCGCAAAGAATACGTCGAATTTGCCACAGTGTTTGTAACAGAGCTCGCCGAAATTGAACGGGCGATTGCATCCATTGATCCTTTGGTTGAGGGCGATATCACGCTTTGGTTCTGTTATCCGAAGAAATCGTCAAAGAAATACACGTGCAATTTCAACCGTGATTCAGGTTGGGATGCCTTGGGTGCATTGAACTACGAGCCGGTGCGGCAAGTGGCCATCGATGAAGATTGGAGTGCACTTCGCTTTCGTAAAACGAACTTTATTGCACAAATCACCCGCCGCGCCGATTTCGCCATATCCGCAGCAGGAAAGCAACGCACCACAGGGAAGTAGCTATTCGCGATCCATTGCCCAAAGCGCAATGCCAAGACCTTGTGTGGTCAACGCGGTTTGCGTAACAGTAGCTCGATGCGTCACAAGCGGCTTATAAGCCTGCTCAAGCGGATAACTGCATGCCGCCTTAGCCAATGCAACGCGTGTTGTTTCACCGAGGTAACTTCGATCGTAAACCAAAAGTGATGCATCGGCATAAACGACGGTGAGGTCGCCGTACATCAGGCTCATGCGCTGCCTGCGGGTGCGAGAAAGTGCGCTGTACAGGTCAAACAGTTCTTGTTGTGCTGCGTTCCAACCGCTGAAGGTCATTTGACGGCGGTTATCAGGATCATTTGCACCCGGCATGCCAATTTCATCGCCGTAGTACAAACAAGGAATCCCAGGCACGGTGAGGTTGAATGCATGCAGTAAGGCTAAGCGCTCAAACCCAATGCTGCCTTGGTTTTCAATGGTGCGCGTCCATCCGGCTAACTTCGGGTCTTCATCAAACTGCACCGAACCATCCGCATAGGAGATAAAACGCGCGCGATCTTGATTGCCCGAAATGTTACCCATGCGGTGATGCGAACCATAGTACTTCAGGCTTTGTTTCAACACGCGAATGAGGTTGTCGAAGTTGCTTTCTGGTTTAGCAAAGGCATCCACAGCCGCATCGTAAAGGTTGAAGTCGAACTGGGCGTCGAGCAGTCCGCTTGAAATGTACGAGCTAATAAGTTCGGGATTCCCATACGTTTCACCGATTTGAAAGAGCTGGCGATCGTCGCCTTGCGCATCCAACTCACGTTTGATTTTCAGCGTCAAAGTGCGCCAAAATAGATCAGGAATGTGCTTTGTGGCATCATGCCGAAAGCCATCAATCGGGAATGTTTTAATCCAGTAGATGGCCGAATCGGTCATAGCCTCGGTAACCTCCGTACGCTCTAAGTCAAGTGTTGGCAGAAAGGTGTCAAACCATGTTGTGAGCCGCTGCTCGTCCCACAGCTCCGTATTCATCCTGCCGTCAGGCAGAAACAAAGGCGTTGCCCAATCTGGATGCTGCTGAATAACCGGGTGATCTTGGTGGACGTGGTTGGCAACATAATCGACCAAAATGTTCATGTTTCTCGCATGCATGGCTCCAATGAGGGCGCTAAACGTGGCCGAATCACCGAAGTGCGGATCGATTTCTTTTGAGCGTACCGGCCAATAGCCATGGTAACCGCTGAATTTGCTGCGCACGCCTTTATCCCAGAGGCCCCAAGCGCCATCGGCGTTGCGCGCGATCGGTGAAATCCAAACCGTATTCACTCCTAATTTCTCAAAATAGCCATCGTTTACACGGTCTTCGATGCCTGCCAAATCACCTCCGAAATGGGTGGCAATGGGCAAAATTTCGGGGTCATAAACCGGATAATTGTTGCTGGTATCGCCATCTACAAAACGATCTATCAAGGCAAAATACATGTTCCAAGTTGCGCGATCACGGCGGTTGAGCGCTTGTGCGTTGGTTACAATCTCGCCATGCTCAAGTGGGAACAAAAGGTCGTTCGAGCGTTGATCAGAAGTACAACCATAAACCCTGACATGGCTGCGTTGGCGTTGATCCACATAACTAGGTAAGTCGACTGTTGCACTGTCGTTTGCATCCACTGGCAAGGGGCCAGCAATGCACTGGTTTTCCCACCAAACAAAAAATTCTACTGCGCGATCGCTTGTTAATGTTAGGCTTTTAGTTTTCGCGCTAAACGCGCGGATGTGCGGCTCCTGACCTCCAATATCACCCACCGAAAAGGTGGAGTTGAAGGCTCCCATGCCGTTGGGTGCCTTGGATGGATTGTGTTGATCGAGCTGCCACGTGTCATTTGCAACTACTTGGTAGCTATACATCCCCGGATCAAGGAGGAGGGTAGTTGTCCATACCGAGTCAACTTTAAGCAATGGTGTCGCTTTCGGATTCCATCCGTTGAAGTTACCCGCAAGTGCAACGGTGTTCAATCCGCTTTCATCAGGATAATTGAAGGTGTATTTCACCTTCTCATTGCGATACACTGGGAAACCATACTGATGTCCTTCATAGGTCACCTGAAGAACTGATAGCGGCATGCGCGCAGGTTTCGTGATTAAAAATGAATGGGTGTTGGGGTCAATGGCGAGTGTGTCGCCCTCCCACAGTACAACACATCCTCCGTTGTAATTCGGGAAGTAGTCAGTTAGGTAAAGCAGGGTGCTGTCAGCTTGCAATTGAATGGGTTGCACCAGCCCGGAACAGGCGTCGTGATGGATGTACGACGATTCCACTGTTGCTGGTTCACAGCTGAATAATGCCAACGAAAAAAGGAGGGCTATTGTGAATTGTTTGGCCATGGCTTAGGTGTGAAGCGATGAAATATGATTGCAAAAGGGCCACGTGATCGTGGCCCTGAAGTTAGTTGCAATTGAGAATGGGGATAAACTCTTGAGGAGGTATCCCTGAATAGGTAAATCCTGGCCGCATGATGCGAAATACCAAGTCTTGTATTTTCTGCTCTGGGGGGATCATTGTGAATAAATCTCGCGGAATAAAGATGTACTCAAACTTACCAGGTTCGCCAGGAACAGCTTCAAGGCGAAGAATTGGAGTATTCTCAACTTCTGTGGCAGGCACGTATTCATAAAAATTGAATGTGCTGATTCGAGCTACGAGGTAAATATAGCACTCGTCATTCCCCATATTTTGAAGGCCTTCGAGCTCCTCTTGGGTGTTGTCATAGGTGATGGTTACATAGTCATCTTCCTGGCGAATTTCAGGAAATATACAGATGCGGCGATCACATAGTTTAGGAATTACGACAATGGTTAAATCTTCTGACTTTGCTTCACCCCCGTAATCATATTCTGGACCAGAATAGGCATTTCCATCTTTCAATTTGGCCAAACAAGAGATACCGTTGATAAAAAGCTGTGAACCATCGACACCATAAAATTCAGTTGGCACGAAGGTTATTGAATATAGCAAGTTGCTAATTTTCGTAAGCTTTAAACTTTCGTTTGACTCACCCCATGTTCCGTTACCACCAACTGGTTCTGCAGGATTCCACGACCACAGGTAAACATCGTCATCCGGGTGATCGGTTAAGATCGCCTTCAGCGCATTATTTTGTGTGCCATCGGTTGATTGGTTGAGGTCAATGTACAGTGTGACCTCTTCATTCGCGTCGGTAGGCGAGGGGAGTACGTATGCTGTTTGGGCTTGTGCTTGAATACCCCAACAACCTGCGAATAATAAAATTAAGAGCTTCTTCATGGGTTTAATCGTTCAAGCGGGTGAATTCAAAACGGTAAATTACAGTTGGCTGTGCGTCAGCGGTTCCGATGCTGCAGCCACGTTCCAATTCGATAAGTAAGGCTTGGTCGAATGTACGCACCATGCTTCCCAATTTGAAATCTAATTCTACTTCTTCTTCATTGACCACTGTGGTAAGCGTGATGTAGCTCGGGTACATGTCATTATCAAAACGCCAGGTTCCTTCTTCACCGAAGTAATTTTTCCCGGTTTCAATCGCAACGGCATAGCTGCGATCGGCACCATTGAAGGTGATTTCGAGTGGTGCAAATCCTTCACGAATGTAGAACTGGCTCAAATCGCGCTCTTCCTTAATCGGGTTGTTTAAGTCTTTTTGAATGAAGCGATTGAGTTGCCAAGTGCCAGAAATCCCTTCAACCTTATCGAAAGGAACTCCAAGTTCACCATTACTTTCTGGTTTACATCCTGTAAAGGTTGCTGCAACGAGCGCAATGGCAAGCCAAGTGCCGCATATAACAGAGATTGTGCGTGTTTTCATTATAAACATCCTCCTTCTGGATTAAGAATAAAACCTGATGCTGAGGTTTCTCCGTTTGGAAATTGCAAAGCCATGCCCGGACAGTCCCACGAAGCACCGCGAACGGTCACGTTTTCGCCAAGCACACCCATGCGTTTGATTTGGTCAATCCATGTGCCTTCGCACAAGGTTTCTTTTTGCAGTTCAATACGCGCGGCCTCGATCACATCTTGGGCATTAGCGTTTTCATTGATGGCATTAATGCCTTCGCCAAAGGCACGACTCTGAATGCTTGCTATATCTGCGATAGCCAGCTGCAAATCGCCGTTACTTTGAGCAATAGCCTCGGCTCGAATAAGCATCAAGCCAGTCAGGTGAAAGATGGGAATGTTGAAGAATTCTTTGTTGTAGCGGGCTACCATCACATTTCCTCCGGTTAATGTGTACCAATTGCTTCGCTGGTCTGAAGGTGTCGGGGTGAAAAGGTCAACAACTGATTGGCTGAAGATCAGCGTAGGCGATGGATTGTTATCAGACCGGAACAAATCGCGATAAGCTCCACTGCGCACGTCGATCAGGCTGCTGACAATGCCGAAAATGGTCTCACTGTTCACTTCGCCCACTTCGTAGCGATCCAAATCCGTGTCGAGGGTGAAGGCATTTGCGTTAATCACCTCATTTGCATAACCCACAGCTGCAGAATAATCATTCATCAAGAAGGCAACGTGCGCACTCATCGCGAAAGCGGCATAACGGTTTGCGTAATTCCCGTTCTCTAAAGGCAGGTTGGCACGCGCAAATTCTAAATCATTTAAAATGAAGTCATACACATCACCTACGGTAGATCGTGGCAAGGGGGTTTGAGAAGCTTCTTCACGAATTGGAATGCCCAAATGGCTATTGTCTGGCGTGTAGCCATAGGGTTGAGCCCACAATTTCACAACCTGCCAATGGCAGAGTGCGCGAATGAATCTAACTTCAGCCTCCATACGGGTGCGGTCTGTTGCGCTCAAGCTGCCGATTAGGTCGAAGTTCTCAAGCAATACGTTACCCCGATAGATCGCACGGTAAAAATCAGTGTAAGCACCATTTGTGACGCCCGTGAAAAAGTTGGTTTCACGGTTGTACACTGAGGTCAAATCATTGTTGTTATTCGGAATGGATAAGTTGTTGGTCATCAACTCAGCAATCGATTGAATGCGGCCGTTGTAGAGGTTGGCGATCACATCGTAGTTTGAGTTCAACAAACGTTGCGCATCATCTGGTGTTTGCAAAGCATCTTCAGCGATAATCACATCGCCTGGATCATACTCCAGCATTTTATCACAAGCGCTCAAACTGCTCAAAATCAGCAATCCGAAGGCAATTACAGTCGTGTTACTTTGCTTCATGGTGATTAAAAGTTAACGTTGATGCTCAGGTTATAAGAACGTTCTTGCGGTGGGGTGAGGTAAGTAACGTTCGGACTCAAGTTACGATCTTGTGCATTTTCAAAGTCACGCACAACTTCTGGATCGAGTCCTGGGAAGTTTGTGAGTGTAAATAGGTTGGTCACGTTGAATCCAATGCGGCAAGAAGCCAGTTTGAGTTTCTTGGCCATGGTTTGCGGGAGGTTATAACCAACAGCCAAGTTACGCAAACGCAAATATGAAGCATCATAGACAAACAAACTGGTGTTCCACCAAGGAAAACCCGATGGCAAGCCGTAAGTCGTTTCGTCTAAGGTTAAACGGGGGAATGTTGTGACATCGCCGGGTTGACGCCAACGGTCTAAAACTTCTTCACGCATATTCCAATCGGTCACAACTCCAAGCTGACGCTTTCCTGAAGAATCAAAAATTTTAGCACCTACGCTGAATGTCATCAAAGCCATCAAATCCCAGTTCTTATAAGAGAAACTGTTGGTGATTCCACCAACAAAGTCAGGGAGTCCGTCGCCGACATACTTGCGAATGGCGTTGTCGTAATCGTAGGTTTCGTTTCCATCAAGGTCGAGATACACGGGTAAGCCATTGGCAGGATCAACGTGTGAAAACTCAACCAAATAAAACGAACCAACGGGTTGACCTACAATCACGCGCGAGTCATTGGTGCCTCCAGAAACCGCATCAGGCGTATACGCGCCGATGTCAACAAGTTCATTGTAGTTGCGGGCAATGTTGAAATCGGTGGTCCATTTAAAAGCCCGATCAATGTTTCGGCTTTTGATCTGGAACTCAATACCTCGGTTCATGATCTCCGCTACGTTATCCCAGTAATTTGTGAAACCGGTGCTTGGAGGAACGTTCACATTCAAGAGCACGTCACGACTGACTTTGTGATACACGCCAAGTTCAAAGGTGATGCGGTCATCCAAAATCCCCATTTCGATGGCAGCATCCCAGGTGGCTGATGTTTCCCAACGCAAGTTCGGATTAGCAAGCTGCAATGGGAAGAGAATCGGTTCTCCGTTGTATAGAATACCGTTGTCGATGTTCGAGAAGGTTCCAAAACGCGCATAGTCTGGAATGGCTGCATTCCCTGTTAAGCCGTAACTGGTGCGGATTTTAAGGTAGCTTATGCGTTTAACATCAGCCATGAATGCTTCTTCAGAAACGATCCATCCCGCTGAAACTGAAGGGAAGAAACCGTATCGGTTGTTGCGGCCAAAACGCGATGAACCATCGACCCGCGCCGTACCTTGAAACACATAGCGGTCTTTCAAGGTGTAATTCACCCGACCGAAGTACGAGAGGAAAGACCACTGTGAGGGATTGTTCTCCGTGCGGTTCACATTGGCGGCATCCTCACGCAGTGAGTCAACATCAAAAACAGGACCTTCAACGCCAAAATAGTCGATGCCGTAACCATACGCGTCAGATCGCTGGTATTCAGTACCGACCATGAAGTTGAATTTATGGTCTTCCAGGTAATCGAAGAGGTAACTTGCAGTTGCGCTATAATTCCAATTGAGGTTGTAATTGGCAAACCGATTAGCCGTTCCGAGATCTGAGGTCAACGTTAATGCACCCGGATTAAAGATGTCTTCCCGAATGTGCATGAAGTCAAAGCCACCACTGAGTTTAACCGTTAAGTCTTTGATCGGAGTCAAGAGCAAGGTTAGGTTGTTGATCGACCGGTCTTCGGTATTTCGCCACTTCTTGAGATCTTGGTACGCGACAGGATTTTGACTGCCTGACCAAATGTAGTAGTCGCCTTCTGAATGCACGAGTTCGCCTTCATCATCGAATACGTCAGCGGGGTGCGTAACAGGGTAGAAGGGGAGCGCTGTTGACATGGCATTACCCAAACCGCCTGACCATGCAACGTCAACCCGGGTGTTGATACCACGGCTTAACGAACCACTGAACATAATCTTAAGCCATTTTGTGGCATCGTAGTCGGCATTGATTCTTCCGCTGATGCGTTCATAGCTGTTACCTACGAGATACGATTCGTTGTCGTCGTAAGTGAGGCCTGCAAACAAACCGTACTTTTTGCCGCCTTTGCGCATTCCGAAGTTGTACATCTGTTTTACACCTGTGCCGATCGTTTGATCAACCCAATCCGTATTGGTGCGCAATGCATTGCGGAAAGCCGCTTCTCGCGTCATGGCATCGTCGTTGGCTGTTGTAAGGTTAGGTAGCCAAACATAGCCTGTACCGCCATCGTTTTCCCATGCCTCTTGACGCAATCCGAGGTAAGCTTGCGTGTTAAGCATGTTCGGACGTGTTGCGGCAACACCGAAACCCACGCGTGTGCTGAATTCGTATTGTGTTCCTTTTTGCGAGCCGCGCTTGGTCGTAATCAGAATCACGCCGTTCGCCCCGCGAGAACCATAAATCCCTGTCGCAGCAGCATCTTTCAAAATTTCGATCGACTCGATGTCATTTGGGTTGATGGTAGCTAAGGGGTTGTTATTGAACGCGCCACTGTTGCCGCGTAAGAAATAATCTTGGGTGATGGGAATGCCGTCAACGACGTAAAGTGGATCGCCGCCCGCTGAAACAGATGCTATACCGCGAACCCTGATCAATGATCCAGCGCCAGCAACACCTGAACTCTGCGATACCTGTACACCCGCAGCCTGACCTTGCAAGGCCGCTTCGAATGAAGGCGTAGGCATTTGAGTAAGTAATTTTCCTTCTACTTTTTCAATTGACCCTGTAACTTCACGTTTGCGCTGAACCCCATAACCCACAATAACGACATCATCCAAGAAAACGCCATCTTCTTCAAGCTTTGTATCCAAAGTAACCGTTTCACCCTGTGCGATGGTGACCTTTTTGGTCGATTTGGTATACCCCACAAAAGAAATTTCCACAGTGAATGTGCCCGCAGTCAACTTCAAAATATAGTTACCGTCGCTGTCGGTGAATGCTCCTTTGCCCGTTTCTTTAACTGATACAGTGGCCCCAGGAAGTGGCAAACCCGCAGCGTCGGTTACTTTACCGGTGAGTGTTTGTGCGATCAAGCCACTGGCAGAGACTACCAGCGCAACGAGTGTCAAAAGTATTTTGGTTCGGTTCATCAGTATCGAAATAAAGGCTCAGAAGTCGAAATTACATAAAAGTGTACAAAGTACACAACATGCTGTTCTTTATTGCGCCTTAATCAGGCGGATGCTCTTCATCACTCCATTACTCCTGACCTGCAAAATGTACATTCCATCGCGCAGGTGCGCTAAACTCGCTGTGGTGAGTTGGGTTCGACCGGATGGGGCAGTACCTGCAAACAACGACTCGACCATCCGACCGTTTAGGTCGAAAAGATCCAATGTAATCGATTCCCCAGCGAAGTCGCTCAGGTCGATGCGAAGTTCATGGCTGAACGGATTTGGCCAAGCATTCAAACCGAAGGCGATTGTTTCTTCTGCAATGCCTACTTCCAATTCTGGAGTTTCGAGCGGTACATCGGTGAATAGGTGATACTGCCCTGGCGCGAGGAAGTAACCTGCATTCAAATCGGTCACCTGGAGCGCTTCTCCTGTGAAGTAGTCGTACCAAGCTCCTGTATGCTGGAATCCTGGAATCATTGAGAAGCCATTGATATCAAAGTTCCCAATGATGGTCACATTCATGCTCGCATGATTGAGGTGCATGCGCTTTCCAGTTCCACCAAAGTCAATGTTGAAGTCTGTTGTTGAGAATGCATCTTGGGTTTGTTTGAGGTGATTCAAAGCCCCCACAATGCGGAATAAACGTTGACGATTCGGGTTCTCTGGATAATCCCAGCGCACCGGCTTCGGCGACAAGCGGCAATTGGGAGAAATGGTTCCGTCTTCGCAGTAGTTGATTGAGTAATCGTAACCTACTTCACCAAATTGCCAGATCATCTTCGGACCGGGAATGGGGATCAAGAAAACATGTGCCATTTCTTGACGAGCGAGTGCCGTGTTGAGCGCGGTGATATTGTACGATCCTGATGATGCACCAAAATTCAGGTTTTTAAACATCATGCGCTCTTCGTCATGGCTTTCAGCATAGGTAATCAAATGCGGGTTATTCCAACCGCGGCTTTGATAAGAGCCCCAGGAGAAGTTGCCCGGGTAGCCCATCGAAGCCTCGCCGTATTCGTGATTCAAATTGCCCCAGAGCATAAATCCATCGTTCGAGAGTACCGTTTCTTCACTGTTGTCAGCGAAGTGCTCGAGGATCATATACGCCTCGTTGTCAACTGACCAAACGTGATTCTTGTAGTCATTCAAGATGTTTACACGGCTTTGATCGTAGGCATTCCATGCGCCAATGTTGCCGAGTGTGTTGCTCTGTGTAAAGCCTTTTGAAAGGTCCATCCGGTAACCATCAATGTGATATTCTTCAAGCCAATGCGCAAGAACACGCTTGCAAAAAGCGCGCGTTACAGGTGCTTCGTGATTGTAGTCGTAGCCTACGTTGAAGTCGTGTCGCGGCGTTGGATTGAAATAAGGGTTATCCTGTGTTGGCTCACCGAATTGGCCAGCAGAGGCGTTGAACCACATGCGAACTTGGGGGTTTTGTCCAAAGCTGTGGTTCAAGGCAATGTCCATAATCACCGCGATACCTCGGTTATGGCACTCATTGACAAAGTTTTTGTAGGCCTCTGGTGTTCCATAATACTTGTCTGGTGCAAAAAAGAACGATGGGTTATACCCCCAGCTGTTATTTCCTTCAAACTCGTTGAACGGCATGAGCTGTATGGCATTAATTCCAAGGCGTTCAAAATAATCAAGACTGTCAATGATGGTGGTCAAACGACGATCTGCAACAAAGTCGCGGATGAGCAATTCATAGATGATAAGACGTTCTTTAGGGGGCTTGACAAAATCTTGGTCGGTCCAAGCAAATTCAGGCTGAGCCGTTTGCAGCACCGCAACAGGGTCAGTTGAGGTAAACTCTGTTGGGAATTCGATCAATCCAGGATAAGTGGCTGGATCAATCCATGGGTCATTCCAATAGTCAAGTACTTTCTCTGCGTAAGGGTCTGCAATACGTATGTTGTCGGGCATAACGTGGTAGTGGAAGCGGTATTCTTGACCAGGTGTTAAGCCGTTGATTTGCAACCAGTACGTGTTACCATCAGGAGAAACGTTCATTAAATAATCAAGGTCGAATTGCCAGTCATTAAAGTCGCCCACAACGAAGACAAAATCTTTGCCTGGGGCAAAAAGGCGCAGTACAACTGATGTTTCAGAGATGTAGTTAATTCCATCTTGCGTGCCCGCAGGCAGGTTGCTTGAGTTTGCAGAAGCAGGTAAAACCAGCACACTGCGTTCAACGATCACCTCATTCTGACCGTCATTTGCAGTTAAAACTACAGCGTACGAACCTGTTCCAAAACCTTCAAAGGTGTAGGTCAATTGAGTTGCACTATTAGCCGTAGCGACCTCGCTGCCATTTACCGTGATAACCAAATCGGCTGTCGCTGAACTTTGAGCTACAAAATTCAACGAAGCACCCAATTCGAGTGCGGTAGATGCAGCGGTTGGTGTCGAAAAATTAGCTGAAAAGCCGCCATCACTCAAGGGGAAATAAATATCTCCTCCGCCTTCAGAGCGGCCTACGATCGTGCCGCTCACATTACGAAAAACACAGGCCAATTCTTCAATGACCTCACCGGCATCGACGCCGTAAAATTCCTCGAGGGTCAGTCCTCCAAAATTAAAAGTGTGGATGTTATTGCCTTGCGGGGTCATCAACACCTGTGCATCATTGGTTCCCCAATTGCCCACAACGTTTTGCCAGTCATTCGGACCTGCTGAGGCGCTGGTAATTACACCTGTATGGATGTAGATGGGAACCACACCCGTTAAATCACCATTACCCTGCGTGGCATTATAATATAACGTCACTTGGTCTTCTTGCGTTGGAAATGCAGGGACAGTCCAAATGACTTGTCCGTTCAATGCGCCGATAATCAGCACAGCGAAAGTTGAAAGGATAAAGTTCTTCATGAGAAATGCGTGATGGTTTTGCCTCAAATATAAGGAAAGTGTTAATCGAACACTAACCAAAGTCCACCGATTTCTTAAACAATCGATGAATCCTGACCTTCTTCGGCGTCGCGTTCGTACTTGAAAAGCTGGGCCGGTTTGTGTAATACGCCTTGCTGCTTTTCGTCAAGAGGAACAATCTGATCAAGCTTCTTGATGTTCTTTCTGAAGTTCCGTTTGTCAAGTTTTCGGTCAAGAATTACCTCGTAAAGCTGTTGAAGCTGACTCAATGTAAATTTATCGGGCAAGAGCTCAAACCCGATGTGATGCGTTTTCAAAGCCTCGCGAAGGGCCTGCAATGCCAAATCGACGATTTCATTGTGGTCAAACGCCAGGTCAGGCACATCAGTGATGTTGACCCATGTTGCTTTACCCGCAAATGAAGATGCCTGCGGTTGATACTCGTCCATCTTCACAAGGGAATAATAAGCCACTGTGATTACACGACGATCAGGAAACGGACGGAAACTGCGCAACCAATCGCGGTCTTTTAAGCTCTTAACGCGGTTTGGATCACCAAAGGTGTGAAACTGCTTCAGATAGATGCCTTCAAGAGAAGTGAGTTCTTTAAGAACGCGTTCTGCACTGTTGTCTAAACTCTCATTCTCCAATACCATGTCACCTGGCAAAGCCATTTGTAACTTGTCAGCACTCAAACTGCCTTGACTGGGCAATCCTTGTTCAATCAAAAGTACGTTCAAACTTTCTCCGTCGAAACCGAAAACGACGCAGTCAACTGAAATATCGATGGGAGGTGATTGCAGGTTATCCATAGGTATTTGATCGGGCAAATTTACAAATTAGACTTCTTCGTTGGAGAACTATCTTTATTAACGTGCCGCAATGGAGAAGTCATAACCGAAGCTGTCACGTGAACCTATGAATCTTCGATTTTTGGAAAAAAATCTAATGATTTGTAATAAAGTGTAAAATATACACTAACTTCGCAAAACAAGTTATGACATCGACAAACAACATCCGTAAAATTGGCGTTCTGACCTCTGGAGGCGACTCTCCGGGGATGAACGCTGCCATTCGCGCCGTAGTTCGGGCGGCGGTTTATCATAACCTCGAAGTAGAGGGTATTTTTCAAGGATATGACGGTTTAATCAAAGGCGATTTTAAACGTCTCAACGTGCGTTCGGTGGCCAAAATTCTAGGGCGAGGTGGAACGATATTAAAGTCAGTGCGATCTTTAGAATTCATGACCAAAGAAGGGCGTGAACAAGCATTTGAGAACTTGAAAAAACATGGCATCGATGCGCTGATTACAATTGGCGGCGATGGAACTTTCATGGGGGCCCATGTCTTTTATGAAGAATTTGGAATTCCAGTGATGGGCATTCCAGGCACCATTGACAATGACCTCTTTGGAACGGATAATACCATCGGCTTCGATACTGCAACCAATACAGTAGTTGAAGCCGTCGATAAGATTCGCGATACGGCCAACAGTCACAACCGTTTATTCTTCGTTGAAGTAATGGGCAGGGATGCTGGCTTCATAGCCTTGAAAGCGGGTATCGCTACAGGAGCCATTGCTGTGCTTCTTCCTGAAGAAGAAACCAGCATCGATGAGCTGGTCGCGATTTTAGAACGCGGTGCCGAAAGTAACAAAACCAGTTCAATCGTTATTGTTGCCGAAGGTGGCGCGAACGGCGGTGCCTACGAGGTAGCGCGTCAAGTCAATGATAAATATGCGCAGTATGAAACGCGCGTAACGGTTTTAGGACACATTCAGCGCGGGGGAGTGCCCAGCGCTGCTGATCGTGTTTTGGCCAGCCGAATGGGCGTTGCAGCTGTTGAAGGTTTACTTGCAGGACATCTCGATGTTGCCGTTGGGATTGTAAACGACCGAGAAGTATATACGCCTCTCCTTGATGCGAGTAAGAAAGCTGTAACGGTGAACCCCGACGAATTACGTATGCTTAAAATCCTATCGATTTAAAAAAATAACACCTGATTTATGTCTATTCGTGTAGCTATTAATGGTTTCGGCCGTATTGGCCGTTTGACCCTCCGCAGCTTCCGTTCTATGCCGAATGTTGAAGTTGTTGCAATCAATGACCTAACTGATGTAAACGTCTTGGCGCATTTAATGAAGTGGGACAGTGTGCATGGTAAATATTCAGGCACAGTGAGTGTAGAAGGCGACCATTTAGTGGTTGATGGCAAGAAAATTGCCGTAAGCGCCGAGCGTGATCCAGCCAAACTTCCATGGGCGAAACACGATGTAAACGTCGTAGTAGAAGCTACAGGGATTTTCCGCTCGCAAGAAACTGCGGGTAAACACATCGAAGCTGGTGCCAAACGCGTTGTCATTACTGCACCCGCTCAAGGAAATGTGACAACCGTCGTGCTTGGTGTCAACGACCATGTATTGGCTCAAAACGATGCCATCATCTCGAATGCGAGTTGTACAACCAACTGCTTAGCACCAATGGTGAAAGTTTTGAACGATACTTTTGGTGTCGAAAAGGGATATATCACCACCATCCACGCCTATACCGCAGATCAACGCTTGCAAGATGCACCACACAGCGATCTACGTCGCGCGCGTGCTGCAGCGATGAGTATGATTCCAACTTCAACAGGTGCTGCTTCTGCTGTAGGGCTTGTACTTCCTGAATTGAAAGGGAAACTTGATGGTATGGCAATGCGTGTTCCAACTCCTGACGGATCAATCACTGACCTCACAGCAATCCTCAAACGAGAAGTGACGGCTGAAGAAGTTAATGCTGCAATGAAAGCCGCTGCAAACGGAGCTTTAAAGGGCATTTTGGAGTATTGTGAAGAACCCATTGTATCAATAGATATTGTCGGGAATACACATTCTTGTATTTTTGACTCCGAATTGACGTCAGCCAACGGAAACCTAGTGAAGGTTTTGGCTTGGTATGACAACGAGGCGGGATATGCAGCACGCGTTGCTGATCTCGTGGCTCGCCTCGGATAGAAATTGAACAAGAAAATGATTCTAATCGCCGATAGTGGTTCAACGAAATGTGATTGGTTGCTGATGGAAACCAACGGCGAGGTGCGCGGTACCTTTAGCACGATGGGCTTTAATCCATATTTCCACAGCAGTCAGTTCGTTCATGAACAAATGATGTTGAACACCGATATAATGGCCATTGCGAGTCAGGTCAATCACGTGTTTTTCTACGGCGCTGGAGCTTCGACTCCCGCGCTCTGCCAACAAATGGAAGACGGACTAACACGCGTGTTTACAGCTGCTAAAGTCATTATCGATCACGACCTCGTTGGTGCGGCTTATGCCGTTTACGATGGAGCACCGTGCATTGCAGCTATTTTAGGGACAGGCTCAAATTCGTGCTTCTTCGATGGAAAAGAAATCAGCGAAGAAGTGCCTGCCTTGGCTTATATTCTCGGTGATGAAGCATCAGGGAGCTGGTTCGGAAAACAACTCCTGCGCAACTATTTCTACAAAACACTCCCCCTCGATATTCGGGCAGATTTCGATGATACATACAGCTTAACGAAAGATGAGCTCGTAAAAAATGTATACAACAATCCGCATGCCAATGTTTGGTTGGCTAGTTTCATGCCATTCATTTCAAAGCACAAAGCGCATTCAACCATTCAAGAATGGATGACCAATGGCTTGCGCGAGTTTGTGAAAATTCACGTGAAGTGCTACCCGCAATCGAATGTGGTACCGACTCATTTTGTAGGGTCAGTCGCTTATTACTTCGAACCCATCCTTCGCAAAGTTTGCGCTGAAGAAGGTGTGATTTGCGGTAAAATCGTGAAGAAACCCATTCATAATTTGGCCAACTATCACCTTAAATACCTCATTCCTCAACTGCAGCGTTCATGAGCTCAAAGTACATTGCTGTAATTGCTCACGATCGCATGAAACCAGTGCTCGCGTCGTTCCTTAAAGAAAGGGAGGCTTGGCTATGGGGTAGGAAATTACTAGCGACGGGCTTAACGGCTGACTTCGTTGAACAAGGTGGAATTGACGTGAAGGTAGACCACCTATCTCCAGGTAAATCAGGAGGTTATGCTGAGCTCACGAATCAGGTAGAAGCAGGGGCGGTCAGCATGGTCGTTTTCTTCCGAGATCCTGAAATCGTGCAAGACTACGAACATGAGGTGGTAGCGCTTTTGCGTGAATGCAACCGCCGTAATATCCCGCTCGCTACCAATCCAGCTACAGCCGAACTCATGATTTTGGGTACGATTAAACTCGAAATGGGTGAAAAAGCGCGCAGCAGAAGTGCCAACGACCTTGACTAACCTATAAAACTGCGGAGAAATGATCCAAGCTTGTATTTTCGATATGGACGGTGTCATCGTCGACTCTGCGAAATATCACTTTCAAGCGTGGCGCCAATTGGCCATTGACTTGAGCATTGATTTCACCGAAGAAGACAATGAAGCGCTCAAGGGCTTGAGCCGCGTTGACAGCCTTGAACACATTTTAAATAAGGGCGATCTTCACCTCGACAACGATACCAAAGTTGCGTTGATGAATCGCAAAAATGAGCGTTACCTCGAATTGATCTCTGCCATGTCACCCGATGAAATTCTCCCGGGTGTGCGCAACTTCATGGTCGAATTGAAAGCTGCAGGTATAAAAATTGGACTTGGTTCGTCAAGTAAGAATGCGGTTCGCATCTTGGATGCGATACAACTCACTGCTTTTTTCGATGTGGTCATCGATGGAAACCGGGTGACCTATTCGAAACCCGATCCTGAGGTTTTTGTGATTGGCGCAAAAGAAATGGGCGTTTCTCCACAAGCAACAGTCGTTTTTGAAGATGCGCTTGCAGGCATTGAAGCTGCCCATCGCGGTAATTTTAAAGTCATTGGTGTCGGTGATGAAGCAGTTCTTCATACCGCACGCATCGTTATTCCTGGTTTTGTCGACTTTAATTTAGAACAACTTCAACAAGCCGTGGCTTCGTTGTAATCGTTACTCCCTATGATTAAGTACCTGAACGAGGAGCCTTGGAAGGTGGTTGAAACGACTTTCCATCCTCAACATCAGCGCAGCTCTGAATCGATTTTCAGCATTGGAAATGGACGGTTTGGGCAACGTGCAAACTTCGAAGAGACCTACTCTGGCGACCATTTGCGAGGAAGCTATGTTGCGGGCGTTTACTACCCCGACAAAACCCGCGTGGGGTGGTGGAAAAACGGTTATCCAGAGTATTTTGCCAAAGTGCTGAACAGCGTGAATTGGATCGGCTTGCGTGTGGTAATAGACGACGTCGAACTTGACCTCCACACCGCTCAAGTACAGCACTTCACACGTGAGCTCGACATGCAGGCAGGAACTCTCAAACGCTCGTTCACTGCGCACCTTAGCAATGGCCGGGTCATCGCAGTTGAGGCTTTGCGAATTTGCAGCATGTACGACGATGAAACTGCCCTTGTTCGTTACGCCGTAAAGCGGTTAGATACAGGCTCGCCTGCACAGCTCGAAATTTCATCCATCGTCGATGGAGATGTAGTGAATGAAGATACCAACTGGGATGAACGCTTTTGGGTGGCTGTTGAAGCGCGTGCTTTTGAGAATTGCACCGTTGTGCAGTCAAAGACGAAGAAAACCGGCTTCGATGTAGCGGCTGCAGCCATCAACCACTGTTCGCACAGCACCCACGGAAGCTTAACTCCGGTCGAACATCGGGTATCTGCCAATCAACTCACCGCATCCATCCAATTTCAAACCCAAATCAACACAGGTGAATCGGTTGAACTTGTCAAATACGTAGGCGTAACAAGTTCGATGAACCATCCGACCGATCAGGTCGCAAAAAAAGCAATTGAAGCTGCAACACGGGCTGAAGCTATGGGAGCTGACGCAATGGTAAGCCTGCATGATCAGGCCTGGCAGGCTATTTGGGAGAAAGCGGATATAATTATTGAAGGTGACATTGCCGCTCAACAAGGCATTCGATTCAATATTTTTCACCTCAACCAAACTTACACGGGGCAAGACGAACGACTGAACATTGGTCCGAAAGGCTTCACTGGAGAAAAGTACGGCGGCTCCACTTATTGGGATACCGAGGCGTATTGCTTGCCATTTTACTTGAATACGCACCCTTCAAAAGTTGCACGGCAATTGCTCGTTTATCGCTACAATCAGCTCGATAAGGCGATTGAAAATGCTGAGAAGTTGGGCTTTACCAACGGTGCGGCATTGTACCCCATGGTTACAATGAACGGTGAAGAATGCCACAACGAATGGGAAATCACCTTTGAAGAAATCCACCGCAATGGAGCCATCGCATACGGTATATTCAACTACGTGCGGCACACGGGCGACCGCGATTACTTGGCTGAGTACGGCTTCGATGTGCTTTTAGGCATTGCGCGTTTTTGGGCGCAGCGGGTCAATTGGTCAGCGCAGAAGAATGCCTATGTTATGCTCGGCGTCACGGGGCCAAATGAGTACGAAAACAACGTAAACAATAACTGGTATACCAATTACATCGCGAAGTGGTGCTTAACCTACACGTTAAAAACCATCATTACGCTGAAGGCTGAGTACGCCGACGTGTACGCTGAGAAAGTGGCTAAGTATGCCTTTGATGAGCCAACTGAAACGGCATTATGGGCTGATATTATCGAGAAGTTTTATTTCCCAAAACTTGAAGGCACGCGTGTTTTCTTGCAGCAAGATGGCTTCTTAGACAAAGCGTTGCTGACTGTAAACGACTTGCCGACTGCCGAACGACCAATCAATCAGCATTGGTCATGGGATCGCATTTTGCGTTCAGTTTTCATCAAGCAGGCCGATGTGTTGCAGGGACTCTACTTTTTTGAAGACCATTTTGATGAAGCAACCCATGCTGAGAATTTTGATTTTTACGAGCCGCGCACCGTTCATGAATCGAGCTTGTCGCCTTGTGTGCATGTGGTGCTTGCAGCGAAATTGAACCGCATGGAACAGGCTTATCAGTTGTACTTGCGCACAGCACGACTTGATCTGGATGATTACAACCACGAGGCTTACCAAGGTTTGCACATCACCTCAATGGCCGGAACATGGTTGGCGGTAGTCGAAGGATTTGGGGGCTTACGCATCCAAAAAGGGCAAGTGCATCTCAACCCTCAACTTCCTCAAAATTGGGAGTCGTACCGTTTCAGAATCACCTTCAGAGGCACCGATTTACTCATTAACGTGAGCAAATCAGGCACACAGGTAAGTATCATCCAAGGCAAGCCGGTTGATGTGTTTGTGAGTGGCAGTCAGGTGATTTCGGCCTAACGGCCGGATGGGGAAGTTTCCTTAGTCTGCATTGCCATAACAGGGGTCGCCGTAAATGCTCAAAAGGGTGATGAGATCAGAGATATCGATGGCGCCGCTGGTATTGAAGTCAGCTCGCGTGCAAAGGTCTAATTCAAAGTCGCATGAACCATCGTCTGATGTAGCGTTCGGATTAAAGTTGGTTGCATCTGAGTAGACACATCCAAAAACTTCTTGCTCGTCGCAAATGCCATTCGCATTGAAATCATTGTTGCAGTTCCCCGAACAATCGGTGAAGGCACCTGCGTAAGTGCAAGAGTCGTCGTCTACATTAGCGGCTGGATTGTAATTGCACGCGGCCATATCGGTGCAACCATCGACCGGATCATCAGCAATAACCCGAATGCTTACAGCAGCCAATTCCTGGCCCGCTAGGTTTTCAATCCGTAAACCGATGTCATAAACGCCAGGTGACAGAGGATCGAACAAACTCGCTGTTGGCCCAGCCAAAGCTTGCCAAAAGGTGAAGCCTAAATTCTCAGAACCTTGGCGGAATGAGAGTGCGCTTTGACCCAATTGCGCAAGTACAAAAGATACATTTAGATTATACGGCGCAGCTTGACCTTCAGTATCGAGGGGATCAAAGTCGATGGTGACAAAAGCAACCAATTCTGTAAAATCATACGAACCGAGGTTAAAGCTATAAATGAAATCCCAAGTGGCTATACCTGGAACAGGGGTGGGGTCATTGAAGCTTGTAGGGCTGTAGCCCGTTAGAACGTGATAGTCGTTTTGATTTGTTGGAATAACATCAGCAATAAAACGGCGATTCACTTTGATTCCCATTTGCAAAGGCCCATGGTTTGCAATCGCCATGTGCTGGTTACTTATTCCCGTGCCTATTTCTATATTATCATTGAGTATAGCGTCGTAGGCAATGTTAGTGAGGTAAATCTCACACGATCCGTCGTCAGAGGTTGCCGCAGGATTGTAATTGATGGCCCAAATGTTGGTGCAGCCATTTACTTGTGCCAAAGTAAACAGTGGGAGCGAAGCAAAAAGGCCAACAAGCAGAGTGAGAGATAGTCGCATATTGATAGTCTTAATTGGTTGAATTCCAAAGATAACAAAATCAGCAAGCGAATTCAAAACATCAAAATACAATCACATATTAGAGGTGTTCATTGGCCAAATTTGCGAGCTCACTGCGTTCACCTTTGTCAAGCGTGATATGGCAAAAGAGGTCTTGTCCTTTTAGACGATCAATCACGTAAGAAAGGCCATTTGACTGTTCATCCAAATAAGGTGTGTCAATTTGCCGAACGTCACCAGTTAAGATGATTTTACAGTTCTCGCCTGCCCGGGTAATGATTGTTTTCACCTCGTGCGGTGTGAGGTTTTGGGCTTCATCAACGATAAATATGGTGTTTGTTAGGCTTCGTCCACGAATGTAAGCAAGTGGACTGATTTGGATTTTCCCCGCAGTTTTCAGTTCATCAATGGCTTTGTGCTTCTTTTCATTTTCGCCAAACTGACTCTTTATGAAGTTGAGGTTGTCCCAAAGTGGCTGCATGTAAGGATTCACTTTTTCTTCTGCGGTGCCCGGCAAAAAACCCAGGTCTTTATTGCTCAAAGCAACAATAGGGCGCGAAAGTAGAATTGTATCATACAAATGTTTTTGCTCCAAAGAGCCTGCAAGGGCAAGGAGTGTTTTACCCGTGCCGGCAACACCTGAGATGGTTACGAGTTTAATTTCCGGATTCATGACCGCATGCAGTGCAAAGGCTTGCTCGGCGTTCTTTGGCTTGATGCCGTAGGCATAGGTGCGATCGACTCTTTCAATAACCTTCTTTTGCTCGTTAAAAAAGGCGAGCGCCGACGACTGACAATTTTTGAGGATGTAATAGTGGTTGTTCATTCGGTGCTCACCTAAGACCGAAATCTTTCGACTGTTACCACTGGTATAGAGTTTGCGAATCACTTCCGCATCAACATCATCGATCAGCGTTCGTCCAGTGAATAAATGCCGTTTGTCTGTAACCTTGCCAGTTTTGTAGTCTTCTGCTGGGATGTTCAGCGCTTTGGCTTTAAGCCGTAAATTAATGTCTTTGGTGACAAGAATAACTTTAGCTTTCTTCTCGAGCTGTTGAAGCTGAATCGCAGCGTTTAAGATCTTATGATCGTTTGAAGCTTTGGCAAAAATGGTTTCCGCATTCTGTTCGGAGTCAACTTTGTCGCTTAGAATAATTCGCATACGTCCGCCAGAACCATTTTCAAGCGGCAACCAGTTCTGCAAGGTTTGTTCATTTGCAAGCCGATCAATGATGCGGATGCACTCGCGGGCTTCGAAGTTTTTGGTATCGTTCCCGACCTTAAAAGTATCGAGCTCTTCAAGTACGGTGATTGGTATGGCAATATCGTGTTCTTCAAAACTGAGAATCGCCCCATGATCATGCAACAACACTGAAGTGTCGAGCACATAAATCTTCTTTTGCGTTTGCGTAGCCATTCAGATCGATGTTGTGGAAGCGCGCCGTGCACTGGGCCGGCGATTCCGGTTTCAGTCGTTCAGCCGTCGCTGATTCACCTTCCTAAATGTAACGCTGCAAAATCGCCAATGTGTCGGCAAATCCAATTTGTTATTCAACTAAATGCGGTTGAAAAATGAATTTCACGCATTTAACACTGAATTAATCTTCGCGTTGTTCCTTGCTGTCCCCTAAATACAAATCGATCAATCCTTCAGGCGCATCTACAACGATACGCCGCCCTTCGCGGTCAACTTCTCTTAAACACGAATCATTCATCGGTATGAGTACTTCGCGTTCGCCGTTCCGACAAATGAAGAGTGGATTGGTTGGGTGATCAGTAATGGCCTCTATGGTTCCGACCACGCCATACGATAGATCTTCAATTGCGAATCCGATCACTTCGTGGTAGTAAAACTGTTTGCCCGATAATTTAGGCAATCGAGCCAAGGGCAAATACACAGCTTTATTAATGTACCGCGTAGCCTCTTCTTCACCGCGAACACCCTCCAATTCAATAATCAATTGGTTTTCGCGTGCATCAGCGCGTGTGATGAAATGCGGGATCAAATTCTTGATACCCATCTCAATGAAGATTCCGTCAAGCTTGTAGTACTGTGCGGGGTCATCCACATCAAGAAATAAGATCATGGCACCCTTGTAGCCATGAAGGCGGGTAATTTTACCCAAGTAAAAGGTTTCGTCGAGGTTCATAGGCATAAAAAAAGACCGCTCACGAATGAACGGTCTTGATGTATTCGCTCAGGCTTCACCAATTACTCGGCTGCCTTTGTTTCGTCGTTGGTTTCTTCAGCAGCAGGCGCTTCTTCTGTAGTAGGCGCTTCTTCAGCAGCAGGCGCTTCTTCAGTAGCAGGCGCTTCTTCAGCAGCAGGCACTTCCTCAGCAGTAGGCAATTCCTCAGCTTCTGCAACAGCTTCCTCAACTTCTTCGGAAACTTCTTCTTCAACTACTTCTGGAGCAGGTGTGTTAGCTGCTACGATCTCTCGTGCACGCGCCTCTTGAATCTCACGTTCCTTCTTGAAACGCTCTGCCAATTCCTTTTCAGCAGCTGCGCTTAAGTTATTTTTCTTCGCCTCAATTTTCGCTTCTTTCTCAGACAACCATTGGTTGAATCGCTGATCAGCTACTTCTTGGGTGATCACACCTTTCGCTACACCTTTCGCCAAATGATGCATGTACAATACACCTTTGTATGAAAGAATTGCACGTGAAGTGTCAGTTGGGATCGCTCCAACTTGCAACCAATGCAAAGCACGCTCGTTGTCGAGCAAAATGGTCGCTGGGTTGGTGTTAGGGTTGTATGAGCCTAAACGCTCAATGAACTTTCCGTCACGCTTAGAACGCGCGTCGGCTGCTACGATTTGGTAAAATGGTTTGCCTTTTTTACCGTGGCGCTGAAGTCGGATTTTTACCGCCATAGTGCTTAATTGTTTTAAAAGGGTCCGAAACCCCGTTAATTAATGCTTGAATTTAAGAGGTGCAAAGATCGCTTTTTTTTCTTCTCTACCAACACTGCGTTTGTTTTTTTCAACCCGATGTCTACAGTTATATTTGAACCATGGTTAAACACACAGATCTCGTGATCAAAATTGCCGATCACGTCAAGAATAAATTTGCCAATGATGCCAGCGGACATGATTGGTGGCATATCTACCGGGTTTGGATGGTCGCCCTGCGCATTGCAGCCCATGAAAATGCCGACCAACAGGTGGTTTCATTGGGTGCCCTTTTACATGACATTGCCGATCACAAGTTTCACGGCGGCGATAGCTCCATCGGTCCGCGTGTTGCGCGCGACATCCTCCTTGAAATGGGAGTTGAGGTCAAACTTATTGAACAGGTAGTCGCCATCGTCGAAGAAGTTACTTTCAAAGGAGCTGCAGTAGCAACGCCCGTGAGCTCGATTGAAGCGGCTTGCGTGCAAGATGCCGATCGTTTAGATGCCATAGGCGCCATTGGCATTGCCCGTGCTTTTTCATTCGGGGGCTCACGAAATCGACTCATGCACGATCCAACGTCAACACCCCAGCTGCATGCCAACTTTGATGCCTATAAAAATGATAAGGGAGCAACAATCAACCACTTTTACGAAAAACTACTACTCCTGAAAGACCGCATGCAAACTCCTTTCGGAAAAACACTTGCAGAACAACGGCACCAAGTGATGGAAAATTACCTCGAACAATTCTTCGCAGAATGGGAAGGAATACGATGAAGCTCCCCATTCTTTTCACGTACTTTGGACGCAGAATTGCGAAATGAGTCTCCGACAAAAATTCATTCATTCTTTCGGCTGGCAAGCATTGAATGTGTTCAGCCAAGTTGTGCTGCAACTGATCTTTATTTTTGTATTGGCCAGACTTATCACCGAAGAAGCGTTCGGTGTTATGGCGATTGCCCTCGTCGTTGTTGGGTTTATTGAAATCTTTTCGCAAATCGGAATCGGTCCAGCGCTCATTCAACGCAAGCAGCTCACCCCCGAACACCTCAATGGCGCATTCTTCATTAGCCTGTTACTCGGTATACTTTTTACGGGAGGGCTCTATGTCGCAGCGCCTTGGGTTGCTTCGTACTATGACCACGAACCTTTGATCGATGTACTGCGATGGATTGGTCTAAGCTTTCTCATTTCAGCCCTTGCCATCGTTCCACGCAGCCTCATCATTAAAGAACTGGCTTTTAAGAAGCTCTTCATCATCAGTGCAATCGCGATGGGCATTGGCAACTTAGGTGTTGGCGTAACCTTGGCCATGTTGGGCTACGATTTATGGGCGTATGTTTTCGCTTTGCTCAGTCAAAACGTTATCATGACGATCGGATATTGGTTGGCACATCGAACCAAAATATCATTTCAAATGGATGCCACTTCAATGCGTGATATGATTCGCTATGGTGGTGGAAGTACTTTGTTCAATGTTTTCAACTACGCGGCGACTAAAATAGATACCCTTATTGTTGGTAAGTTCGGTGCTGATACCGCTGCAGTTGACGACGCCATGCGCTGGAGAAATACAGGCTTGTACGATCGTTCTGTCTACATCATGGGATTGCCCATTACCGTGCTAGGCAAGCTTTCTGACAGCGTCATGTTCAGCGGATTATCGATGTTGCAAGATGATCAGAAACGGCTGCGGCGCGCCTTGTTAAGCGCAATTTATCACATTGGCTTATTGGTCATTCCGGGTTCGGCCTTTATGGTGATTTGGGCCGACGAAATCACCGTGCTCTTCTTGAGCGAAAAGTATGTTGAAGCCGTGCCCATTGTCCAAATTCTCTTTGTTTCAGTCGCTTTTCGATCGATTATCAAGGTAGGCGATAGTGTGGTGCGAGCGCTCGATCGCGTTTACACAGCAAGCCTTATTAAGCTGCTTTTTCTAGCAATGGTAGGGGCAGGGACTTATTTCGGCCTAACGGCCGGATTGGAGGGTGTCGCTTGGTCAATTGTCGTGGCAGTCCTCGTTCAATTTGTTTTGATGATGCGCTTGAGTCTGTCGCTGGTTGGATTGAGTTTTGCACGGATGATTCGCAAGTTGATTCCAGCTGTTATTGTTGCGATTGTGGTAGTTTTTGCCTCACTTATTGCGCGTTGGATGCTCACTGGTTTTGAAGAACTGCGCCTCCTACGCATTGTGAGCGCTGTAATCATCAATGGAGGCATGTTATTTGTTGTGGCATGGTTTATGCCCTTGTTCTTTCGTCAAGGCGAAGACAATGTGTTGCAAACCATAGCGCGAAAGCTACCGGTTGAAGCCTTACGTCGACGTTGGGACAGCAATGTGTAACTTTGTTCGCGCAGTTTGCCAATGAAAATCATTCTTCGAATTCTTTTCGTGTGTGTCGCTCTTTCAACTGGAAGAGCTGATTCATGTGCGCAATCAACTTCGTCGATTCCTGAGATAGAACTCAGTGTGCCCGACAGCATTATTTACTCAGTTTTTTTAGATAGTCAGGCAAAAATTGAAATGGTGAATGGGATACAATCCTTTGTCCCCCAGCGGATAGGTAACCGTTTGGTTGATGTGATCCTGCATCTCGATCCGATGGTGCATTTGCGCACAACAATCAAAGTTGATTCAACGCAGATCACCAAACTTCGAATTGCACCTGAAGCCGGAAGTTTTACGCTCATTAAAGAAGGGAATTCGACAACGGCAATCGACTACACGAAGCCGAACTCCGAAGCTTTTGCCGAGGCTGCTCTCGAGGTTGAGGTCAACGTAGCCAGTGCGCTGCGATGCGCTCCGCCTGCGGCGCCTGAGGTGTTGCAAGCTTGGCTCGATGAATTGACAACCCTCGACTTTGAACGCGAAAAACTGAAATCACTGCATGCGATATTTGATTCTTCATGCCTTACCGTGCAGCAAATTGAAGCTTTGATTACAAGCATCGAAGATGAGCAGCGTCGGTTCGGATTGCTCCAGCAAGCCTACCCAAATTGTTTCAACCAGCACGCTTTCGATAACCTACGTAACCTCCTTTACCTTGAACGCAATCAAGTCGCATTCAAAGAATGGCTGCAAAACGAACGTTCGTTACAAGCGGTCGGCGCGGGCGAGTAATGCGTGATCTGCCAATACCAAAGCGGCCATGGCCTCAACTATAGGAACTGCTCGCGGCAAAACACAGGGGTCGTGCCTTCCTTTTCCTTCTAAAACGACGGCGTTGCCTGCCTGATCAATCGTTTGTTGAGCTTTCATGATGGTGGCAACCGGTTTGAAGGCCACCGAAAAACTGATGTCTGATCCATTCGAAATCCCTCCTTGGATACCGCCACTGCGATTGGTCAGCGTGCGCACGCGACCTTCCTCGAACACAAAACCATCATTTTCTTCCGACCCGTAGTGGTAGGTTCCTGCGATGCCGCTTCCATACTCAAAGCCTTTAACGGCATTGATGCCCAGCATTGCAGCACCCAAATCGGCATGCAGTTTGTTAAATACAGGTTGACCCCATCCTGCAGGCACACCTCGAACGATACAACGTATAGCCCCACCTACAGTGTCGCCTTTCTTCCGCACTTCGTCGATCAGTGCTTCCATCTTTTGCGCGGTCTCAGGGTGTGGACAGCGAACCAGCGACGCCTCGATCTCGCGGGTGCCATACATCCGACCGTTTAGGTCGAAACCTAAAGCCACCGTATGAATACGCTCGACATAGGTACTGAACGACAAACCTAAATGCGTGAGGAACTGCTGTGCAATTGCGCCTCCCACCACACGGCAAGCCGTTTCACGCGCTGATGAACGTCCACCACCGCGGTGGTCGCGCGCTCCGTATTTTGCATCGTAGGTATAGTCGGCATGGGAGGGCCGATAGGCTGCTTGAATTTGATCGTAGTCAGCGCTGCGTGCATCGGTATTTGGAATAATGAATCCGATGGGCGTGCCCGTTGTTTTTCCTTCGAAAACACCACTGAGCAATTGCACGGTATCGCTTTCTTTTCGTTGGGTCGTTAATCGACTTTGCCCAGGTTTGCGGCGATCAAGAGCAGCTTGAATGTGATCGAGGTTGAGCGCTACTCCAGCCGGACATCCATCGAGTACACCTCCAATGGCATTTCCATGCGATTCTCCAAAAGTGGTCAAACGAAAACGTGATCCGAAGGTATTGCTCATGCGCGGCTCAATTTATTTGCGAAGTTAACACGAAGCGTGTGAAGCATGTTCAGGTTCAACTTTTAGAAGCTGTAATGAAAATAAAGTTCGATGCCCCGCAATCGAAAATTGATTGTTGTAGGCGGGGCTTCAATACGCGCTGATGGGGCCGAATAGCGCTCATTCAGCGGCCATTGCATCACGACTTCAGGCATCCACTGCAAGGTTAAATACACATGATCTTTTAAGCCGAGTCGCTGCGCAATGGAGAAGTCAAGTCCGGCAATGCCATACGTGATTTCTTGAGAAACGCGCGTAGAAACAACGAAAGGAGACGGCACCCATGTAGCTATTTCGGGATCTAAATACCACGGTGTGAGTATATTTAAATCGTTTCGCACAGCGATGCCGCCAAAAACATCGAAGCCATAAATCATTGAAAACCGCTCGCCAGGCTTGAAAAATTCAAAACCTAATCGCAAGTCGATGTTGTAATGATGGCGGTCACGCACGTCGTACACAACCGTTGTATCGGTGAATTGCGCCGGAAAGGCATCGCGCTGGGCATCATATTGTTCAATATTCTCAAAATTGGCAAGCACCCGAAACTTGCGGTTGGGCTTTGTTTGGCGTTTGTAATACAAGCCGAAGCGCGGAATCACGGGGTAACCGTTGAACAAGACTACGGCCGCAGGAGTGAGGTTGACACCCAATGTGTTGCGTTCAGTGGGCATGGGGTAACTTGCAGGCTCGTAATCATACTGGCTGTAGGCATTACATACACCCAAAAATGAAGCAATAAAGGCGAAGTATAAGGGCCACCGATTCATGTGGGGAAGGTAATCAATTGGTTGTACTTTTGGGCCACATTTGGCTTACCATCTTGGTTCGATGCAGCAGCCAAGTGGTTCTGAAGCACCCAAAATGGAGCCCATGAAAAAAGTACTCATTAAAGATATTCGTTTCCTCATTGGCGTTTCTGACGATCCACCGGCAGTTTTGCGCGGCAAAGAAATGGCGCATTTGCCTGTTTTGGAAAATGCTTGGCTCGCCATTGAAGATGGCCGCATTGCTGATTACGGATCCATGGAGAATTGGCCGGGAATAAGCGATTGGCGCGATCTCCAAGTCATCGATGCCGACGGTGGATCTGTAATGCCGGGTTTTGTAGACTCGCATACGCATATGGTACATGCAGGCACGCGGGAATCTGAATTTGTTGACCGCATTCGCGGATTGAGTTATGCCGACATTGCCGCGCGGGGAGGAGGGATATTAAATTCAGCAAGCAAACTGGCGAATGCCAACGAAGACGATCTGTTTGAAGAATCTTTAGCCCGAGTAAAGCAAGCCATGCTCATGGGGACATTAGCCTTCGAAATCAAGAGCGGGTATGGCTTGAGCCTTGAAGCTGAACTCAAAATGTTGCGGGTAATTCAACGCATTAAACACGCTGTTGATGTGCCCGTTAAAGCCACTTTCTTGGGGGCACACGCTGTACCACAGGCGTTCAAAGGTGATACCAAAGGCTACGTAAATGAGGTGATTCAACGCATTTTGCCTCGCGTAGCCGAAGAGCAATTGGCTGATTATATTGATGTGTTCTGCGAATCGGGCTATTTTGATGTAGACGATACCGTGAACATAATTACTGCCGGGGCAAAATTTGGGTTACGTGCCAAAGTGCACGTGAATCAGTTTCATGCCATCGGTGGTGTAGCTGCAGCTGTATCGGCCGGGGCCTTATCGGTTGATCACCTCGAAGTACTTACTAAAGATGATGTTTTCGCCCTATCGGGCGGAGGTACGATTCCCGTGGCATTGCCCGGGTGTTCGCTGTTTTTGGGCATTCCGTACACGCCAGCGCGTACCCTGATGGATGCAGGATTGCCACTCGCTTTAGCAAGCGACTATAACCCCGGCTCAGCGCCGAGTGCAAACATGCATCTGGTTGTGGCTTTGGCATGCAGTCAAATGCGAATGTTACCCGCAGAAGCAATCAATGCGGCTACACTCAATGCCGCCGCCGCAATGGAATTGGAAGGTGAGGTAGGCGCAATATCACCTGGCATGCGCGCAAACTTGATCTTGACCGAACCCATTCCATCTCCAGACTTTATCCCGTACGCCTTTGGTGCCCGTTTGGTAAAGCAAGTGTTTGTCAACGGCAGCATTTTCAACGGTTAATGTTGATATCTTAATGTGATTCAGGATGTTATTAAAGTTGGGTTTAAATTGAAAAAACTATTTTCGTCGCGCTCCGTATGATTCGGACACAAAGATTCGTTAAAGTAACCCAACCAGAATGACAAAACTCTACGCTCTGATTGCAGCGGTACTGTTGCTTTCCAGCGCATTGCAAGCGCAAATTAATTGTGGTGGACAACCACTTTCACACGTTTACAACCTAAGTTCAACTGAAGTTGAATTTGCTGTGATGCCGGCATTTGATTTGGCACTTATAGCAACCGAAGACACAGAAGATGAAAAGATGGGCAATTACCCCAAAATCGGCCGTGTTTTGCCGGTGGGTATAGCGCTAAACGAATCACAGGGCTGGCACGAACTGTCTGATGGAGGCCGCATTTGGCGTCAAGGCATCTTTTCAGCGGGTGCCATTGCGTTGTCTTTTCAATTTGAAGACTTTGCCATACCAGCGGGTGCTAAATTGTATATCTATTCAAAAGACGGTCAGCATCAATTAGGGGGCTACACCAGCCGAAATAACCATCCATCAGGTGTTTTCAGTACGCAGCTGATTCCGAGCAACGAAGTGATTGTCGAGTACTATGAGCCAGCCGCTGTGCGCAGCCAAGGCCACTTCACAATTGCTGGTGTTTTGCATGCTTACCGCATGGTTGCTGAGGCCGAGAACATCGATTCAGATCGCGATTTCGGTGATTCAGAAGCATGTCAGGTGAATGTGAATTGCACTGAGGGAAATAACTGGCAAGATGAGAAGCGGGGTGTGGTGCGCATCTTAGTTTTTGAAGGTCAGTTCGCAGGTTGGTGCTCTGGATCGCTGGTGAACAATACGTCACTCGATTGCTCACCTTACATCCTCACCGCGTTACACTGTGGAGAGAATGCATCCACTTCGAACATGAACCAATGGGTGTTTTATTTCAATTATGAAGCTTCGGGTTGCAATTCGCCCAATAACGAATCACAAATCCCGAACAATACACTCACAGGATGTGCGCGCATTGCAGATAGCGACGATGGTGGCGGAAACAATGGTTCAGACTTTTTGCTCGTGTTGTTGAACAATAACGTGCCGTCAAACTTCAACGCGTATTACAACGGATGGCGATCAAACAATGTCACCAGTGCTTCGGGTGTGAGCATTCACCATCCTTCAGGTGACATTAAAAAAATATCAACCTACACTTCAAACCTCGTTTCAAGTTCATGGGGATCAGCCAACGGTTCACATTGGACCGTTACTTGGACAGGAACCGCTAACGGCCATGGGGTAACTGAAGGAGGTTCGTCAGGGTCGCCAATTTTCGATAACCAAGGTCGCATCATCGGAACGTTGACAGGGGGGAGCTCGTTTTGCAACTTCCCCAACAGCCCTGATCTTTATGGGAAAATGTCGTATCACTGGAGCTCAAACCCGGGCGATGATTTGCGCGATTTTCTTGATCCTGGGAATTCCGGTTTAACAACGCTCGATGGCACCTATGCTCCTTGTGGTGGAGATGATTGTACGGCTGAAATTCCATACCCACTGACTGATCCGTGTGTTATCGCAGTGATTGTTGAAAATGAATTTTGTTGCAACGGTGCTTGGGATAACCAATGCCAAGAACTGTATGACATCTGCATCGATGAAAACGGCACAACAGATTGTGAAGCGGTGATTCCTTATCCATTCAATGATCCCTGCGTGCAGGCTGTGATCGCTGAGGATGATTACTGTTGCAACACTGAATGGGATGATATTTGCCAAGAAGCTTACGATGCATGCAACGGTGGTGGCGGTGGAAACAACTGCAATGCAGGCCAAGTAAATGCCCCTCTTTCCGTAGCGATTTGTCCTACGGCGACTACAACATTTAATGCCTCAGGTGCGCAACTTCCCGCGGGCGCTGGTTACGGTATTCAATTTGCGCCTAACGGCGGAGGCGGTGGCAATGGCGTTGGTTTTGTGTTAACTGGAGTCACGTTACCTCTAACAATTGATGCTGCCTTAGGTGGGGTTTTAGCAGCAAACGGCTTACCTAACCTAACGGGCCAATGGGTATTAACGGGCTTGGTTTATACCAATGCCGACGATCTCGAGAATTCGGTTTGCAGTGTAACACAAAACACCAAATCGGTCAATTTCCTTCCCCAGAACCACCCCGACTGCAGCGGAACAGGTATCGAATCAAACAACCAAGCGGAATTGATTTGGACGATGTACCCTAACCCGGCAAATAATCGCTTAACCTTTGCGTGTTCAAATCCTACATTGATCAATGTACCTGTTGAAATCTCAATTGTTTCGGCGCTTGGCAGTTTGGTTTACACCGAAACGGCGCAAACGATTGGAAACCAGAATTACACAATTGACATCAGCCACCTCGCAACGGGCATGTACATCGTTCGCTTAAACGTTGGGGATCAAAGCACAACACAAAAACTGATTGTCGAAAAGCACTGATTTCGCCTCGGTTTTTGTATTGATATCATTGAAGATAGGACATTCAGCCACAAGGCAGAATGTCCTATCTTCGTTTTATCAAGGAATTTAAATCATGGACGTTTTCCTACTAATCATTGGACTTGCCGCGGGGGCTGCATTGGGTTATTTTATTGCCAGTTTGAAATTGAAGAGCAACTCGGTTTCTAGAGACATAGTTGCGCAAAAAGAGCTTGAAATTCAAGCTGTTCGGAGTGAGTTTGCAACTGCAATGGCAGGTATTGAGTCTGAAAAACAACAAAAAGAGTTTTTTCAGAAGGCGGTAAATGAGCTGAAAGCAGAACTTAAACTAACAGCCGATGCACTTTCAAAATCAAGCCAAGAAGCGGCCCATGCGCGAGCGCAAAATGAAGCCTTAGTAGTTCGTCTTGAAACACAAAAAGATGACCTCGAATCCATGAGCAAGAAGTTCAATATGGAGTTCGAAAACATCGCTTCTAAAATCCTTGAAGAGAAGTCTGTGAAATTCTCAGCCCAGAACAAAGATCAACTTGAACTCATTTTGAAACCGCTCGGCGATAACATTTCGAGCTTTCGAAAAAAGGTAGAAGAAGTTTACGATGCAGAGTCGAAAGAGCGATTTTCGCTCGGCAAAGAGGTTGAGAAGCTGGTTGTGTTGAACAACCAAATCAGCGAGGAGGCCAAGAATCTTACCAATGCGCTCAAAGGCAATTCAAAGACCCAAGGCGATTGGGGACAGATGATCTTGGAAAATATTTTGGAGCAGTCGGGCTTGGTGAAAGGCCGAGAATATTTCCCTCAAGAGTTTTTGCGCGATGAGGATGGAAATCCCCACAAGAATGAGGATGGAAAGAAAATGCAACCCGATGTCATTGTCGCTTACCCTGACAACCGCAAAGTAATCATCGACTCGAAGGTTTCATTAACCGCATACACCCGTTTTGCATCTTCCGACGACCCTACCGAGCAAAAAGTGGCTGTTGAAGAGCACTTGCGGTCGATGCGCACACACATCGATCAACTGAGTGCCAAGAATTACCAAGATTTCGCTGCGAGCCTCGATTTTGTGATGATGTTTGTTCCTAATGAACCTGCGTACATTGTTGCTTTGCAGCATGATCAAAACTTATGGAACTACGCCTACACCAAGCGTATTTTGTTCATCAGCCCGACAAACCTCATCGCGGCGCTCAAATTAATTGTCGATCTATGGAAACGCGAGTACCAAAGCCAAAATGCACTCGCAA
Organism: Chryseobacterium gleum; assembly: GCA_945874695.1. Classification (GTDB taxonomy): domain Bacteria; phylum Bacteroidota; class Bacteroidia; order Flavobacteriales_D; family Sanyastnellaceae; genus CAMCHP01. The sequence goes on from CAMCHP010000015.1 coordinate 35,039, forward strand.
TTGCTGAACGGGGTGCTGCCCTTTATGATAAGTTCGTCGGTTTTGTCGAAAACCTTGAAAAGATAGGCGAGCACCTCGACCGATCACGCAAGAGCTACGATGAGGCCTTTAAACAATTGAAAGACGGAAGAGGCAATCTCATCGGACAGGCTGAAGCATTGCGCAAACTCGGCGTAAAATCAAAGAAGGTGCTGCCTAATTCGTTACGCAACGATGCAGAAACGGATGGCTTGGAAAAAGACACAGATTCATCGGCCGATGAATGATTTTTAGCCAATTTCGTATCTTTGATTGTGATTCGATTCTTACCCGCATTTCTGGCTTGTTTTCTAATTCTGGGTTTAACGCGTGCCCACGCAACAGACATTCCATCGGGTAACGTATCAGGTGTTTGGACGGCAGAAGGAAATCCTTACAACATCTTAGGTAATATTCGGGTGGCACCCGGCGAAAGCCTTGAAATTCAGCCGGGGGTTCAAGTCAACTTTACAGGTTCATATTTTTTGCGTGTTCTCGGAAACTTCAATGCTTCAGGGGCTCCCGGTGACTCCATTACCTTCACTTGGGCTACAGGCGGAAATATTGGTTTCCGACTCGACAGCTTACAGGCTACGTCAGACACTGCTCGATTTAACCATTGCCGCATTTCGAATATGCAAAGCGGGAAAATTTCAATCGTTAACGGTTCAAAAGTGGTATTTGAAAATTCAAGGGTTCATCATTGTATAGGTCACAGTTCAGGACTCTTTTACATCGCGAATGCAACAGGTATATACATTCGCAACAATTACTTCCATAACAACGCGACGGGCAGTTCGAGCTATGGCGGGGTTATATACATTGCAGATGCCTCGCCCGTAATTTCGAATAACTATTTTAGAAATAATTCGGCAACTTTTTCAGGTGGAGCAATTTCAATCTGGCGAAATAACTTGGCAACTACACCGCTCATTCAAAATAATGTTTTTCGAGCGAACTCAGCGCCGTCAGCTGGGGCAATCGATATTCGTTCCAACGTTGTTCCTACGATAACAGGAAATGAGTTTCTACTCAATTTCGCATCAGTTTCAGGCGGAGCGATTTGGCAAGCCTACGTGCAAGCAGGTGTAATCCAATATTCAAACAACACCTTCACCTTGAATTCGGCTAACATGCAGGGGGGAGCCATTCGTTCAATCGAATGTAAAGTGAACTTCAACGGCGATACCTTCCAATCAAACCAATCGAACAATAACAACGGCGGTGGTATTTTCTTCAACGATGGAAACATCGCAACAGTCACCAATTGCACGTTTTCTAACAATGCCGCTACACAAGGTGGAGCAGTAATTGTAGATGACATAGCTGATATCGCTTTTAATCGCTGCACGTTCACAAATAACCTAGCTACCAATGGCGGAGCGGTAGCGCTTATTTATAACATCACCGCTTCATTTGAGAATTGCCTTTTTGCCAACAATGAGGCCTCAAATGTCGGAGGAGCACTGCGCGTGGTTCAGTTTTCTGACCCTACAATTACCAATTGTACTTTCGCCAATAATCATGCAGCTGGCAATGGAGGTGTTGCTAGCTTATATTGGGATAGCGACCCAACCTTCAACAATTGCATCCTTTGGGGAAACACCGCGCAAGGGGGAGGCGCAATTGCCGTTCAAGACTACCTAGCGAATTACTGCAGTCCGTCGTTCGTAAATTCAACCGTCCAAAACGGGCTTTCTTCTCTCGCCCTCGGCACCAGCTCGGTGGGGATTGTGACAAACATGATTGAAACGGATCCGCTCTTTGTGATGCCCTCGGCTGGAAGCGGTGCCAGCGTTGAAATTCAAGACACAGACTTTCACGTGCAAGCGTTTTCACCGTGCCTCGATGCGGGTGAAAACAATTTCGTTTTTAGCAGCTTTGACTTGAGTGGCGCAGCACGCATTCAAAACCAAACCGTTGATCAGGGGTGCTATGAAGGTTTCGGCGTTATCCCAGAACCATTTCCGACTGAAATTGACCTCAATGAAGACGGACTCTTAACCATTGACGATTTTCTCCTTTTTGTAGCAGATTTTGGTTGCACGATAGATTGCATCGGCGACTTTAATGGAGATGGCATTGTCAACGTTGATGATATGATCTATTTTCTCAGTCTATTTTCGTTCTAAAGACCTAGAATCTAGGCATTGTCTCCACCAATTTATTCAAAGCTGCCGCACGATCTTCGAGCGACACCCCGGCAAGTGGCTCATTGATGTGCCTTAAGGCATGACGAATCGGTTCAATGTAGTTCGTGTCTGCCAAAACGGTGAAGCGGGTTAAATCAAGATCATGATGCAATTGCAAAGCAGAAATCACGTCGATAGCCCACTGATCCAGTTCCGCGTCAGTTAATACCCTCACATTGGGGTGTTGCGTTCGGTAGGGTTCAGGTAATGTTCGCAGCGTAACATCATACGGTGCTAGTTCTTGTTCCAGGTCAACCAAGCCATGAAGTGCAGAGAGTATATAGGTTTTGCTCGGACGAAGTCGATCAGCATAAGCCAAACACGCGGCAAATAAGGGGCCTTGATATAGTTCACATGCGCGAGCTCGATAGGGGAGTTTCGGACCAACGCAGGGTATCAATAAAACGTCATCCATATGAATTCTTGTTAAGTTTTATACGTTTGATTTCAGCTAGCTTGTAAATATCTCGTTTCTTGAGCAAACCTTGATCGCAATACAACCAATTCCTTATCTTCGCAGGTACTAAATATTGGAACCTATGTATCGTCTGTTTTTTGTTTTAGCCGCTACGGCATTATTTGCTTGCAATTCGGGTAACGAAGAGAATGCGCAAACTGATAATGCTTCAGAGAATGCAACAAATGTTGAACAGGCTAATCAATCGGCATCCAATCAAATTGCTGAAGGATCAAATGCTGACCCCGTTTACAGTTCAAGTTTGAATATCGATTGGACGGGTACCTACACCGCTATTCTCCCTTGCGAAGACTGCGAAGGCGTTGAGACGACCATTACGCTGAATAGTGATCAGTCTTTTACCGCAAAAGCAATTTACAAAGGCAAACAGGTATCTCCCTACGAAGCACAAGGCACCTTCAAATGGCTTGACGATGGTACGCGAATTAAAATGTTGGGCATAGACCCCTCATACATGTACTACATTTACGGTGTTGGGGAAAACCAAATCACTTGTTTAGATCAAATTGGTGAGCCCCTCACAGGTAAGGAAGCATCGAGCTATACACTCAAGAAGAATTAATAACTTGGTCAATCGCCGTGTTGGTATTTTCATCTTCGATGGGGTAGAGGCACTCGACTTTACGGGGCCTTTTGAAGTTTTTTCTGTCGCGAACGAATTGCATGACTTCAGCTGCTTCGACACATTCACCTTTGCTGAGGGTGACGGGGTGGTTGAAACTGTAAATGGGTTGCAAGTTCTCCCCAAGTTTAATTTTGACAATCTTCCGCCGATTGATATACTGGTGATTCCCGGAGGCGAGGGAACCCATGAACTCGTTCAGAATGAAAATGTTCTGCACATACTCGCAAAGCTTTTCCTTGAATCTGAATGCACCATGACGGTATGCAGTGGTGCAATGCTCGCAGCAAAAAATGGCTGGCTTGACAATAAGGTGTATACCACGCATCGGCTCACCTTCCCGGTGATTCGGCAACTTGCGCCTTCAGCATTAGGAATGCCCAATTTGCGCTATGTCGCTGCCGGGAAGCTGCTCACAAGCGGCGGAATTTCAGCAGGCATGGACCTTTCTTTAGCACTCGTTGAGAAACTTCACACCAAAAAGATGGCTCAACGCACAGCTGACTACCTCGAATACCGGTGGTTAAGAATCCCTGAATTCTTCGCCAATAAAATCTAGCATGGCTGAATATCCCATCCACTATTCGATCAATCCATTCACTCAGCTGGCTTTTGACGAGCATCCGGCCGATAGGCCGAAAACCATCGAAGAAAAACTTGAGAATGCCCAGGCCTGCTTCACGAGTTGGAAAAGCACACCTTTGAGCGAACGTACGGCCTTGTGCCGCGCAATTGCAGCTGCACTTGATCATGAGCGCGAAACGTTGGCTCAGCTTATCACGCAAGAAATGGGCAAGCCCATCGTGCAAAGTCGGGCCGAAATTGACAAATGTGCACTGCTTTGCCGTACTGTGGCAGATCAAGCTGCGAATTGGCTCGCTTCTGAGGTTATCGCAACGCCTCAGCGTGAAGCCCGCGTGCTGAATGAGCCCTTAGGTGTTATTTTAGCCATTATGCCCTGGAATTTCCCATTTTGGCAAGTGTTCCGGGCTCTTGTACCAGCAATTGCCCTCGGAAATACCATGGTTTTAAAGCATGCATCAAATGTTTCTGCATGTGCCCAGGCCATTACCGCACTGCTGATCAAGGCTGGCGCGCCAAAGCATCTGCTGACCGCGCTATTTATCGCAGGCGATCGGGTAGCTGAGGTGATTTCTGATCGCCGCATTGCGGGTGTTGCATTCACGGGAAGTGAAGCTGCAGGACGCTCGGTTGCAGCAGCAGCGGGGGCCGCCATTAAGCCTGTGGTGCTCGAATTGGGCGGGAGCAATGCGTTCATTGTTTTTCCAGATGCTGACATTGCACATGCCCTTGATCGTTTCATGGTGGGCCGATTTCAGAATAACGGCCAAAGCTGCATTGCGGCAAAACGGCTTATTTTGCATGCCGACATTGCTGACGATTTTGTTTTCGCCCTAAACGGGCGGATGGCGGCGCTCAAGCTTGGCAACCCGGCCCTTGAATCTACAGACATTGGTCCGTTGGCTAAACCTGAATTCGCAACCACATTATTGCAGCAGGTCGCTCAAAGCATCAAAATGGGTGCCGTTTTAAACAGTGGCAATCGCATGGATGGTCATGTGTTTACACCAACTCTGCTAACAAACGCAGGCCCTTCACACCCTGTTTTCGCTGAAGAAACCTTTGGTCCGGTTGTTTCGGTAAGTACATTTTCAACTTTCGAGTCGGCTGTAATGTTGAGCAATGCAACGCGATTTGGCTTGGGAGTTTCAATATTCACTGCACAAACCGACGAAGTGCTGCGCCAAATTGATGCCTTCATTGAAGGAGCCGTGTTTTTAAACGATATCGTTTATTCAGATCCAGTGCTCCCGTTTGGTGGGGTGAAGCACTCGGGCTTCGGGCGAGAACTCGGTCGCGATGGTATGCTTGCATTTGCCAACCGAAAAACGGTGGTTCTGCCATCGATCAGTGGCTAATACTACTCGGCGGGCGTCATTTCACCGAGCACATCGCGCATTACTTGTGTAGACATCAAGTTTTCAGTGGATTGCAAAATTGATGTCAATGTGGTTTCACGGTCCATTTCACTCGCACTATTGAGCGTTACGCCTTGCGAAACCGATCGCGTTGTAGTAACTTCTGAAAGTTGATTGAGGCTTACAGCAGCTGGGCTTTGGAGTGTAAAGGCTGTACTCGTGCTTTCAGCAACCTTGTCTTCTGATATAGATGGTTCTATCGCCTCAGTCATGTCTCTGGTTTCAGGCGCGACGTCAGCTTCTTCAGAGGCCAAAAGCTCAAAATCTTCGACACTTTCAACGCGCTCACCAACCTCGTTTTCTACCGACTCAGAAAGGGCAATTTCAGATGACTGCACTTCTTCAAGGTCGCTATCGGCGGGTATTGTACGTGTTTGCAATGTTTCCCGTTGATCGTTTTGGGCCAGGTGCTGGGCAGGAGTTAAATCGTTAGAGGCGACATACCAAATGCCAAGAGCAAGCAGAAAGATGAAGGCCAAACCCATTGCTTGTTGCCAGGTTTTCTCACGTAAACCATCAACCAATAAGCTAATGCCATTCAGTGAAAAGAGCGGACGTTTCGTTTGGGCATGTTTACCACGGTAGGCGTCAAGCAAGGCTGATTTTCGATGGGGTGACGGTGGTGTAAAGCCTTTATCAAAGGTTTTGGACTCGACCAAAACGGCAAGCAACGTAGCGCGCATGGTATCATAAGCTTGCGCATCTTCGACATGCCGAAGGGCAAACTCGCGTTCGGCATCCAAAAGTTCGTCGAATGATTTATTGATCATCAACGACTCAAGGTCTTCCGGGTCATATATGTGGTGTTTCTTCATTTTTTATCTGTGAATAGGAGGTTTTTAAATGCGCCAAGGCGTTCGCTCAAAATTTTCAAGGTGTAGAAAAGGCGTGACTTAACCGTTCCTTCGCTGCATTGCATGCATTCGCTGATTTCTTTGATCGACAATTCTTGTTCGTAGCGCAGCAAGAATGTTGTTCGGCGATCAACATCGAGTTCATTCAACACATGAGCTAACGCATCTTGAAAAGCATTGAAATCATGCCTTTTCTCGCTGAATGACAGCTCTGATTCACGCAAATCAAGCGCGATTGTAGAACTGGCTGCCTCGACCACAGCCTCATGCCGATAAACATTCTTGCATTGGTTGTGCGCCACACTGAAAATCCAGGTCTTGAAAGAACGCGAAGCATCGAACGATTCGGGTTTGTTGATTAACTTCATGAAGAGGTCTTGAACTTGATCTTCAGCAAAGTCTCGATCGTTGCGCAGCATCTTCATAAAATAGCGCAAAAGGGGCTTGCTGAAACGTTCGTACAACACTTCAAATGCGCGTTCGTCTCCTGAAGCGCTCCGTTTGGCCAGCTCTTCATCAGTGAGTGATTTATATTTTGGCTGAAAAAACGCGCGCATCAACGGGGGAGATTATCGAGTACGCGTTGATTCTTTAATTTAGGTTTGATGCGCGCAATGGCATCGGTGTACCCTTGCGCCTTGCCACTCGCCGTTTTCTTGTGGTAATCTTCAAGAATCACGAACAAGGGAAGGTAATTGCGATCAAAGCGGTGGGCGCCTTGGGGTGACGGATTTACCTTTGCAGGTGAAATATCGGCGGTGCGTTGCACCAATTGTTCCAAAGTGTGGTTTCGATGCATTCGGCCTATTGACAAGCCATTGATAACGCCATCCGTGTGCCTTTGGAGCCAGCTTGGCGGCAAAGTAAGCGCTAGATGAATACGTTCGGCAGGAAATACATTGAAAGCCGCGGCCACAGCGCTACTTCGACTAGCGGATACAAATTTATGATGGCCTTTTGCGGGAACTGGTGTCTGTTTCAAGAACGACGCATGTTGCAAAAAATCGGCGCGAATAATGAACACGTCTGAACGCACGCCCTGCAGGTACTGCAGCAGGAGCAATGGGTGCGTATCCTCATCGCCATTGGTAATCAAAATGGCTTTTTGGGGGAGAGAAGTCAAAACATGGCGGTGGTAAGTCAATTCCTCGGCAGGCCAGTCGTAGCCACTTGATCGAAAATCCTGAAGTGCTTTACGCAGTGCACTCGCATTCCCGGTGAAGTGAGCGTTTTGAATGGCTGCGTGCAACACTCCTTCATGCGTAGGACGGAGCTGTTTGGCCACCGTTAAATGCGTCGCTGCACTTGAACGATAGGGTTGGTCAGTATATGCCAGATAGTGGTAAGCGAAAGATGTTGAATCGATGGTTCTAAGTTCATTAACTAGCGCAGTCAAAGTAGATGCTTCCTCTTTTGACAGTATTTTTTCAGGGCCATTCCAAGCCGTGTTACGGAGCGCAAGGTAGCGATCAATAAACTCGTCTGTACCCCCCGGGCGGGCAATCTGACCTGCTGCTGCAACTGAAATGCCCCATGCGATCAAACCAAGAAACAAATGTTTAGTGAACTTGTCTATCATATATATCAGTACACCTGAAATGTTGAAGCGTTCAAATCAAAGCAAAATTAATCAGCATTTGAGTGAAGGTCAGATTTTTTTTCAGGACTGCAGTAGTCGTATCTTTGCACCATGGATGAAGAAAGAGAGCGGCTTGAAGCCCTAAGGAAACGACTCGACCAAGAGCATTCTTGGCCGTCGGTGTATATGTTTAAGTTCGTTTTGACCTCTGACGATCACAAATTAGCTCGTATTCATGAGATCTTTGGTGAGTCAGCTGAGTTTCGTTCCCGTTTGAGCTCAAACGGGAAATATACGAGTGTAACTGTTCGGGCGATGATGCTCGATGCAGACCAAATCTTTGACCGCTACCGTGAAGTGTCTTCACTGGGGGGTATCATTTCATTGTAAGTTAAATGGCTACAATTCTTGAAAATTTAAGTTCGGCGTTATTGATAACGCTGATCGTTATTCTGGCTTATATCCTATATAAGCGTTTACTCGGCGCATTGCAAAAAGACCGTTTGAGCGCAAAGTATTTTTCAATTGAAGCTTTTCACGTGGTAGGTGATCATCCGGCCGTTCAGGCCGAAATCACAATAAAAATGATGCAACCCGACCGAATTTCTATCAAATTAAATCGTGATAATTCTAATTCAGTTGAACCTGTTTTTTCTAAAGATTTAGCGGTTGGAATTCATCGGCTTATTATAGATTTAGAGCCTTCGATTGAAGATGGTGCAAATCAGAAAATAGAGGTGCTTTCTTCGTCTCAAACCTGGGTTAAAAACCTTTAGAACTGTGATTTTCGCTTAGAGATATTTATCAGTTTTCGCTACTGATTGTATCTCCCTGTTCTTCGATAAAAAAAATATTTTTATCGATCAATAAAATAAATGCTTCGACCTGTTACTGTTTCGTGTGAATGTTTATTGGTCAACTCAACCAATCTTCGACATGTTTTTCCTTGATTTTAACGAAGATTTCGATTAAAAAGAACTGATAATTGTTTGACAATTGTAACTTTGTGTCATTCGAGTAGGACCGAATACAAAAGACTATGGGGAAAAATGATTTAGTAGAAGTCTTGCTTTCAAAGCAAGAAATGGATGACTTGCGCAATGGTTACGAGCGTGAATATGTGGATTTGAAAATTCGACTTGACCATATCAGCTCTGTGCTGAAGCGGTTAGGGAGTGATGTTTCAAGTGTTCATGATCGCCGACCATTGCCTTCAACACCGAAAGCACGATTAGATCGTGCCTACGATTACGACGAAGAGGATGGAAAGCAAAAACGTCGTCGACGTAAAAAGCGCGGACCAAAATCGGTTTGGGGTAATTTTATCTTACGCCGTTTGCGTCAGGCTGATCGCCCGATTAGCTATGCAGAGATGATTCGCGACGCGATGGTTTTGCACAACTTACCAGAATCAAAACGAAAAAATGCCCGTGCGAGCATTCTGAATAGTTCTTTCAGACTGCGTGCTATTCACGGTCGTATTGACACTGTAGGAGAAGATGGCAAGAAAGAGAAATATTTGGTACTTTCTAAGTGGATCGACGAAAACGGTCGATTGATTGCTCCGTATGATGAGCGCTACCGTGAAATGTTGATCAATGAAGGTAAATTATCTGACGAAATCGCTCCAGACATCATGGATGGCGGTGATACCGTTGAAGATTGATTAATCGGCATTCAAGTATTGAAGCATAAAAAAGGGACTCTAAATGAGTCCCTTTTTTTATGCCTTCATGGTTCACCCTAGGAAAGGGTAGCGGTAGTCTTTGGGCGTGACAAACGTCTCCTTGATTGTTCGTGCTGAGACCCAACGCAAGAGATTCATGGGGGCACCTGCTTTGTCGTTCGTGCCTGAAGCACGAGCCCCACCGAAGGGCTGCTGACCGACCACAGCTCCTGTTGGCTTGTCGTTGATGTAGAAATTCCCTGCGGCATTCTCCAATAACTTTGCCGCTCGCTCGATCGCGTAACGGTCGCGCGCGAAAATTGCCCCAGTTAATGCATACTCACTTGTTTCATCAACCAATTTCAAGGTCGATTCAAAGTCATGCTCAGGGTAAACATAAATGGTGAGAACTGGACCAAAAATCTCCTCGCACATGGTGCGTGACTTAGGCTGTTTTGTTAGCACGACAGTTGGTTCGATGAAATATCCAATTGAGTCGTCACAGTTTCCTCCAATAATAACCTCTGCGTCTGAACTTGCCTTAACAGCGTCGATGTATCCCGCAATTTTGTCAAAAGCCCTTCGATCGATGACGGCATTAATGAAATTACCAAAATCAGCAGGGCTGCCCATTTTAAAACTCTTGAGGTCAGCTTCTAAATACTCACGGACATCATTCCACAAGTTTGATGGGATGTAAGCACGGCTCGCAGCTGAACACTTTTGTCCTTGAAACTCAAAAGCACCACGCGATAGGGCTGTCGCAACTTCTTTCGCATCGGCCGACGCATGGGCTACAACGAAGTCTTTGCCGCCTGTTTCTCCAACAATGCGCGGGAAAGAACGGTATTTATCGATGTTATTTCCGATGGTTTTCCAGAGGTTTCTGAAAACACCTGTAGAACCTGTGAAGTGCAATCCAGCAAATTCACGATGCTCGAAAATGATATCACCGGCAGTTGGTCCGTCAACCGTGATCATGTTGATTACGCCATCAGGCAAACCAGCAGCATGTAAAAGTTCCATGATCACTTGGGCGCTGTATACCTGGCTTTCTGCGGGCTTCCAAATCACTACGTTGCCCATCATCGCAGGCGCTGCCGGTAAATTAGCGGCGATACTGGTAAAGTTGAAAGGCGTAACAGCAAAAACGAAACCTTCCAACGCACGGTATTCAAGGCGATTCCATATTCCAGCAGCTGAATCGGGTTGCACTTGGTAAATTTCTTGCATGAAGTAGGCATTCCAACGAAAGAAATCGATGAGTTCGCATGCCGCATCAATCTCTGCTTGGAAACAATTTTTTGACTGCGCCAGCATCGTTGCTGCGTTCATCCGCGCCCGAAAGGGGCCAGCGAGTAGCTCTGCTGCGCGTAAGAAAATACTCGCCCGTTGCTCCCATGCTAAGCCTGCCCATGCCGAGCGTACCGATAAAGCGGCATCAATTGCAGCGTGAACATGACTCGAATCTCCATAATTGAAGTGCCCGAGTACCTTACGGTACTCATGTGGAGGTGACATGGGGCGTTTATCGGCAGTGCGCACTGCTTGGCCGTTAATGTACATCGGAATGTCGACGGCTTCTTGGTTGTACAGTTCGTTGTATGCGCGCTGCAATGCTTCGCGCTCCGGTGAACCTGGTTTATAAGCTAACACAGGCTCATTGACCGGATAAGGTATTTGAAAAACTCCTTTCGGCATGATTTATAAATTTTGACAAATGTACAAAGCTATACGATCTTACTTGGTGACCATTGTAACCTTCAGGCAGCTCCAGGCGTAAAAGAATACGGTCATGTGTCAGACTTGTCTGATATTTGTACCGCAATGTCGTGAAACGAAGCAGAAATGCCTAACTTTCACTAAGTTGAAGAAAACAACAACTGTTTTGGTCTCTACACCCCGAGTTAACATACTTGCGTATGCCACAATAGTGGTGGTATTCACGTTAAGCTTCCTGCACAAAGCAGTGGCACAAGGCTCCAAAGATGGAGGCGATGACCTTGCTGTTCGAGCTGCGGAACTTTTTGAGCTGGAGCAGTTTGCGGCGGCTTATCCGCTTTACAGCCAACTGGTCAGTTTAAAGCCCAATGACCCCGATTATAATTTTCGTTTCGGAGCGACAAGCTTGTATGCCAGTGTTCCCAAAGAAACGGCGATAAAACACTTGACTTTTGCGATAAAAAAGGGGTGCACTGATAACAGGGTTCACTTTTATCTCGGTAAAGCCTATCACTTAAATTACGACTTTACCAAAGCGTCAGCTTCCTATAAAACCTACCTCGAAAGGCTCGGACCAAAAGATAAAAAGCCACTTCCTGCAGCTACCAACTTGCGCATGTGCGGCCAAGGAGAGCGCCTGCTGACGAACATTCGCGACGTTGTTGTGCTTGAGAAAACGCAAGCGACCGCCGACGATTTTTTCCGCTATTACAACCTCGAAGAAATCGGTGGTCGTGTACTTCGCACGCCTGACGAACTGCTTTCTAAGTATGATCAGAAAATGGGCTTGGTGAGCATCATTCACTACCCTGGAAATGCCATAACGATTTACTTCACGAGCTACGGTAAAGATGGGAAAACGGGTAAAGACCTTTACCGCGCTGATTTGCTCGCGGGCGGTTCCTTTTCAACACCTGAGCGCTTACCTGATGTCATCAATACGCCCGAAGACGAAGACTTCGCCTTCATGCATCCCGATGGTAAAACCTTTTATTTCGCATCGCGCGGACATAACAGCATGGGGGGGTACGATATTTTTAAAAGCACGTATGATCGCAATACAGGTTCTTTCAGCCAACCTGTAAACCTCGATTTTGCTGTTAATACACCTGATGACGATTTATTTTATGTGGTTGATTCATTGGGTCAAGCAGCATACTTCGCTTCAAGCAGAAACAGTGGACAAGGCGAACTGAACGTCTATAAAGTCTTAGTTAAAAGTTTGCCCGTTAATTTGATGTTCATTGCCGGGGCCTATAAACCAGATGCGCCGGGTGTTGATGTCCGAGCGAGTATTGTTATCTCCGACGAGCTCACAGGCAAACCGATTCTTGAGACTACGGCTGACGCAACTGCCAACGGTTACTTGCTCGAGCTGCCAAAACCAGGGAAGTACAAAATAGAGGTTCATCCGAAAGGAGGTGCCGTTCGGCACAGTGGCGTTTTCACGGTTCCTGTTTATGACCAATCGGTTGCATTGGCTCAAGAGCTGCGAATCGTCAATGAAAATGGTGTAGAAAAACTCATCATCACCAATCGGTTTGAAGAACCGCTTGATATGAACCTGGCCGAATTGGCGTCAGATGCATTGCGGCGACGTGCAGGTTTGGATGTGAATGCTACGGCAGATCGTTTGAAAGCAGCTGAACAGCAACCTGAAGAAGAGGGCACGCTGCGTGAAGCTATTAAAAAGGAGGACTTGTTGGTGCTAGCTGGATTTGACCGTTCGGTTGAATTGTCAACGGTACTTGAAGAAATTAATCAATTGGCTGAAGAACAAGCGCGCATTGAAACGCGTGCGAAAGAACATGCAGCGAGGCTCGTCGATGAAGCCATCCGTTCGCAGGCAGCTGCAGCAAAAAGCATGAAAGCGGCTGAAGCTGTGATGCAAGGCGTGAACAAGGATGACAAGGTGCGCTATGTCGCAGCCTTAACCGAATACAATAAGCTAATCACTGAAGCGCAAGAACAACAGCGTGTCGCAGATAACGCATTTGCTACCGCCAAGCGGTTACATGGTAATGAGGTGCAGTTGAAAGCAGCTGCATCCCGCCGTCAGGCGGAAAACTCCCAACTGCAAGTTGATTTGGCCAATGGCGAATTGGAAGCGGCTTTGAGCGTGCTATCAGCGCACTATCAAGAAAAAACCATGGGACCTCAAATCTTTCTCCCCGCAGTGAGCGAGGTCGATTTGGAAATGACTGAGAAAATCCGGGCTACTGAAGCAACTAAAAAACGCATCGATGTGCTTGATGAAGAGCGTGCAGCAGCACTTACGCGCCGCAAACAAGTTCAGCGCGAACTCGATGTTGCCACTAAGAAGAATTCGCAAACACAGTTACAACTTGAATTAGAGCGCATTGATGAAGAAGTAAATGCGCTCGACAATGAACTGGCTGATCGTCAGCAGATGCTTTTAAAACTTAATGCGGATCAGCAAGACTTGCTGGCTCAAAAACAAATTTTAGAAGGTGCCGTTGGAGAGCAAGTTGTTGGTGACTACGCACCCTATGATCAGCAACAAGCAGCGATGTTGGCTGCAGAGCTTGAAGCGTCACGGCAACGTTTGGCCTTATTACAAATTGACGATAGCGAAACTTTAGCATTACTTGATTCTGAAGCTGAACGCCGCAGAGTTGATGTATCATTGTTGCCAACACTCAGCGCGAAGGCCGTTGCGCTAGACCTAGAGCTGAAGCCAATTGCGGGCCTTCGGACAGATTACACCGCGGCTCTTGCTGGCCTCTCAGAGCGGGGCATTTCGGTTGATGCTCAGGCTGACGCACTCCGAAGCATTGAGTTGAAGAGGGTTGATGAGCAGATTCGCTTCTTGCAAACAGTTGATCTGAAGTCTTTGTCGCCTGATGAAGTAACCTGGCGTGAACGTGAATTGGGCAATGCGCTCGCGTACCGAAGTGAGTTGCAAAACGAGGTAGCAGTGCCTCAACTTACCACGATTGAACCTAAGTTGGCAGAGCAAATTATACGTGAGCGTTATTTGAGCGCAACATCAACTGAAGCTGCTGCATCAGCACAAGCGGGAGATTTGGCTCAATGGCAGCAAAAGTCGGCGCAGATCAATGCGACGCAAGCACAAATTGACGCCGACCTGCAAGCTATAGAGAATGCTATTATTGCGAGTGATGACGCTGCAGAAGTTGAGACGCTCGTCAAAGATCGCAACCAATTGCTCCAACTTCAAGCCTATTTGGCAACCGAAACTTCGCTGCAAGACCTTCAGGTTGCCTGGGAGAATGACCAACGAGCGATTCTCGAGGAAGATGCCAACTTCAAATTAAAAACGGAGCAACAAATCGAATTGACCGAAGCGTACATCAGCGCTTTGGAACAAGTTATGGAGCGTTATGACCGCACAAATCAAGCGGATCAAGCAGAACTCAACAGGGTGAATGAGCAACTGGGCATGGCTAAGGCAAAACTAGCCAATTACCAAAGCGATTTGGCGCTCAGTCTATCGGTGAGTGAACCCAATTCGGTGGCTTCATCTGGGGTTAATTCAACACCGAGCATTCAGAGCATCTCGAACGTGGATGTGCAATCACGTTCTACAGGTGAACTTGAAAAGGAATTGGCTGAATTGACCCAAATTATTGATGATCCGAACCGTGAAAGCGACCGTGACCTCGCCCAAGCACGCATGACAAGCATTGATCTTGAATTGAACACAAGAACCCAAAATGAATGGGTTGAAGTTGAGCGTGGATTGGCAACGATTAGTGTTTTTGAGCTTTCGGCCTTACGGCCGGATGAAGTCGCAGGCTTTAAAACACTTGTAACTGAACTTCGCGGTGATGAGGCATTTCAAAAGGCACAACAAACCGTTGAGCAAGGCGATGTTG
>CAMCHP010000016.1 GCA_945874695.1 Chryseobacterium gleum
GAAGGGGCAAACTACGAAGTGCACGGCAGCGACGGGCGCTTGATCGCGCGCATTAGTGCCGGTTATGCCGGTTTGAGCACGCAATGGTATTTGCCTGAACTAGCTGCCGGCAGCTACATCCTCTCGCTGCGCCACGCCGGCCGCGTGCTCCAATGGGCCCGGCTGGTGGTGGGGTGAGGTGTTAGACTGATAGACTTTAGACTGATAGACTTTAGACTAGGAGACTTTAGACTTTGGACGGCAACTAAGCAGCGTTCAGTTCACCTCGGAGCGGCGATTCCTTTGTAGTGGTGACAATTTTTTCAAGGCCAAAAAATGTGTTACCCGGTTTTGGTTTCGAGTGAGTGGTAACATTTATTTCAAAGCCAAAAAAAGTGTTACTCGATTTTTGATTTCACGCAGTGGTAACCTTTTTTTTGAGGCCAAAAAAAGTGTTACCTGGTTTTTGGTTTCGAGTGAGAGGTAACCATTTTTTCAAGACCGAAAAAAGTGTTACCCAGTTTTTGATTTCGGGTAGGAGGTAACATTTTTTTCAAAGCTTTTGAAAATGTTACCGCGTGTGATTTCAGCAGTTGGTAAACATTTTAAACGGCACGCGAAAATGTTTACCACCCCAAATGCCAACACCCATCACCCCCCTTGCGGTGCATGCAACCGCGCCAAATATTCCTGTTCCCACTGCCCGGGGGTAGCCTCTAAACGGGTAGGGGTGAGCCCCAAGGCATGCAAATCCATGAGGCTGCTGTAGCCGCTGCGGCAAACAATCACCTCGGCCTGCTGCAAATGCGCCTTGATCAAGGCCGGAGTCGCATGTCCGTACAAGGTCACATGCCCTTGGGTTTCGACATGCGGGGTCACCGCACCCGTAAAAATCACCGCGCGCTGATTCGAAGCCTTAAATTCACGCAAGACCTTCGCCAAGAAACGGCTGCGGTGGGGCTCCAATCCTGAAATCAGGGCTACACACGAAACCGACTCATCCAACACCAACGTGGGCGCCGAAACCAAGTGCGATTGCGGACCAATGTACTCAACTTCGAAATCAAACTCGCCATGCGAAAGCCATCCACCCAAACCCGGAAAATCAGCATAATCAGGCACCCAAATGCGATCAAATAACCGAAGCAATTTGTGCAACTGCGCATTTGCAAACCGCCGAAACACACGGGGCACGGGTAAGTTCAATTGGTGGGTGATGAGGGTTGATTGTACGTTCGGATGCCGAACGCCGTAACAATTGTCGCTGTAAATGTGCGTGATTCCCAAGCGTTCAACCGCGTCGGCCGTAAACGCCAACTCGCGCTCCACACTGCTTAAAACCTTCCATCCTTGCGAAGCGATGCGCCATCCATTCAGGTAGCGACTGTAACGAATGTCAGGCTGCGGCATTTCAAGTACATCCAATGCCGGAAATCGGTCACCCAGCCACTGCAGGGCTTTGCCCCGTGAGGCTAAGGTCACCACGCATCCTTGCGATAGCAAGCCTAAAACCAACGGAACACTGCGCGTAGCATGACCCAAGCCCCAATCGAGAACCGCAAAGAGCACACGTTGACCGTTCATACCCCGAAATTACACTAAATTTACCGCCGCAATGATCACGCCGTTATGGGTACCGGAAAACTAAAGAAGTGGAACGAGAATAAAACCTTCTCGCATGTGTTTGAACCACCGCTCGAAAACGCGGTTGACGGCCAAGATTTTATGAAGGGCGAGTGGCACGAAAAGGTTTTCGGAAACCAAAACCCCATTACACTCGAACTGGGTTGCGGCAAAGGTGAATACACCGTTGAGCTCGCCCGACGATACCCCCATCGCAACTTCATTGGTGTTGATATTAAAGGACATCGCTTCAACCGCGGGGCGAAAATTTCAGCGAAAGAAGGCCTAAAAAACGTCGCGTTTTTGCGCACACGCCTCGAATTCATCAACCGCTTTTTTACCGAAAACGAAGCCGAAGAGATTTGGCTCACATTCTCTGATCCGCAACCGAAAGACGAAAAGGGGAGCAAGCGCATTACAGGGCCGGCGTTCATCGACCGCTACCGTCAGTTTCTGAAGCCCGGCAGCCTCATTCACGTGAAAACCGACAGCGATTTGCTCTACCATTGGTCGCTTGAACAGTACCAAGAACAGAAGTACGAAATCTTGCTCGCGAGCGACGATGTGTACGGGAAGTTGGTGCATGAGGTTGACGACACCCTGCGCGATATTTTGAACATTCGCACCTATTACGAAACCATGTGGCTCGAGATGGGCAAGAAAATTCACTTCTTGCAAATAAAAATCTGACCGTGGCGCGCTACACCTCGTATGGCGACGATTTTTTCAGTGATGTGTACGATGTTGTTCGGCTCATTCCGCCCGGCCGCGTGACCAGTTACGGCGCCATTGCCCGCTATTTGGGTGTTGCGCGATCGTCGCGCATGGTTGGCTACGCCATGAACGCGAGTTTCGGCGTGCTGCCGCCCGTGCCTGCGCATCGCGTGGTGAATCGCTTTGGGGCGCTGACCGGACGTATGCATTTTCGCGATCCCATGGAGATGCAACACTTGCTCGAGGCTGAAGGCATTGAGGTTGTAGACCATGCGGTGCGTCAATTTGATGCGCTTTTTTGGGATCCTGAAACGCTGAATGGCTAAGCCGCTTCGGGGCTCATGCAACTACAAATGGTGTTTCTTTTTGTTTTGGTTTCCGCTGCGCGGATGGGTTCAGCCGTTGCTATGAAAGGCTGAAACAAAACGGTCATGTCACGCTTTTCGTCGTATTTTTGCACCATGAGCAAACAAGAGCTGAACCGTGAAAATGTGATCGCTGCCCTGCAGCATGTCCATGAGCCAGATCTGAAGAAGGATGTCATTGCCCTCAACTTGGTCGATGAATTGAAAGTAGGCGACAACCACGTGAGTTTGAAGGTGAAGGTGAGCAACCCTGCCATGCACAGCCGCAAACGCATGGAAGATGCAGTGATTTTCGCGCTCCAACGCCATTTCGGTGATCAGCTTAAAGTAGATGTCACGGCCATTGCCCTGCCGAAAGACGAGCAAACGGCTGATACACGGCGGGTGCTCCCCGGGGTGAAGCACATCATCGCGGTTGCGTCAGGCAAGGGCGGCGTAGGCAAATCGACAGTTGCAGCAAATTTGGCTGCAGGCTTGGCTGCGCAAGGCTTCGCGGTAGGTTTGGTTGATGCCGATGTGTACGGTCCGTCAGCACCGCTCATGTTCGACCTTGTGCATGAAAAGCCCCGCGCGGTTGAAATCGCGGGCAAACAATACATTGAACCGCTGCAAAATTATGGCGTAAAGGTGTTGTCGATCGGTTTCTTCGCCGATGTTTCACAGGCCATTGTTTGGCGCGGTGCCATGGCCTCCAAGGCACTCAGCCAACTCTTCATGGATGCATGGTGGGGCGATCTCGATTACATGATCGTTGACCTTCCACCAGGAACGGGCGACATTCACCTGTCGTTGGTGCAAGCCGTGCCGCTCACCGGTGTGGTGATTGTATCGACCCCGCAAGAGGTGGCCTTGGCCGATGCCCGCAAGGGGGTTGCCATGTTTCAACTCGACAGCATCAATGTGCCCGTGCTGGGCCTCATTGAGAACATGAGTTATTTTTCGCCGCCTGATTTACCCGATCGCAAGTATTATTTGTTCGGACAAGACGGAGCGCGCAACCTCGCCACGCAACTCAACATACCGTTTTTGGGTGAATTGCCCATCGTACAGAGCATTCGCGAGGCGGGCGATGTCGGACGTCCGGCCGTTCTGCAAGAAGGAACCATCCCTGAGGTCGCCTTCCAGAACATTATCCGTAACTTTGTTAGCGTCGTGCAACAGCGTGTTGAGAATCAACCACCAACCCAAACGGTTGACGTGAAAATGCAATACCCGACTGCGTAAGCTCATGAGTGAACGAGACATCATCGAAGAAAAGATCAAGGCATCGCTCGATCAACTGCGCCCGCACCTTCAGTACGACGGCGGCGACATCCGATTGCTTGAGATCAGCCCCGAATTTGACGTCCGCGTTGAACTCCTAGGCGCGTGCTCCAATTGCTCAATCAGCGCCACCACCAAGGCGGGCGTACAACGTGCGATCATGGCGGCTGTACCGCAAGTGCGCACGGTTGAAACCATTTCTGTTCCTGCGTTGTAACGCGATTTATCGCGTCTTCGGTATTTATGTCTAGTAGGGACGCGATTCATCGCGTCCTCGGCATTTATGCCGGGGGGAGACGTTAGACTTTAGACTGAGAGACTTTAGACGGCCAAAAAGCAGCGTTCAGCTCGCCTCGGAGAGGCGATTCCTTTGTAGGGGTAACATTTATTTCAACGCCAAAAAAAGTGTTACCCGGTTTTTGATTCGACTGAGCGGTAACATTTATTTCAAGGCCAAAAAAAGTGTTACCCGGTTTTGACGTTGAGTGAGTGGTAACATTTATTTCAAAGCAAAAAAAGTGTTACCCGATTTTTGATTTCGGTTGGCGGTAAACATTTTAAACGCTGCGTGAAATGTTTACCCCGTGTTTTGGTTGCGTCGCGTGATGGCAAGGCACACACCCGCCCCAGCGGGGTGAAATCTCGGTAGCCACGGGTTTCAACCCGTGGATGCGACGCGCGCGCACCTTGAGTGCCGTAGGCACGGCATCTACCTGCTTGGCATTTTTGCCACCCATATCAAAGATTCTATGCTACGTGCCTTCTTGCGAGATTAATGAATGACGTTGGTAAACATTTTAAACGGCGCGTAAAGTGTTTACCAGTGGTTTTTTGGTTTTCACTGTAGAGACGCAATGCTTTGCGTCTGCTAATAAGAACGGTTGCCCCACTTAATGGCATGGGTAACAATTATTTCAGGGCCAAAAAAGTGTTCCCCATTTTTGGCAAACACATGATGAAATTTGTCAATCAGTCCTTCGACTTCCGTTCAAATTGAATGTTCGATTGCTCATCGTTTAAAACCAGCTCATACAGCTCATCTGATTCAATACATGCGAGAACCTTTTTATAGAGGTAAGCCTTGTAATTATCATCAATATTCGATGCTCCTAAAGAACCAGTTTTAGGATGGACGAACATTAGAACTAATTTTTCGTCTTTAAGCAAGAGTAAATAGTATGCTCTAAACCCTCCACTTCCGTCGAGGCGTTTCTTAATGTACGGAACCTCTGAGCTATGATTAAGCCTCGTCCCATTGGCGAGTTGTTCGGAGGTCTTTCCGAAAAAATAGGAGATGACCTGCGTCTCTAATCCCTGATAAGATTTTTTTGATTGAAGCTTCTCAAACTCAACTTTGAAATCTTCCAAACAATAAATCTTCATTTCAGATTAGCGTAAGCTTCTTGGTGGTTTCTTTAAAATCTGGCATTTCAGGGAGAAAGAAAAACACAGACTCCAAATCTTCAATTGATTCACGTAAATCATCAATTGCGTATTTGAAGTCTTTAATTTCTTGTTTCGCAATACCTTGCTTTGTGAGTGGGGTTATAGCGACATATTGACGCACCAATGAACTTCGAAGGTCTTTAGCAGCAGCAATTAAATCATTAAGCACCATTAAACCCTCTTCATCCACATTATTAAACCAAGTCAATTGCTCCATTCTGGCATTGACATCAACAAGCTTCCCTGTTTTCTCTTGCAGTTTCGACTTGAGCTCAAGAATTGCATCCAAGAATTGATTAACGCGCTCTTCAATAATGAGCGGAGAACGTTTTTCTTGGTATGAGAAATCACGAACTCTAGAGAACGTGTCCCTAATCTCAGATTTGTATGATAAGCTCTCCATGCAGATTCAAATGATCAGTGAAGGTACGCAAAAGTTGGCAATCAGAGGTGAACCGAGCCCATCTGCGCTCTCGCTTACCTTCTTAATACGTGCCAAACAAGAAAATGTTGCCCACACAGGTTTAAACATGAAGTAAGGAGGGTAAACATTCGTTCAAACGTCATAAGCAACCAAACACGCCGAAGTAAAGTGCGCGCAACTTGCGATAAGCGCTTCGTAAAGGCATGCGGAACGGGGCAGTCCTCCACGTCTTTAGTCAAACTCAGAACTGCAATTCGTTGTTTACCAAAAAAGCAGTGCTCCATCCTCCTCGAAGCGGCGTCCCTATGTCCATAAAACGAAAAGATCAACGCATTTCAAATCGGTGGGGGCACTTTTTTCGAGCTTCTGAAAAATGTTACCGCGTGCAATGCATTGCAGTTGGTAAACATTTTAAAGGTTGCGTGAAGTGTTTACCCCGCGCCGCCGAGCCATAGCCTTCAACACGCGTCCAAACCCCTTCGCCGCAAAACATTGCACCGCTACTGGTTTTTTCTTAATATTCGGCTTCCAAAACAATACCATGAGAATTTCTTTACTGACTCTTTGCGCTTGCGCGCTCCTCTCGACTGCGGCAATTGCCCAATGCGATGGCAACCGTTACTTCAATCAGGTGTTCAACGACTACACCGTAACCTCAGATATACAATACGGTGCAAACCTTGATTTGAATGGTGGCAACGTCAACCTGCTCCTCGATGTGTATCGCCCGTTCGGCGACACTGAAGTGGCACGACCGCTCGTGATTTTAGTACATGGCGGCTCGTTCGTGGGCGGCAGCAAAATTGGAGCAGATGTGGTGCCGTTGGCTGCCGACCTCAGCAAAATGGGGTACGTAGTTGCATCAATCAATTACCGCTTGGGCTTGCCCTTTGCACTCGAACTTGAGCAAGCGGCTTTTCAAGCTGTGATTCGCGGTTACCACGATGCCAAAGCTGCTGTGCGTTTCTTTAGAAAAGATGTGGCCGAAAACGGCAATTCATACCTCATTGATCCCGACCACATTTACATGGCCGGCGTTTCAGCAGGCGGATTCGTGGCCTTGCACTGCGGATACCTCGATCAAGAATCTGAAATCCCAGCTGTGGTTGACCAGTCGCTGCCCGGTTTAGGCGGGGGCTTAGAGGGCACCAGCGGCAACGAAGGCTATTCATCAGCCATTGCGGGCGTGGTCAACATCGCTGGTGCACTCGGTGATGCCGATTGGATGCAAGCCGGTGACGTGCCCGTTTTGAGCTTCCACGGCGATGAAGACGGCACCGTGCCTTACGGTACAGCCATGTTGCAATTGTTCGGCCTCGTTGATATTACGGTGGTTGATGGCAGCGCTAGCATACATGAACGAGCAGATGAAATAGGTGTTACAAACTGCTTCGTTCCCCACTATGGAGCCGACCACGTACCCCACGTTGGCAATGCCATGTACTACGATACCACACGAGCCATCACGGCCAATTTCCTCGGCCATTTGGTTTGTCCGCAAGAACCGCTCAGCTGCGAATACCGCGAGGTTACGCTCAATACTCCAGAGCAAATTGCACTCGACTTCGAGGTGTACCCAAATCCCGCGCGTGAAAGCATCACGTTGGCCAATTTGCCCCTCGGCGTAAAGCGCGTGCAGTTGTTCGATTTGCGCGGTCAACGCGTCATCGATCGGCAAACAACCGCGGTCACTGAAATCTTACAGCTGAGCGACTTTGCGAAAGGTGCATACATGCTGCGCATCATTTCAGGTGCGGTAACTGAAACCCGCCGAATCGTCATCGCAGACTAAGTTTTAAGTATTTTTTTCTCGGCCTAAACGGCCGGATGGGAACATTGAACCCCGCTCATGTGTTCCTCTGACGCAAGTCATAGTTGACTCGTGCGAATTGAGTACTTTTGCCCCAAATTTTCAGACATGATTGAAACAGATATCCTCATCATCGGTGCCGGTCCGGTAGGATTGTTTACGGTATTCGAAGCAGGATTGCTGAAGTTGCGTTGCCACCTCATTGATGCGTTGCCACAAGCAGGCGGACAGTGCAGTGAAATTTACCCGAAGAAACCCATCTACGATATTCCGGCTTTTCCGGAAATCTTAGCAGGCGATTTGATCGACAACCTACTCAAACAGGCCGAGCCGTTTAAACCCGGTTTTACCCTCGGTGAACGCGCTGAATCGATTGAGAAAACAGCCGATGACAAGTTCATTGTAACCACCAACAAGGGCACAAAACACCTTGCACCGGTGGTTGCCATCGCAGGCGGTCTCGGTTCATTCGAGCCGCGTAAACCTCCTGTTGAAAACCTTGATCTGTACGAAGACAAAGGGGTGGAGTACTTCATCAAAGACCCCAACTTCTACAAAGGCAAGCGCGTGGTAATTTCAGGAGGCGGTGATTCAGCCCTCGACTGGACCATCTTCTTGGCTGAAGGTGTTGCCGCCGAAGTTGCCATGGTGCATCGTCGTTCGTCGTTCCGCGGGCACCTCGACAGTGTGCAAAAGGTGATGGATATGGCCGCTGCCGGAAAAATCAAACTCTACACCGACGCTGAAATCATGAGCCTTGAGGGCGATGGTAAACTCGAAGCGGTAAACATCGAAACCCCGCAAGGCATGGTGCGCCATGAGGTCGATCATTGGATGCCGTTGTTTGGCTTGTCGCCAAAACTGGGGCCAATTGCCGATTGGGGTTTGAATATTTCGAAGAACTCAATCGAGGTTGATACCTTCGATTACAGCACAAACATCCCCGGTATTTACGCGATCGGCGATGTGAATACTTACCCGGGAAAACTGAAGCTGATCTTATGCGGTTTCCATGAAGGAACGCTTATGGTGCAGAGTGCTTTCAAACGCATCTATCCCGATAAAAACTACGTATTGAAGTACACCACGGTCAACGGGGTTAACGGATTCTGATTATGGGCATTATCAAAGTAACGGTCATTGACCGAGCAGGGGCTGCGCACGAACTCGATGCGCCAACCGATATGAACATGAACATGATGGAGCTCTGCAAAAGCTATGAGCTACCGGTTGAAGGTACCTGCGGCGGCATGGCCATGTGCGCATCGTGCCACATGTACATTGAGAGTGACCATGCCTTGCATGAAATGGGAGAAGACGAGGAGAATATGCTCGATCAAGCCTTCTTCGTTGAGCGAAACAGTCGTTTAGGTTGCCAGTTGCACCTCACCGATGACATGGACGGCTTAGTGGTGCGATTGGCTGAAGTTGGTGGCTGAGTAGGCGCCTAGAGGGTGCTGTTCAATAATTTTCCTGAATCAACCAAGCGATGCAAGTGCGGCGAGGTGCGCACTTCATGAAGTAAATTGAGGTGCCCCGGATGGTGGCAGTCGCTCGCGACATAGCTGATCAATCCTTGCTCGATGAGCCATTCACCACACTTTTGCACGCCAGGGCCGTAAAAGCCACTCAATGAACCCGTGTTGAGTTGTAAGGTGACGTCACGGTCAACCAAATCTTTGAATTTTTGAGGCTCGCGGTGCCAGTAAGCATAGCGCTCAGGGTGGGCTAAAATGGGCTTGTACCCGGCCATTTGCAACTGAAACAAGACGCTTTTGAGCATGTCAGGCTCGCCCATAAACGGCAATTCAAAAAGTACAGCACGGTTTCCCATGGTGAGGATGTCGCCATCCTCAATGAGTTTCACGAAGTGTTCATCGAGGTAGTACTCGGCGGCAACGTCAAATGCGATATCGAGCCCATCCTGCCGGCAGGCAGAAATCACCGCATCACGCCCAGCTAATAAACCCGCTGAGGTGTTGCGGTAGTAGTCGCTCATGATATGCGGCGTAGTGATGACCTTGCGGTAGCCCAAATCAATGAATCCGCGCAACAAATGCAAGGTAGCCTCCATGTCAGGCGAGCCATCGTCGACCCCGGGTATGAGGTGCGAGTGCATGTCAATACCCACCACCGATAAATCAAGGGGGCTTAAGGCCTTCGATCGACTAAAAAAACGGTTGAGCAGTCCCATGCAGCCTCAAAGATACGACGATTCAACTTTCACTCTTCAGCAAGCCCGCTGATTCGGTTAAGCGGTAGGCCAAGACCAGAGCCAGCAAGGTGCTGCCGGCTGCAATGTAACCAACGGTAGAGAAGTGCTCAAGCGGGGCGCCCTCACCGGCTTGGGTGATGATGCTCCCCGAAAGTAAGGCGGCCAAACCGCTCGAGAGCGACATGACGCTGGCGTTTAAACTCATAAAGCCGCCGCGGTTCTCGGGACGAACTACCGTGGTGAGCATGGTATTGGCGGGGATCATGCGCCCAGAGATAAAGATGAAGAACAGGCCTGAAATCGAGAGCACCAAAGCCAAGGGGGCAGGCCACATGTGTGTGGTTAACAGCAGCGGAATCACTGAACCGGTGGCCATGGTATAGAATACTTTTTTTCGTCCGTACCGATCAACCAAGCGGCCAACAATGGGCGAGCTGATCACCGTGCACGCGCCTCCAACCAAATAGATGAGCGGAATTTGTGCTTGGGTGAGTCCGACGTTATTGATCATGTACGGCGTAATGAATGGAATCACCGTGAACTGCCCCAAAACCAGCAGCACCATAAAGAGCAAGGCCATTTGCTGATTGGGCAACTGCCGTGCCTTGCGCAGCACTTCAAAAGGATGCGGCCGTGTGATTTGGGCCTCTAAATGCGTGCGAATGGGCGGGATGAAAAGCAGAATCATGGCCACAACGAAAGCACCCATGCCACCCACCATATAGAACGGAAGGTGCCAATTGTTGTCGAAGCGATTCACCAGCTCAAGCGCCATTGGCACGCCCAAAACGGCAGCCAACGAAAAGGCCATGGTGATGTAGCCCATCGCTTTACCGCGACGTGCCAAGGGTATTACATCGCCCACAATCGACAAAACCAATGCACTCAATATACCCCCCGCCAAACCAGTGATTAAGCGGGTTGCAATGAATAAAATGTAGTTCAATTCTTGGTCGGCCGTGGTGGGAATGATGGCACTCGAAAGCGTGCCCAAAACGAAGCCTGTGTACGCCACCGCCAACGCTTTTTTGCGGTCGAATTTATCGAGAAAGAACACCCCAAAGAGGCTGCTCAAAAAAGCTGCCATGGGGTAGGCTGAAACCAATGCTGAAAATTGAAAAGGGGTGATGCTCAGTTCGCGTTGCAAAATGTCGCCCAAGGGCATCATGATCATGAAATCAACGATGTGCGTGAATTGCGCAGCGGCCAAAATGAATATGAGCAAAGGTTCACGAAGCTTCATTGATCAAAAGTTGGAGGTCAGCACGACCCCGATTTATAACGCGGATGCCACAAAGCTGTAACGCTCTGATTGCACCATTTTTTTGATTTCGGTGACCTTGAATGCCGCATGTGCAGGCTCAACTTCAGGGCTCAATACCGACGAAAACCAGCGCAACAAGGTGTTTGATGTAGAACTGCTGTGCCGCAAGTAGCTGTACATCTGCACAGGGAAAGCCCCAACAGTGCTCTTGATCTCCGTGGCGGTTCGTCCGAAATTGATGCGGTCAAAGTCGCCCGCGATGGCCAATTCAATGAAGTGGTACAACATGCGCGGGTAAATGCCCAAGCTTGCATTGAGGTCGTAGTTGATGCCTACGAAGTGTGCATCGAGGCACTTGCCATTGCGAAAAGTGGTTTGAAATCCGACGAGTTGGCCTTTAAAAAAATAGCCATACAACGCGAAGTCGTTGGGCATGTATTCGGCAAACAAAGGCAAGGCGTTTGTTCCCAATTCGCCCAGCTTGAAATCGGCTCGAGCGCGCACATTCAAATACAATTGGTGCAATTGCGCCGCATGCGCCGTGATTTCGGTGCGATTCAAGGCTCTGATTTCAAGGTCTTCAGCGCGCCTCAACGCGGCTTTGGCCTTGGTGCGGTATTTGGAGATCAGCGCGTGGAGGTAATCGTCGAAGTTGCGCCATTCGGCCAGCACAGGCATGAGGTTATTGGGTGACGAAGCGACCGATGCATAGCGGGCCGTTTTGAACGGTTTTTCACTGCTGAACGGACCCTCGAAAAAGTCTTTAATCAACGTGCCCTGAATTTTCTCGCCGGTTTCTTCGGCGATTTTGCGAATCGATGCAGCGGCTTCGGTTACCAGTTTAATTTGGTCAGCTGTGGCTACGCGTTGATCAAAAGCGAAGGCATGTTCACCTGTGGCGAAGCTGTTGCCGAGAACGAGCACCTGCACGCGCTCATGGCCATGCGTCATGATTTTACGGGCCACTTGGCGAATCACCGATTGCCCCTGCTCTGCAGGTTCGCCGGAGCCTTGCTCGACCGTTACGCGCTGAAATGCCGCAATGCCCACCACGGTTTTTTGCTGGGTGAATACCACGTGATAACAGGCAATGGCCTCACTGCCCTCGTCGAGCGCGCGCAAATAGGCTGAGTTCAAAAACACCGAGGCGGGGTGTGCCAAAGCATCCCATGGGGTGACCCAACGACGCGGCAAAACACGATGAATTTCGGTTTGCAGAGATTCTGCGCTCATGTCAGCAGCGATGCGCGGTAATTTCGGTTTACAAATCATGCAATGGTCAAGGCTCCAGAAAGAGTTGGTGCCAAAGGTAACATTTGCCTTTGGCTTAAGTTTTCACGAAAAGTTAAAAATAGATGAATGGTTTTCGCGCCCGTGAACATCGTATTTTTGGTTCATGCAGCGCATCCTCTTCTTCGACGGGTATTGCAATTTGTGCAACCGCTCAGTTGATTTCTTGATTCGTCACGATCATCAAAAACACTTGCTTTTTGCCCCTCTGCAAGGTAAAACCGCGGCTGAACTGCTGCCTGAAGCCTTGCGTGCACAGGTTGATACGGTGGTTTTTTATGACGCCGGTGCCGTGTACACGCAATCAACAGCTGCTTTGAAAGTTGCTAAATTGCTGGGTTTCCCATGGTCATTGGCGCGGGTGTTTTTTTTATTTCCGCCGAAATGGCGGGATGCGTGCTACCGTTACATCGCGAACCGGCGTCTGAAGTGGTTCGGGCAACGGAGCACTTGCCGCATGCCTTCGCCCGAGGAGCGTGCGCGCTTTTTAGATTAGCGGTTTCGTTGCTGGGCAACCTGTAAAAGGATGCGGTCAAGCACCAAGCCGACCAAAGCACCAAAAAAGAGGAGTACCGGTAACTTGTAACGCACCAGGGCGCCTAACACGGGCACCGTTGATCCGGCGATGGCGCCAAATGTTAAAGCAAAGGCCACGACAAACCAGAATAGGAGCGACAATTCGCGATGCGGTGCAGCACCGTCGGGGTCAGACCATCCGCCCGCTAGGGCGCGAGAAAAACGCCCGAAATAGAACACGATACCTAAGAAACAGAACAAAAAAATGAAGTTTTCAGCGGCCGCCAGCGCTTGCAACGCGTTGCGCACCTCGCTGGGAAAGGGCCGCAGGTAGGTCAGTGTTACGCGCTCGGGCAGGTCGCGAAGAAAGCCTATTGGATGTTGATCAACCGGCGATATGCTCACCGTGCTGCCCGCATCATTTGCGCGTGCGACGTTGTAAAAATCAGTTTGCTTTTTTTGCAGGATGTAGAGCAGGTCTCCCGGTGGATAAACCACCGCAGCGTTCACGGCAAGGGCGTATGCGAGAACGAGCACAGCAGGAAAAACGAGGGCTGGCCGCCAATTTGTGCGCTGTACAATCACCCATGCGACCAATGCAGGGAGCAAGGTCACCAGTACATAGGGCTTGATGTTGAGCAATAAAAGCAGGGCCAAAAACAAGGTCACCAGGTGCCACCACTGCTTGTGCAAAACACCGGCCAGCGCCAGAATGAGCATGCCCAAGCCGAAAACCAGGGGGACTTCTTTGAGCACCGAGGAGCTCCAAAACAGCACCGTTGGGAAGAGCGCCATGCCAGCAAAGGCCAGGTTCACCGCACGCTGGCGGCTGAAGAGGCTCGGGAAAAGTTTGTGCAAACCCCGGTGCAAGGCCAACAGGCCAATCAGCGCAAGAAAACAATGGAAGACAACATGTGTGCCGTACCCTCCGCCGCTGACCAAGCCCAGGAGCATATTGAGGCGGATGATGGTCGGATTGTCGTTGGCAATGCCATAGCTGTAGCTCGACTGCCAGCAGCACAAGCCATCATACACCGACTGCAACGTGGCCTGATCGAGTTTGTAGCCAAAGAAAAATTGGAACCAGACCTGGGGGTGATCTTTTCCCCAGGCATTGATGCGCATGGCGTCGTCGAAGTAGCGAAACGAGTCGCTGGTGCTGCGGTAAGGGAAGTAGGCCGTGTAGATGTACCACAAAGCACCTCCAGCCAACAGCTTCAGCGCAAATAGGGTAACGAGCCAACGGCGGTCGGGTGCTGTGCTGCGAAAGGGTGTTTTGAAATAAAGCACAAGGCCCAACACGAGGGCCCAGCACAGCGGAAGCGCAACATCGGTGCCGATGTTAAGCAACATCATCGTTTGTGCGTGTGCGGAAGGCGACAAACAAACTGCTTGCCAGCAAGAGCACAAACAAACCTGAACCGATGCCCGCAAGTGTTTGTCCGCTCGCATAGGATGCAGGCTCAAACGTGAAGGTGATCGTATGTTTTCCTGGAGGGACACGCAAAGCCCGCAAAACATAGTTGGCGCGGATGTGCTCTACCGCCTCGTTGTCGATGGATGCTTGCCAGCCATCGGGGTAATAGATTTCTGAGAATACGGCAAGTTGCTCGGTTGCGCAGTTGGTGGTGTACTCTAAATGATTGGGCAGGTATGCCACCAGCTCAATTGTAGCGGTTGAATCGGGTACGATGGCTGCAGGCGCGAGGGCTTTGAACGAGCGGTTGACGACCGCTGTTGCCTTCGAATCGAAGTTGACCATGAAGTCGATTTCTTCGTCGCCGTTGCCGGCCCAATCGACTTCGCCAACGAACCATGCGTTGCCATTGGCGTAGGGGTTGGTAATCGGCTCTCCGTTTACATCGTAAATCAGGTACTTGGCATTGAGCATGTTGATCACCGGCAGCTCTTCGAGTACAACCAAGCCCACCTCATTGACCTTGCTGAAGAATACTTCAAGTTCGTTGTTCAAGTGGAAGTCGATGAGTTCTTGGTAGCGGCGCAATTTCGCTCCGTGGTACCCGCCGAGCGATTTGTGGAAATAGCTGGTGCGGGCATCGGCAAACGGATTGCGTAAATTGAGCACACGGTAGTTTGAGTTGAGGTTCAATACGCCCGATTGCGCAGCCGCCGCGATGCGGTCGCGATACAGTTCGCGTTCTTGACGATTCAAGACTTCAATGTTTTCTTTGGCTTCGTCTTGCGCTGCTTTGGCCTGCTCATTTACCTCGGGTAACAGGGCCGTGCGGCTATCGAATTCGAGCGATTGAATGATTTGATCAGCCGGGGTGGGGTGATGCGGGTATTGCTTCTCGATGGCGGGTTGCCAATGCGCATAGTCTTTGCCGACTTTTTCGTTGTTGAGGTAGCGGCGGTTGACGCTGTATTGGTCGATCAACACGAGCAAGGCCAGCGCAACAAAGGCAGCCGGCAGCGGCAGTTTTTTGCGGTCAAGGGCAAACACCAAGCCGATGGCTAAAATGGCAAAAAGAAGCGAGCGCAGTGCGTCGGTGCGCATGATGCCTTGGCGCACCACTTCAAGTTGGTCAATGAAGCCTTGAATGTAACGCTCAGTTTGGGCATCGCCGTTTGATTCAGTGATGTAATTGTCAAACTGTGCATGTTCTTGGGGCGAAATAAAATCGAACAATGCACCGGGCGCCGCGACGAATAAAATCAGAAGCACAAGCACCACGCCACTGCCCGCCAAGATGAGCTTTTGGCGGTTTGCATCGGCGCGATCGAGCAACTCTTGCATGAAGAGCAGGGCCAAGGTGGGAGCCATGATCGAAACCAGCACCAGCATCATTTTCGTGTCGCGGAATTTTGAGAACATCGGTACATGGTCGATGAAGAAGTTCCCGATGAAGTTGGGGGCCTTCCATGACAGCATAATGGCCAAAATGGTCAGCAATAAAAACGGCCATTTGAGGCGATCGCGCGCTGCAAACAACGCGATGATGAACAAGGCCATAATGAATGCACCGAAATAAAAGGCTCCGCCGGTAAACAATTGGTCGCCCCAATACCGGTTTGACTGGGCAACGTTTTCGGCGTATTCGGGACTTACTTTATCGAGGTTTTGGCGGTCGGCTCCAATGGCGCCCGACTGTCCGCCTTTGATGTTGGGCACGAGCATCGACCAGAATTCACCGCGCGACATGCTGTATTCGAGCATGTATTCGCGGTTCAATCCTTCGCTGGTAGCCGCTTGGCCGTCGGCTGTTCGGGTGAGTTCGGTTGTGCCGCGCGTCGTGTATTTGCTGTACCCATAGGTAGTGATCATGGTGGTCATGTTTGGGAGCACCGCAATGAGCGCAGCCCCCGCCAAGGCGGCCGCCGCGACGATTGCACGTTTTGCTTCCTTCGCCATGAACAAGCGAATCATCTCTGCAATTGCAACAAATGCTACCAAGAATACGAGGTAGTAAGTCATTTGCAAGTGGTTGGCTGCGATTTGCATACCCAAAAAGAGGGCGGTAACGGCTGCGCCTGTGAGAATCTTGCCTCGAAAGGTCAAGATTACGCCGCCTAAGACACCGGGCATCAAGGCAATGGCATTGACTTTAGAAAGGTGGCCCGCACCGAGGTACAAAATGTGAATGCTTGACAAACCGAAGGCGATGGCGACACCCATGGCGAGCCACGGATTGGCGCGCAGGCACAATCCTAACACGTAGAAGCTGAGCATGGCCAAAAAGAGGGCGCCAACAGGCCCAGGAAAAAGGTGCCGCACGGTATGCTGAATGAGGTGCGGCACATTGCGGGTTTGTGCGAGCGAAATTTGGTAGGCCGGCATACCCCCAAACATGCTGTTCGTCCACAGAGGTTCTTCACCGTAAGTGTTGCGGTAGTCGACAATTTCTTTCGACATGCCTTTGAACTGAGCGATGTCGCCTTGGCGAAGGTCGTAGCCTTCGTAGGCAAGACTGAAGAACGACGAGGCCACAACGGCGAACACGATAACGGCAACGAAGTGCGGTAAAATGCGAAGCAACAGGCTTTTCATGGGGTCAACTTTGCCGCGCAAGATAAGAACTTCGGCGCTTTGGTGCGGCAGGCGAGCGCCGCAACCCGTGAATTGATAAACAGCCAAATAAATCACCGCTGAATCTTTGCAATGCGGGGGTAATGCGCCTTATCTTTGGGCTATGCGAAAAGACGACAGTGGAATTTCATTTTTGTATCTCAATGTAGCCATTCACGCCGCCTTGGATGCCGCTGAGCAGCTGCGAAAGGCGCGAAAAGAAGGTTATACAACCACCACCAAGCCCGATGCGTCGCTCGTGACCAGCGCCGATTTGCAAGCCGATGCCATCATCACAAAACATCTTGAAACCACAGGTATTCCGATTTTAACCGAAGAAACTGAAACGCAAGTGTCAGATGCGCAACGCGCAGATTGGAACCGGTTTTGGATCGTCGATCCACTCGATGGTACCCGCGAGTACGTAGATGGCAAAGACGAATACACGGTCAATATCGCCCTCATTGAACGCGGCGTTCCAACATTGGGCATCATTGGTATTCCTGAGCAGCGCATTTGCTACCTCACGCATCCTGCGATGGGTCCGGTGCGCGCGACGGAGGCTGATTTACGTCGCTTGGGTGCGTCGGCCGCTTATGTGGCCTTGCCTGATCAAACCACCGAGAGTTTGACCGCGGTGGTGAGTCGTTCACATTTGCGAGAGTCAACCATGAATTACATTGAGAAATTGCGCGAAGAGCACGACGGGCTGGTTGTAGAGCGATCGGGCAGCGCGCTCAAGTTTTGCCGCATCGTTGAGGGCAGCGCCGATTTGTACCCGCGTTTTTCGCCTTGCATGTTGTGGGACATTGCTGCGGGGGAGGCCTTGTTGCGTTCAGCCGGCAAGAGCCTGAAGAAAGTTGACGACGGCCTCGAAATCGATTACCGCACCGCGCCGCTGCTTGTCCCGGCGTTTGTGGCAGAGTAGGGGCACGATTTATCGCGCCCTCGGCATTTATGCCGCGAATCATATCCCCACCGCGCCCTTGGCATTCATGCCGTAAATAAAATCACCACCGCGTTCTATCACGCGGCTCCCCATCACAACCGATACGGCCCTTCATCTTCGTAATACATGCTCAAATAATTGTCGTACCGCTCTTGCGGAACATCGCCCGTTTCGAGGGCTTTCCGCACGGCGCAACCGGGCTCATTGATGTGTAAACAGTTGTGAAACTTGCACTCAGGCAGCAGATTAAACAGCTCGGGGAAATGGTGGTGCAGCTCTTCCTTGGGCAAATCAACCAAGCCGAAGCCTTTGATGCCCGGCGTGTCAATAATAAATCCGCCTTCCGGCAAAAGATGCATCTCGGCAAAGGTGGTTGTGTGTTTCCCTTTTTTATGGGCAACCGACACTTCGCCGGTTTTGATGTTCTTCCCGGGGATCAAGCGATTGATTAATGTACTTTTTCCAACCCCTGAATGGCCTGATACCATGTTCAACTGCCCGCGCATCTGGCCGGCTAGGCCGAGAACACCCTCACCTGTAAGCGCAGATACGCGTAGGGTTTCATAACCGCACATGCCGTAAATTTCTTCGCGGTACTCGAGCATGTCGAGCGCATTTTCTGAGTAGGTGTCGATTTTGTTAAAAACCAAGGTGGTCGGCACGCCATACGCCTCGGCAGTGACCAAAAATCGATCAATGAAACCCGTTGAGGTGGGCGGATCAGCCAGCGTGACCACCAAATATGCACGGTCAATGTTGCACGCCACAATGTGCGCTTGGTGACTCAAATTTACACTCTTGCGAATGATGTAATTTTTGCGCGGCGCAATGGTATGAATCACCCCGCCGCCGTCAACTTCAACGCTGTACTCAACCAAATCGCCCACGGCCAGCGGATTCGTGGTCGTAAGCCCCTGAATGCGGAATTTGCCCTTTACGGCGCAGCTGATTACGCTGCCGTCGTCGGTTAAGACGTCGCAAAACTTGCCTGTTGATTTAATGACGCGACCTTTCACTGCGTGCACCTCGATTTCATGCCGCAAAGGTAGCGATGTCGCGCGCTTTTCAGACCATTGATTTGGCACGCGTTAATCAAGCGATTCAGCGTACATTTGGGTGTTTATTGGTTTTCGGCCTAAACGGCCGGATGGCTAAATTTCAAGTATGTCGATAGAAATTAAAGAGATAAGTAAGTTTTACGGCGAACAGAAGGCGCTTGATTCGATTTCATTCAGCGTGAAAACGGGTGAGGTGATTGGATTTTTGGGTCCGAACGGAGCCGGGAAATCAACCTTGATGAAGATCCTTACCTGCTTTATTCCGCCATCAGGGGGCAGCGCCAAGGTGTGCGGCTTTGATGTGATGGATGATCCGATGGAAGTGCGCCGCAGGGTGGGCTATTTGCCCGAACACAATCCGCTCTACCTCGACATGTACGTGAAAGAATTTTTGCAGTTTGTCGGCGGCATGAACCGCGTGCCGAACCTCAATCGCCGCGTTGATGAAATGATTGAGTTGGTGTCGCTGGGTCGCGAGCAGCACAAACAGCTTGGCGCGCTTTCAAAAGGGTACCGTCAGCGGGTCGGATTGGCGCAGGCTATGATTCACGATCCAGAGGTGTTGATCTTGGATGAGCCGACGTCAGGATTAGATCCGAACCAGTTGGTTGAAATCCGTTCGCTCATTAGCACCATCGGTCAATCGAAAACCGTGATGCTGTCAACCCACATCATGCAAGAGGTTGAAGCCATTTGCAACCGCGTAGTGATCATCAATCGCGGCGAAATAGTGGCCGATGACAGCGCTGATCGCATCAGTAAGTACACCGAAGGCAGTGTGGGCGTGCTTCATGTTGAATTTGACGGCGCGGTAGATATGCAAGCCTTATTGGCCCTTGAAGGGGTGAAAAAGGTTGAACCCGCAGGTACGCATGCTTGGCGCATTGAAACCTCAGGCGATGGCGATCACCGCAAGCGCTTGGCAGCGTGGGCCCAGACCAATCAACGCCTCATTTACACGCTTCGCGAAGAAGAACAGAAGTTAGAAGATGCTTTTAAGCGCTTGACTAATAAGTAGTTTCGTGTTCAAACTTAAATCTAGCGCATTTTTTTTGCGGTATTCTTGACAAAACGAGAATATCTCTTAAATTTGCATCCGCCTTTGAACGAAAGGTGGAATCGTAATGCGAGAATAGCTCAGTTGGTAGAGCACAACCTTGCCAAGGTTGGGGTCGCGAGTTCGAGTCTCGTTTCTCGCTCAAGAACCGTCCGATGATCGGGCGGTTTTTTTTTGCCCTTTATTTTCCCGGGCGTAGCTCTCCTTATGAAGGTTAGTTTGTAGAAGATCAGGGATCGCGCGCGGCATCCCCATCCATGCGTTAGCATGAAAACAGAAAAGCCCCGAACATTATCGGAGCTTTTCAAATACCTTAACCAAAGGACTTGCTTAGTTTGAGAAATTTTCTTCTAGCACTTGAAATTTCTTACCTCCTTTAACGGGAGAAGCAAGGTAGGGTTACACTTTTTCAGAAAAAACGGCACATTCATATTTAATTCGCTGAAAATCATTGGATTATCTTTCAATGTTCGGGTCAGCGTCGGCTTTGGAGAAGGTGACATTGCTCCAGTCGATCTTGCGTGAGTAGAACATAGTGAGCGCAATCACTAAGAAAATGCCGATGCTTCCCATCAAGAGCGCGAAATCTTGCAGTTGAATCACGATGTAAATGAAGCCATACAACACGGTGAGGATGCCCGTGATCAGGGTGGTGAGACGCCGCGACCGCAGCACGGCAAACATGTAGCTGCCGATCAACACGAGGGTTGCGCTCGCCGCGATGGCGAATGCGGCGTTGAAGTTCAAATGTTCAGAGATCGATAACAACAGCGTATAAAAAACCACGAGGGCAATGCCGACAAGTAGGTATTGAATCGGGTGAATGGTCACCTTGCGCATGACTTCGATGAAGAAGAACACCATGAAGGTGAGTCCGATAAATAGAATGGCATAGCGAATCGAGCGGTAGGTTTTTTGGTAATCGTCGATGGGCAAGAGCAGGTCGACGCCAAAAGCTGATTCTTCGAGGGCATGTTGCTGATTCGTCCACCACTGCGGATAATTTCGGTTGAGGTCGAGTACCTCCCAATGGGCGCTGAAACCAGCGGCATCAACGTGGTGGGTATCGGGCAAGAAGGCCCCGTTGAAGCTCGGATTTTGCCAGGTTGATTTCAGGTCGATGCTGGTTTCTTTGCCAACGGGCACGAAAAAGAGTTGTTGGCTGCCCTTCAAATCGAGTTCGAAGGCGAAGGTGTAGGTGTTGTTTGAATCGTTGGTCATGGCGACATCGGCGCTGAGGCCGCCCCACACCACGTCTTTGGTTGGAACACCTGAACCAAAAGGTATGGCGGCATTGTTCCAGTTGAGCGTGACCTGTTTTTCGATGCCTCGGAGGTCGCGAATACCGATGGCCAGTTCGGCTTTGTCGAATTCAAGGTCTTCGAGCGGCACGTCGATCGCACTCAAATCAGGCAGTTCAAAACGGCCGTTGATTGCGATGTTCGATTGATACACCGCCACTTTATAGATGCCGCGTTCACGGGTTTGGGGAGTGAGTTCACCTTGGACGTTGAGGTCAGCGGGCAAGATGTAGAGGTGTTCACGGCTTTCAGTGACAGATCGGCTGAGGTTGGTATTTTCTTGAACGATGTAGCGCGTGTAGGGAATGGTGAGGTAGGGACCGGTAATAATTTGGGCATTTCCCCATTTGGCGCTCACTTCTTCAATGGCAGTCATGCGTGTAACCTCGCGTTCGTGCACGAGTTCTTCAATCATGGCGGTGGGGATGAGCAGGAGGAGGGCGAGGAGCACAATGCTACCCAGCTTAAAATAGATGTTGGTTTTGGGTGATCGCATGGTTTGGTGGTGTTTAACACTCGTATGAACGGCGAGGCATGGCCACGTGGTGTGTGGGTGGGGCGAAATTATGAAAAGTTAGGAAGTGGGTTATTGCGGGCTATGTTTTGAACGCATGGTTTATGCGGTGGAGACATTGGTTGGGGGGGGGAGGAGAGGTAGGTTTGTTTTCACAGGATTATGTATTTTCTTATGCGACTAATTACCTTGTTTTGCCTGATTGTATTTGCAAATGCCATGAGCGCTCAATCAGAGTTTGCCCGTGGATACAACGACGGTTTTAAAAAGGGCTTTTGTCAGGAGCAATATTCTTGCACACCTCCAGCAGTGACTCCACCAACGCCTAACTCTGGCTACAGGACTTATAGTGATGGATATGCCCGAGGTGTAGAAGATGGTGCTGAGCGGCGCAAGTCACCTAACAAAACGAGCGAGGCGATCGAAGCAGGTTACCGCTCTGCGCGTACTGGCCAATATACAGCGCGTTCGGAGGCTGTTCAACAGAATGCAAGCAAGCCTAGAGAAGGCACATTTATTGACTTAGAACAATCCAGAAGGTCCTTTGAAGCCATTGCTGCTGCTCAAACGCCATTGAATAGAAGAAGTTCTCCTGTTTACTCGCCTCATCCGCGTAGAAAAATAAAGCCGTTGAAAGGGCTAAAGGTTCAAGTGCTAAGTGATTTTGATTCACTGTCGATAGCAATGAATACTGAGGGATGGTCGGAGCAGGATCCGATGTTCATTGGGAGCAAACTTGGGCAGGCTTTTGCTGAGCATGCGGTTAAAGTAAATGACGCGGCGCCCTATAAAGCTTCTTTCAGCTATAGTTTTCGATCGGATAGTGGCTGCGGAGGTGTTGTGCTTTCCCAGTTGTCGTTGATCATTAGCGACAAAAACTCGAGCGAGATATTAGCTACTGCGTCATTTACGCAATCTCCGTTTAGCGGAAAGTGCATAGACGATGTTCTTTATCAGTTGGTTAACACGATGATGCAGACACCTTTAAATAAGTAAATAGAGGTTTGAATCACGCCAGGTTTTAATGTTTGAATTCGCTACTCGTAAGCGCAATTTCCCCTTTAAAAGAAGGCGCCCTTCAAGTAGGGTTTTTAAATGCTCATTTTATGAATAAGGCTGCGTTTAGGTTTGGCTGGGATGATATTTTGTATTTCAAAATGCCTGTTGAGGCATGCATGTTTTTAAAACTATGAACTCTAATTGCCATTCTGCATGTTTTGAGATCTTTTTAGCAGGAGAATGGGCGATTTAAAAATGAAGCAATTATGAAGCAGTTTCTTGTATCTCTATTTTTTTTAACAACCACAATAATTGCATTTGGTCAAAGTGAATACTATGAAGTAGTTTATTTAAAGACAGGAAGTGTTATTCGAGGAGTAATTGTTGAGCAAATTCCAAACAAACAAATCAAGATTGAAACAGCAGATGGAAATATTTTTGTTATCCAAATAGATGAAATTGAAAGAATTACAAAAGAACCTGTAAATAATAGAAATTCGAGAGCCAAAAGCACTACAGAAGGCGGCGGCGGCTTCATCGGCTTGTCCTTATGCGCTTCATTGCCTGTTGGAGATTTCGCTGATGTTGCAGAGACGGGCGTTCAGTTGAATTTGGTGAATTTTGGATATTTGTTTTCGGACAACATAGGGGTTTCGGCGACGTGGTTCGGTGCAGCGAATTCAATGGGGGTTAAACGCCTTGACCCATGGTCTTATGGGGGGCTTATGGTTGGGCCAATGTTGTCATTTCCTATTTCTCAAGAAGTTGATTGGGTCTTGCGGCCAATGATAGGCCTTTCGGTTGCTACGCTGCCTGTCGTAGTATTTGACAACACAGGCACGGCCATCGGAAGAGGCCCCGAGGACGCATTTTCGTTCGCATTGAAGGTCGGGACAGTTTTTAAGGTTAACGTAAGTCGCAAAGTGTCGCTGTTATTGAGTGCCGATTACTTTTCTGTAAATCCTGAATTCATTGATGCGAATTACACACAGCGAATAACAACCGTTTCGTTGGGTTGCGGTATAGCATATCGTCTAAAATGAAGTGTCAGTGCGTTGGGTGATGTGTTTCGTTATCGAAGTGTTCGCAGATTGTCGATTCAGTTCGAGCATTACGTGCTGATATTGTACAACATATTAGAGGATATTTTTTAGAGTGAATTCGTGAATTGCAATGACTTGTGAAGAATTATTACGAGATATTGGAGATTAGCTTTGGTTCAGAAATTCCTGATGTAAAAAAGGCATACAGGCGGTTAGCCTTTAAATACCACCCGGATAAGAATAGTTCTGAAAATGCTTCAGAGATATTTATTGAACTCACAGAGGCATATGAGGTTTTGAAGGATAGCTATGCAAAAAGCGAGTACGACCGTATGTATGAGCGGTTTTTTCTTCGAAATACGAAGGAAGCCGAAGGGTTGGGGTATATGTATTACGAGCAAACAAAGACCTGGGCAGACTTGGGTAGAAGGATGGCGAAAGAATATGCTGCCATGAATTTTGATGACTTTTTAATGAGAATTTACGATGAGTTCAAGCTTGGTTTGAGCTATGTGCCAAGTATATTGTTTATTCTTTTTTGTGTTGGTGGAGCGTTCGTGTCGGTTATGATTATGGTGAAAGCTCATGTTTTAATAGGGTTTTTTTTCTTTTTGACATATGCTACAGTGAGTTACTATTTATATGAGCGAGCGAAGAAAGACTATCTCTTGGAACGAAAGCATCGGATTTTGAATAAATACAATTGAAATGGAGGCAATTTTTCTTTTAATAATTAATGTTGGGATTTGTTTCTTAATCGCAACAGCTGGAAAAAAGCGAAAAATAGGGTTTTGGTGGAGTTTCTTCCTGAGTTTTTTTCTTAGCCCGATTGTCGGTGGAATAATAACAATGCTGAGTCCAAAAGTTTTTGATTTTGAAGAGAATAACAACTGATAAATAATTGCAAAATGAAAAAAGGTTTTGGTATATTTTTTCTTGTCGTAGGGCCATTGAATCTTATTATTGCTATGGCCACCATTATTGGCGCCCCTGAAACTGCGGCAAACTTTGCAGATAAAATAGGGCGGCAGATCTTAATGGGCATCGGGTTCATAGGATTGGGCTATTGGCTTTACAATTCGGCGAAATCTTCAAATGATAATGGTTAGAGCTCACAACGGAGCTCCATGGGTTATTTGGATGCGTAAATTAGACTCTTATGAAAGATTGGGGTAATTTCAGCCGCATTGTTCGCACGGTTGAGAAAAGTTCAGGTTTTGCACGGCATGAACCAGAGAGCGACGATTTTTTTTATAGTGCGCTGTTATCCAGGCCTGAGTGGCAAACAAAACGCTTAGAAATCTTTCACCGTGATGCTAACAGGTGTGCTTTTTGCCAATCAGCCAAAAACCTTGAAGTCCATCACCGACAATACCATTATTCCGAGTCTACTGGGCAACATCTCCCGCCTTGGCAATACGCAGACGCTCTATTGATTACGGTTTGCAAGAAATGCCATGATAAAGGTCATCAAAGCTTTCGCGTACCAACGTATAAAGTAAAATAATATGGGTCTAATTGATTGGTTTCGATCATCAAAACGAAACGAGATACAAAACGGTGAGATCGATGAAGAGCGTTTCATTGAGAACACTCCTCCCCTGAATGGCATTGGTGAACAGGCCGTCTTAGAAAAGGCTGAAGCTCCAAGTGAAGGAATTGAACTGATCTTCAGTTATCTAGCTCAAGACTTTGAAGAGCGAGGTTACAACGATGCAATGACCAACCCTGATACGACCTACAAAGAAGACAACATCAAACTGCTGCGTTATGATCTCGCATTGCGTATTGACCAGGTTGATAGTTACTATTCAGACATGAAGAATACCTTGGACTTTCACATCAAGACGCGTTCGCGTTCGGGCTTAATAGACATGGTAGAGGCTCTTCAAACAAAACTGTTCTTGCTTAACGAACATATCGAGAAACTCAACAAATTCAAGACAGAGTCAGAGAGTCAAACAGGTGTCTCTGAACGTGTGGTGCTTTCATACAAGCGCGGCTTTTCACGGGGTTTGGCGGCGCTATCACATGCCCAAATTTTGAATAAACCTCTTTGAATATGAAAGACTGGTGGCTAAGGTTTGGATGCTTTCTCACAGGGTATAACTACAAGATTGTGCGCAATTGTAGTGAAGCTGCTGCGAAAACCGTCAAGAAATACACCGCTGCAATGCTTATTGTAATGATTGTTTGGGCTCTAGTCGGGTACATTTTCGCAGAAGTTTATATGGGGCTGCAAGCATTTGGGGCTGCAGTGACTTCAATTGTTGCAGTCATTATTATTGTGCAAATTGAACGGCAAATCATCTTAAACATTGAAACTTCAAATTGGGCCCTTGGCTTTAGAGGGGCGATTGCACTTATCATGGCCGCCATAGGTTCAATGGTAATTGACCAAATTATTTTCAAAGATGACATCGATATTGAGAAGTCAAAGCAACTCGGACAATTGGTAAATGAGACGACAGCCACTCGGCTTGAATTGTTAAATGCAGAAATAGAATCATATCAAGGGCAAGTAGATACCTTGAATATTGAGAAAGACATGCTTTTAGCTGAGTTAATAGCCATGCCCAATATACCGTCGACGCAAATCAATGAGATACCAACGCCATACAAGTACCCAGAGATCAAACAGATTAACGGTCGTGATACACTTGTTGAGAAGAGTGGTATGCGAATGCAAAAGAGTACGACAATTATTGAGATACCTAACCCGCAATGGGAAAGAGTTGACGGCTTTGATGAAAATATCACTGCAATTAATGCTCAGATCGACACACTCAAACAAATAAAGCTCAAGACGCGAGATGCTGTTGAACTTGAATTGAAAAGTAAGCGTGGTTTACTACAAGAACTCCAAGCTCTTAAAACAGTAGTCGGCAAATCATGGATCAGCATGGCGGTCTACCTTATGTGGTTTCTACTGTTCTTTTTTATTGAACTCTTTGTCTTGGTTTCCAAAGTCTCAGATAGGAACTCAGACTACGAACGAACAGTACAGCACCAAATTAACACGAGAATTAGAGCGATTGAGCAGCTTTAGGAGAATATAATCCAATGCTTTTTTGCTTTATTATCCCGATTGCAAGTTTTTAGGGTGTATCGATATGGCGTCGCCATCGCACGCAGTCAAACCTTCTTTGCTCCATGTTGATCATGTGCTAACGGCATATTATATACCATCAAGACATTGTGTTAGCATTAGCCGCGCCATACGTTTGCACCAACTTTGTTTGACTCGCCACGTTTTCTACAGCTTGATTTGACAATTGATGTTTTTTTTAAACCTTATTAACTCCGAAAATGATAAAATCATCACGCCCCGTATTGTTTTTTTTCTTTACCTTTTTTATTGGTTTTACTTCGTGTACAGTTGAAAAGCGCGTTCACCTGCCTGGTTATCATGTTGAATGGAATCACAAGACCAAGAAAATTGATAGCACTACAAATCCATCGGCAGTAGACGATTTGATGGAATCAGTTGCTTTGGCGATACCTGTGGAAATTGACGTTGATTCGCAAGTAGTTACGGCCTCATCAAATGATGATGACATAATGCCGATAATAGGTTCAGCACCTTCATTTATCGATGTGAAGGCAGGCAGTAATGATAACACGAGTCGAACATCGCAAATTCATTCAGAGGCAATGACCACTTTCGACGATGCGATAACTACGGCACCGTTGATGTCTAAGAATGAAGTAAGAAATGCAAAACGCAGTGCTAAAATTGAGGTGAAAGCCGCAAAGAAGACTAACTCTAGTGGAAAGAGTCAATTAGTGGCGCTTGTTTTGGTTTTGCTCGTAGGGGTGCTTGGCATCCATCGTTTTTATTTGGGCCATATCGGCATAGGAATCCTTATGTTACTCACAGGGGGGCTCTGCGGAATACTCGTGTTGGTAGATTTAATTATGATTCTTACCGGTGACCTAAAGCCGAAGGGTGGTGAGTATACTACAACACTTTAGGCCGTCAATTTTTTGGTATAGAATGAAATTAGGAGGATTGGTTTTAGCACCAATCCTCCTTTTAATTCTTCCGGCTGATTACTTTGACTCCGGGGAGTCAGTGTGCTTGTCGGTGCGGTTTTTCGATCAAACATGTTATGCTTGCGGTCTAACTAGGGCAATGCAGCATATGATTCATTTACATTTTACAGAGGCATATACCTATAATAAGCTGGTCTTAGTTGTTTCCCCTCTTATTTGTGCTCTTTATTTGAAGGAGGTATGGGTAACGCTAAAGTGGTTATTATCTAATCGAAGCGTGTCTTAACGCGATTCGATTGGATGAATCTTGGGTTGGTCAATCGGCTGCTTTTCGAACTGTTCCTCAACTATTTTTGGTCGAGCCAGGTGCTACCATATAAAACGCCCTGTCGAGTTTTGATTAAACGTTTGTTTATTCAAAAAAGACCAGTTGATTAGGTTTGTTAGAAAAATGCAACTGTTATAAGAAAGTAATTTGTAATCGGGTTATTGACGATACTGTTAGGATCCTTCGGCTGCAAGAAAAGCAAACTGTCGAAGGAAATTTGCCATTGTGCTGAATCGGGAGGGCTGCAGTCTGTCTTGACATTTGAGTATTATGATAGGGATGTTTTGGTGGTAGAAGAAATTAGCTTTACCATACCCCACGTCGTCACGCCTAACAATGACGGAATAAACCACACCTAAACGATCAACGGCGGCATCAACGCTGGACCTTTGCAAGTCAAAATCTACAATCGACGAGGGGTTTTAAGAAATATCGTATACGAGGACAAAGATTATAAGGGTAATTGGAGAGCAAATGGAGTAAAAGATGGTAAATACGATTACGAAGTGATTATTTATGACGGCAGAAGGTTCACCGGACACGTCTGCGTTTTTCGAGAAAGTATCGAGACTACACCGGAGGTCTGCAAATCGGGTTTGTTTCCGCCGGACGGTAAGCAATCGATTTATTTGGATCAATTGCTGTGGTAAAGCGTTCTGTTTGTCAAGGAAATATGGTGTCTATCCGTAGAAAAAATGATTGTCCGTAAAGGCATGATAATGAGGGCTTAAAATGGATTAACGGGTTATTTTGTGCGTGAAGACGATGACGGACTTATTTTTTGGCGCATACTGCGTACGCAAGCGCGATTCATCGCGCCACACATCACCAACGATGACAGCTGTAGGGTAGCCGGTTTACTGCGGCCGCAGCATTTATTCCGCTT
Organism: Chryseobacterium gleum; assembly: GCA_945874695.1. Taxonomy (GTDB): domain Bacteria; phylum Bacteroidota; class Bacteroidia; order Flavobacteriales_D; family Sanyastnellaceae; genus CAMCHP01. Next base: position 29,068 of record CAMCHP010000016.1, read on the forward strand.
TGAGTGTGCATTGAAGACGGTGGTTTATTTCATTATAAGTCGGGAATTTCTAGACAATAACGGGTAGTCACCTGTAAAAAAAGCAGTTGTATAATTCCTCTTGTCGACATTGGGCAAGCGATAGCATAGCCGGCCACGCATGACTATAAGGTTTATAAGTTCACCCCGTATTGTTCGCGTGTGCCGGCTTACTTCGTTTTGTGAGTAACTTGTGCCTTCAACACCGCTATCATTTCATCCTTCTCGCGCAGCCGGGCTTCGTACTGCTCAATAAGCTTATCTGGCAGGTATACGTACTGCCCAAAATTACCACCACTTTGGTTGTTCGAGGTAAAAATGGTGGTGCTGTCGTTGAACAATTCAGCGATTTCGATGCCCAGCACCTCGGCCAAGCGCGCGATTTCCTGTGCTCGAAAATCAACCTGCCCCGTCTCACGTCGGCTGTATTGCGATTGCTCTAAACCGAGTAAATCACTGATGTACTCTTGTGAATACCCGCGTTGCATGCGGTAAAACTGGACTTTTTCGTTGAGCTGCATGGTTATTCGAGATTCGCGTAAGCCTACAAATATAGCGATTCTTGACTTTAACAGCAGCCCAGGGTCTCGCTACGTATTTCAGCAGAATGCGCATTAATGCCTACCCCAACGATCAGGTGAGGAGTCAAGGAAAGCACCGAAGTTCGTTTTGTCGTCGTTGAGATAGTGCGGTCCTGAGAACAATTCCAAATCGGGATCGAGAACTTGGGCAAAACCTGATTGTAGCCACTGAGGGTCATATTCAAATGCGAATACTTCCTTTCCGCGCAGCAATTCGGAATGGAGCACCCCCATTGGCTGAGGGCCATTCACGCCGTCCCAGTCGGCAAAAACGTAAATGTCACGGCGCGAGGTAAGCTTGCTCATGTTGACTTCTTTCGTTTAGGCGCCCGTTTACCAGGTTCCAAATTCGCGTCTTGGAGCTTTCTCCCCAGCACATCATCCTTTGCCAATAGTAAGAAGTCCTTTTCCAGACCCAAGACCTTGAGTACATTCAGGTACTGACCAATTCCAACTCCGGGGTGCCCTTGTTCGATTTTCGCCAAAGTGGTTCGACCCATTCCGGCGCGTTCAGCCACTTGAATGGTGCTTAACTTTCTGCGAAGGCGAGCCAGTCGAATGTTCTCACCAAGTTCAGCCAGTATGGACTGAATTCTTGGTAGCAAAGTGGGAGTCTTGTTCGGCATAATGAGTCAATATTGATTCAAAGATAATCAATTTGACGCATTAAATAAGCATTATCTGAGTTTCGGGTTAAGCATGACGCATGGTGAAGCATGTGAAAATGGCCTTGCTTACCCCGCGCATTTGTGCGGAATACGCATTTGATTTTGGCGATGTATAAACTTGAAATGACCTTTTTAATACGCCTGCACGAGTTCTTCAAACAACGTGGTTCAGTGGTATGCAGGTGTGGCGAAATTGTGAAAAGTTAGCAGATTGTTACGTCGTGTACTGCAGAACCAATGCTTGAGTAAAGTAATCATTAAATATTGAAGAATGAGCCTTTTAGACTTTGATTTACGACTTAAATTTGAGGCCCTGACCAAAATTTACTTCTATGCGCTCGTCACGAACGATTCTTTTCGCAACCCTTGTATTCGGTTTCATTGCACCGCGTTTATTAGGGCAAGATTGCAGTTTCCAATTTTTAGCCGATAGTGTTTTTGAATGCAACACGGCTTCCTACTTGCTCGAAGGCCCTACAGGATTTGACAACTATGTATGGAGTACAGGTGACGCCACGCAAAACTTGGTTGTAACAGAAAGCGGCATGTATTCATTTGTTGCCACTTCACAACTTTGTTCTGTTGAAGACAGTGTTTTTGTTGATCTGTTAAATGGTCATATTGAACAAATTGATACCACAATTTGCATCGGAGAGAGTTTGCATTTGAGCGTTTCTTTGTTGAATTCAGCCAGTTTTAATCCCGACGGATTTTCATTTTATGGTGAACTCGAGGGGCACCTTTATTTCCGTGCTCAACAACCGGGCACTTGGTTTCAAGCGCGAGATCTTTCAACTTCAGCCGGCGGTCACCTAGTAACCATAACAAGTGCGCTTGAGAATGCTTTTGTTCACGGGGCATTTCCTGCCCAACATCAATGGATCGGTTTCACCGATGAGCTGGGTGAAACCAATTGGCAATGGATTACAGGTGAACATGTGGTGTACACAAATTGGCAAGTTGGTGAGCCAAATAATCAAAACATAGAGCATTATGGAGAAATGCAAGTCGATGCCGGTTGGAATGATTTGAACGGTACGGCGATCTATCCTTTTCTGCTTGAGTTTGATAACCCCGCTAATGTGGATATTACATGGAGTACTGGTGACGTAGGAACAAATATCGTTGTATCTCCAACTGAAACAACGACTTATTATGTAACCTTCGATAATGGGCTACAAAGCTGCACCGATAGCATCGTTGTTAGCGTTGAGAGTCTTGAATTCAGTTTTCAGCAAGACACCCTCTACGCTTGTGGCCCGCTGGCAACCTTAGATGCCGGTATTGCCGATTCGTATGCGTGGAGCACGGGAAGCACAACACAAACAATTGAGGTAGGTGAAGGAAGCTACTCAGTTGAAGTGAGTGAAGGCGCTTGCAGTGCCGTCGATACCATTGAAGTGGTAATTCTAGATCCGAGCATTAACGAAGGCAATCAGCAGATTTGCCTTGGTGAAAGCGTAACCTTGACCTCTGCTACCAGTGGTTCAGTTTTAGCTGGAGGTAATTTCCCTGGGTTCAGTTTTCAAGGAGAGTTCAATGGCAGCAATTACTACTATTCGAATGGGTCTTCGAACCTGAGCAATGCACGAAACAATTGCTCAAACATTGGAGGCTACCTTGTTTCGATCAGCAGTGCTGCTGAAAACAATTTTGTACGCAACTTTCTAGGGGGGGCCTCAGCCTACATTGGCTTTACCGACGAGGTCATTGAAGGTAGTTTTGGTTGGATGAATGGCGACCCTGTAACCTATACCAACTGGTCTGCAGGCGAACCCAACGACTTAGATTTCGGGGGTGAAGACTACACAGTTTTGTTGTCATCAGGCCTATGGAATGATGTCTCAGGTATGGCATCCACTCGTTTTGTATGTGAAGTGTCGATAACCAATCCGGTAAGTTTGCTTTGGAGCACAGGTGCAACAAGCAATAGCATTTCAGTTCAGCCCACTGAAGCTACCTGGTACAGCTTAACTTTAAGCGACAATTTTCAAACCTGCACTGATTCAGTGCTGGTCGAAGTATTTGTGCCAAGTTTTTCTTTGCCACAAGACACTGTATTTGTGTGTGGTCCTGAGGCGATACTTGACGCTGGGCCAGGTTTAGTTTCCTACGCATGGAGCACAGGAGGCAATACTCAAACAATCACAGTCACTGAATCAGGTGAGTACACGGTTACCGTTGATGAAGGCGCCTGTATTTCTTCCGATACCATTGAGGCGGTTCTGCTTGATGCGAGCATTGTTGAAGGTGATCAGCAAATTTGCCTTGGTGAAAGCGTTACGTTGACTTCTGCCACCAACGGATCAGTACAGGCTGGGGGTAATTTCCCAGGGTTCAATTCGCAAGGCGAGTTCAATGGCAGCAACTACTATTACTCGACTGGTTCAGCGAGTGTGAGCTCTGCACGAAACAGTTGCACGAACATTGGTGGCTACCTTGTTTCGATCAACAGTGCGGCTGAAAACAGTTTTATCAGCAGCTTTACAGGTGCTACTGAAGTTCTGATTGGGCTTACAGATGAAGTTGCTGAAGGTAGTTTTGTTTGGATGAATGGTGACCCCGTAACCTACACCAACTGGAATCCAGGAGAGCCGAATAACGCAGGTAACGAAGATTACACAGTAAAGACTTCTTCGGGAGGATGGAATGATGTTTCGACGTCGAGTTCATTTCGCTTTGTGTGTGAAGTGTCAATCACCAACCCAGTTAGTCTACTTTGGAGTACAGGTGCAACGACTAACAGCATTTCGGTTCAGCCTACTGAGGCTACCTGGTATAGCCTTACGCTAACTGACAGCTTCCAAACCTGCACTGATTCAGTCTTGGTTGAAGTATTTGTGCCTAACTATTCATTGCCACAAGACTCATTGTTCGTATGTGGTGCCGAGGCGGTGCTCGACGCTGGTCCGGGCATGACTTCTTACACCTGGAGTACAGGAGGCAACACCCAAACGATCACAGTCACGGAATCAGGTGAGTACACAGTTACTGTGGATGAAGGTGCTTGCATTACTTCCGATTCGGTAGAGCTCTTTTTGTTGAATTCAACCATTGTTGAAGGTGATCAAGACATTTGCTTGGGTGAGACTGTTAACCTGAGCGTTAACCCCGGATTTCAATCACCAACAAGTATCAATGGTTATAATTATGGTGGCGAATTTCAGGGCAGTGTGTACTTCATTAACCCGCAACCGACAAGTTGGACTGGGGCAAACAGTGCATGCAATGGCATTGGAGGCCATTTAGTTTCAATCGGCTCTGCGCAAGAAAACAGTTTCTTACTCTCAATTTATGCGCCCGCGAGGCAGTGGATTGGTTTTACTGATCAAGCTCAAGAAGGCAACTGGCAATGGGCTTCTGGAGAGCCTGTTGCATATACAAATTGGAACGCGCCAGTAGAGCCCAACAATTCAGGGGGCGTTGAGCATTACGCTGAAATAACTGGCGCAACAGGCTTGTGGAATGATATGCCGAATGCGCAGATCACAAGTCCTTTTGTGTGCGAGTTCAGCAATCCAACTACAGTGAGCATTGAATGGTCTACGGGAGAAACTGCAGAAGAAATAACAGTTTCGCCAACAGCAGACGCTACGTTTTTTGTGAATGTAACAGATGAGGTTCAAACCTGCACTGATACTGTAAGGGTGAATGTTTTTGAGCCGCAGTTCAACTTTGGCTTAGACTCGTTACTCGTATGTGCAGGCGAAACCGTTTTGGATGCAGGCAGCGGATGGAACTCTGTATTATGGAGCACAGGTGCCAGCGGCCAAACACTCACGGTGAATGCTTCAGGAGACTACAGCGTTACTGTTGATGAAGGTGCGTGCATAACCCAAGATACCCTCGCGGTTTTCTTGCTTGACGCAACAATTCTAGAAGGAGACCAAGAGATTTGCGCAGGAGAAAGTTTAACCTTAACAACTGCTGCGGAGGGTGTTGAACCGCCCAATAATTTCGTGAACCTTGCGTTCGCTGGAGAGTTCAATGGGAACTATTATTACCGGTCTACAGTTCAAAGCACATGGGCTTCTGCAGTAGCTTCGTGCGCTACCAATGGAGGTCACCTTGCGGCGATTGCCTCGGCTGCGGAGAATAACTATGTGCGTTCATTATTCCCGTCGAGCGAGCAGTGGATTGGTTTCACAGACGAAAATAGCGAGGGCGTATTTGCTTGGGTAAATAGCCAACCTGTGACTTATACCAACTGGGGCCCAGGTGAGCCGAACAATTCAGGCGGTATTGAAGATTACACGCACTTAACAACGTCGGGAACATGGAATGACGTTTCTGGCGGAGCACCGCGATTTTACACTTGTGAATTCGATAACAATCTTGGATTAGACATTCTTTGGTCAACCGGCGATACGACAGCGGCCATTGCTGTGACTCCTGATGTAACAACAACGTATTTCGTGACAATCAACAACGGCATTCAAATTTGCAGCGATACCGTACAAGTTGTTGTCAATATCCCGCAGTTCGCTTTTGAAAGCGATACGGTACAGGTTTGTGGTTCAGAAACCGTTTTAACAGCTGCTGAAGGGTTTAATAGCTACCTCTGGAGCACGGGGTCAGATAGCACATCGACAACCGTAAATCAAAGCGGGCAATACACCATCGAGGTCAATGAAGGGGTGTGTACAACTTCTGACACGCTTTACCTCAGCTTGGTTGATGCTACTATCGCCCAAAACGATACCACCCTTTGTTTTGGACAAGAACTCATTTTGAACACTGTAAACTCAACCGTCAATCAGAACAGTCAGCTGGCAGGTTACAATTATGGCGGCGAGCTCAATGGCAGTTACTATTTCATCTCAACTGGGGTTTCGAATTACTTAACCGCTGAAGCGAATTGTATAGGCTTGGGCGGACACTTGGCAACCATCGGCTCTGCCGCTGAACAGAATCTTGTCGCTTCGCTATCAACGGGCAACATTTACATTGGACTGAACGATATTGCGAGCGAAGGCACCTTTGAGTGGGTTACAGGTGAGCCAGTTACCTACACAAACTGGGCGAGTCTTGAACCAAGTAATTCACTGGGAAATGAAGACTACACGCACATTCGACCTGACGATTTTTGGAATGATGTTAGCGGTGCTGAACTTTATTTTAACGCTTGTGAATTTAGCGGGGGCGGCGATCTTGAAATCGTATGGTCAACCGGCGATGCACAGCCCGAAATTGCATTTGCAGCAGAATTGACAGGGTTTTACGGTGTGAGTGTTTCGGATGGTGTTACCGTATGCACCGACAGTATTTTCGTGGAGGTGAGCCCGCTGCCCCAGCCCTTCCTCGGTGGCGACACGCTTTTTGTTTGCGAAGACGGCAGCTTGGTTTTAGATCCGCAAGTGCAAGCAGAGCTCTTTACTTGGAGCACAGGCAGCACCAGCACATCCATCGAAGTTAGCACTGATGGCGATTATAGCGTTACAGTAACGGATACACTTGGGTGTGTGAATACCGACGCTACCTATGTGCACTTTTTTGTCTCTCCACCGATCAATGTAGCAGACACAATCATCTGCATTGGCGAACAAGTGAACCTCGAGCTTGCGCTGAACTTAGAGTTGGTTACATGGCCAGATAACAGCACAGGGGCATCGTTCTCGATTATGCCTTCGGTTGATACCTTAATCGTGTACACAGTTTTCGACGGCATTGCCACATGCACAGACTCTGCAACCGTGCGGGTAAGTGATATCGCCTTGCAGATTGCCACAACCCTGCCAAGTTGCTACGATGATCTCAATGGCGCATTCAACGTTGTACCTTCGTCGGGAATTGAACCGTACAGCTTTGATTGGAATGGATTTAACCCAAATCAACTTGGAAAAGGCAGTTATCTTCTGACTGTTTCAGATGCGATCGGTTGCGCTGTTGACACCGTGCTGCAAATGGCTGAGCCAGCGCCATTCTTCCTCTTCAGTGTCGGTTTACCGCCGTTTTGCGAGGGCGAAACAGGAGTAATTATTCCACAAGCCACTGGAGGTACGATGCCTTACACATTTGATGCTGGCGGTGTTGACATGAACGCAGTTGTTTCGGGTGTGTATGTGATTACGGCTCAAGATGCCAATGGCTGCGATGCAAGTCAATCGGTAATTGTGGGTGATGCGACTGAGGTTTGCGGTTGTACCTATGAAGTTGCATGTAATTACAATGCGCTAGCAACCTCTGATGATGGTACTTGCGTTTATCCTGCTGCTGGGTTTGATTGCGCGGGTAATGCCATTTGTCCTGAATTAGGTTTAGAAGGTTGTGTTTATTCAGATGCTTGTAACTATGATCCTTCAGCTCTTTCAGACAATGGCAGCTGTATTTATCCTGCCGTGGGTTACAATTGCGATGGTATTTGTGTGGCCGATTTTAACAACAACGGCATTTGCGATTTTGACGAAGTCTTTGGTTGTACTTATGAAGAAGGCTTTAATTACGACCCAAATGCCACGCTTGATAACGGAAATTGCGAGTTTTCTTGCCCCGGCGACTTCAATGGTGATGGAATTATCAACTCTGCTGACTTGCTTAGCTTCCTTGGAACCTTCGGGACATTTTGCCCATGATGAACAATGAGTCGGCGATAGTCATCTGTTAATGAGTTACGCGATCCGCAATTCGTCGGTTTTAATTGATGGTTCGTCGAATCTAAGGATTAGTTAACCTTGCCTTAGGTGTTGATTGAAATTGAATGACTTAATTGCAACAAAGAATAAGAAAATGAAGAACGCGTTGATATTTTTGATTTTGTGGATGGGTGCGGCTTTGTCTGGAAGCGCCCAATGCAATTCAATTGACTTTAATCAAGGAACTCAGCATGTTTCAATTGCTGGTGATTTGTCGCAGTTTTCGAATTATTCGAAGTTTATCCGGTTTAGTATTGACAGCCAAATTGCCAATCCTGCTGCGATTTTAGTGCTGTATCACTCGCCCAATGGAACATTGTACTATGTGCCAGCGAGTAATCATTTTGCATACAATATCACGAATCGTCAAGGATGCAATTGCTGTGGTCAAGGATGCACTCCCGTCACTACGTACACGTTTGGCGCTGGCGTTAGCCTCAATGCATGGCACAGTTTGGCGCTGTCTGTGACTGGTGCGAATGCCTTAACCGTTTATTTGGATGGCAATTTGGCTGCTTTAAGCAACCCTTCCTTCGACGGATGTTGCAGTGGAAACTACAATTATACTTCACTCGGAAATGTTGGAGGAGCAACCATCGGTTTCAACGGGCTCATCGAAGAGGCGGCCATTTGGAATTCAGCCCTTTCGGGCGCACAATTGCAACAAATGCACGCCTGCGCCAATCCGCACTTATCAAGTGCACGCGCTTGGTGGAGATTGAATGCTTCGGCAACCGCAGTAACTGATTTAACGGGTAACGGATTTAATGGAACCTTCGTTGGCGCGGTGGGTGTTTCAAATGAAACCTCAGTGTGTTGCGTGGCCGGTTGCACCGATCCGCAGGCGTGCAATTACAATGCGTCGGCAACCATAGATGACCAATCGTGCACCTTCCCGGGCTGCACCCTGCCTGAGGCATGCAATTACGATCCGAACGCCGCTTGCGACAATGGTTCGTGTGTGTTATTCATTGACTGCAACGGGGTTTGTGGAGGCAATGCAGTACAAGACGCCTGTGGCAACTGCTATGATCCTAGCGTTACACTCGTCGATCAAGATCTAACTTTCGAGTATACAGGTTCTGCCCAATCATGGATTGTGCCGTCAGACGTATACACAGTGGCAATAGATGTCTACGGTGCGCAAGGAAGTGACCAAGCACATGGTGGTTTGGGCGGCCGGGCACAAGGTACTTTGACAGTTACACCAGGGCAAGAACTTTTCATTTACGTTGGCGGTAGCGGCTGGACGGGCGGCTGGAACGGAGGTGGTAACACCCTCTCCGGAAATGAACGGCGTGGTGGCGGTGCGTCAGATGTGCGTATCGGAGGTTCTGCGCTTGCCAATCGGGTTATTGTGGCCGGTGGCGGTGGTGTGAAGGGCAATGCCACGGTAGGCGGATGCAATGGCACTGAAATTCCGCTATTTGGCGGTGCAGGTGGAGCAGAAATTGGAGGCGCCGGCCAGAATGGCAACAATGGCGTTACCGGTGGAACAGGTGGTACTCAAGTGAGTGGTGGTTCACCAGGCACAGGCAATATCGGATCAGGAACCCCGGGTACCTTGGGTCAAGGAGGCAATGGGTATAGCACTGACGCTTTTGGCGGTGGTGGTGGTGGTTTTTATGGCGGCGGCGGCGGCGGTTCATCAGGCAGCTGCAACAGAGGCGGCGGCGGTGGCGGCTCAAACTACCTCGGGGGCGTATCTCCCGTGTTGTCGCAAGCGGGTGTTAATCCGGGAGCCGGCCGGGTAGTGATTTCGTATCAAGTGTCGTTGGTGCCAGAGTGTACACCGGGCTGCACCGATCCAATCGCTGCAAACTATGACCCCCAAGCCAATTTTGACGACGGGTCGTGCATTTTCTTAGGTTGCACCGATCCGCTTGCGGCCAACTATAACGCGCAAGCCAACAGTGACGATGGTTCTTGCATTTACTTGGGTTGCACTGACCCGGCTGCTTCGAATTACGATTCAAATGCCAATACCAATGATGGTAGCTGTGTGTACATAGGCTGTACCGACCCATTGGCTGACAATTTCAATCCTACAGCCGCCACAGATGACGGTTCTTGTTTATATTCAGGTTGCACAAATCCGCTCGCTGCCAATTATAGCGCACAGGCAAACGTCGATGACGGATCATGCGAGTTCCCCGGTTGCACAGATCCGATTGCATGCAACTATGACGCTGCAGCAAACCTGAACGATGGAAGTTGTTTATTTCCGGGTTGCGCTCAAATTGAGGCTTGCAATTATGACCCGAATGCCGCTTGTGACGACGGTTCTTGCTTGTTTGTAGTTGACTGCAATGGGATTTGCGGTGGCAATGCTGTGCTAGACCTTTGTGGAAACTGTTATGATCCGAATCAAACACAAATCGAGCAGCAAATAACCTTCGAGTACACCGGAAGCGCCCAAACATGGATGGTTCCTGATGGTGTTGAAGAGGTGACGTTTGATCTCTATGGCGCCCAAGCGAGTAATGCTGATTTTGGTGGATGGGGTGGCCGCGCACAAGGCACGATTCAAGTTTCGTCAGGGCAAGAGTTCTTTATTTACGTAGGAGGCAGCGGTTGGACAGGTGGCTGGAATGGTGGAGGTAACCTTCTCGATGGAAATGGAAGAAGAGGAGGAGGAGCATCTGATGTGCGTTCAGGGGGAACAGCATTAGCCAACCGAATTGTTGTTGCTGGTGGCGGTGGTGTTCAAGGCTTATCTACTAACGGTGGTTGCAATGGTGTTGAAACTCCGCTTCAAGGTGGCGCAGGTGGCGCAGATGTAGGAGGAACTGGCCAAAGCGGTAATAATGGTGTTACAGGAGGTACTGGAGGTTCGCAAGTGAATGGTGGAACGCCAGGGACCGGTACGCTTGGCAGCGGCACGCCTGGAACTTTAGGTCAGGGTGGAAATGGTTTTAGCAGTGATTTAGGTGGTGGCGGTGGCGGCTACTATGGGGGAGCCGGTGGTGGTTCATCGAGTGGATGCAATCGCGGTGGCGGCGGTGGCGGCTCAAACTACCTCGGGGGTGTATCTCCCGTGTTGTCGCAAGCTGGCGTTAATCCAGGAGCAGGCCGGGTAGTGATTTCGTATCAAGTGTCGTTGGTGCCAGAGTGTACACCGGGCTGCACCGATCCAATCGCTGCAAACTATGACGCCCAAGCCAATTTTGACGACGGGTCATGTATTTTCTTAGGTTGCACCGATCCGCTTGCGGCCAACTACAATGAACAAGCCAACAGTGACGATGGTTCGTGCATCTACTTGGGTTGTACTGATCCGGCTGCAGCGAATTATGATGCGCAAGCCAACAGTGACGATGGTTCATGTATCTATCCAGGTTGCACCGATCCAATCGCTGCAAACTATGACGCCCAAGCCAATTTTGACGACGGGTCGTGTATTTTCTTAGGTTGCACCGATCCGCTTGCGGTTAACTACGACGCTCAAGCCAACAGTGACGATGGTTCGTGCATCATTTTGGGTTGTACTGTTTCATTTGCATGCAATTTCAATCCGAACGCAAACCAAGAAGACGGTAGCTGCGAAAATCAAAGCTGCGCGGGTTGCACCTATGCAGATGCAGCGAACTACAATGCATTGGCAACCATCGACGACGGCTCATGTGTATATCTCGAGCTGTTACCTGGCTGCACTTATGCCGATGCTGTGAACTATGACCCTATGGCTGAATTTGACAATGGAACCTGCATCTTCCCAGCTGAAAACTGCCCAGCAGATTTCAACCAAGACGGTGTGGTGAACGTGGGTGACTTGATTATTTTCTTGGCTGCAATCGGCACCGCTTGCCCATAATATCAAAGCTGAATTTGTCGGCCCGATTCCAAACATCCTAAGCCATGCGTAACAATTCGTTTGCATGAACGGTTTTTGATAAGGTGCTCCTTTACACAGTGTTGAAGTAGGGTTGACGTAGAATTTTCTTTCAAGGGGTAGCTTCGGAGTATGAATCTTCGGCGCTTCATTTTTCGTCCATTCCTCTTGGCATTGAAGGCTATTGGCTTGTTCGTACTGGCGCTCATTGCGGCCAACTGCTTGCTGACCTTGGTGGTTAGTCCTGTGTATGACTTTCCTGAAACAAAGCCCTTCAGTGGCAAGGCCTGGCACAATCCTTATGCTCAAGTGGAGGACTATACCTGGCGACTTGGGAATTTTCAAATTCAATCAGCAGCGTGGGGGGGCTTAACAAACGGACAGAACAACCCCTCTGATCGGGTATTCGACGTGTATAAAAAGTTAGGTTATGAGGTGATCACCATCTCTGACTACATGAAAATCAATACCTATCACCCCGAAGATGTTCCGCTAGTTCCGGTTTATGAGCACGGGTATGGACTTCAGAAAACGCATCAGGTGTGCATCGGAGCGCACAGCGTAGTACCCTTAGATTATCCGCTTTTTCAAACCTTGAATAGCAAGCAGTACATCTTAGAGCAATTGAGTGAAACCTCTGATTTGGTTGCGATTGCTCATCCCAGCGTGCGAAATGCCTATCGTTTATCTGACATGGAGAAGCTCACCCATGTTGAACTGATTGAAGCCTTGAGCAACTTTCAACACAGCATTGCCCACTGGGATGCTGCGCTTTCAGCCGGTCGCCCCATGTATCTCTTGGCCAATGATGACACCCACAACCTCGACAACCCCTTCGATTACGGCAAAGTGGCGACCGTGCTGCATTGCGATTCGATTTCTACCGAATCGGTGGTTGAAAGCTTGCGCAAGGGAACAGCCTATGGTTTGGTGATTCACACACCCGGAAATGAAAACCATGAACGTAAAATTGAGCGCTTTCGCGATTTGCCGCATTTGAACGCTGTTTCAATTGTGGGAGACACCTTGAAAATTGTCGCTGATCGACCCATTCAGGAGGTTCGTTTCATTGGTCAAGGTGGCCGGGTGTGCGCAACATCAACCGGAGATGGCACAGCAGTGAATTATCTACTCGCTGCTGATGACAGCTACATTCGTGCAGAGATCACCTTCGACCCAGGGCATATAATTTATACCAATCCGGTCTTCAGAACCGACAATGGCCTCAAACCAATGCTCGCAAAAGCCTCCATCAATTGGCCGCTCACCTTGCTGTACCGTGCCGGTTTCATGTTACTTTTGGCGATACCCTTAACGTGGTTGGTTAGAAGAATAGTTCCTTCTGTTTCCCGCGTTAAGCGCGAAAGAGCAATCGGTTAAACCGTTCAAGAATGAGGATAAGGCTGCTTATTGGGATCGCCGTAGTGGTCAAATTGCTGGTCTCATTTTTTGTAGAACTTGGCAACGACGAGGTGTACTACGTAACCTACGCGCGCTATCCGGCATGGAGCCACTTTGATCATCCGCCAATGATTGGTTGGGTTTTGCAATTGTTTACACTCAATTTAACCTTCACCCATGATTTAGCCTTGCGTTTGGGCATGGTTGTATTGGGTGCCGGGTCGCTTTACTTCCTTTACCGCATCGGTTCGTCCGTGATGAATCAAAAGGCAGGCGTTTTGACCGCTTTGTTGGGTGCCACCTCGGTGTACACGGGCATTATCGCGGGCATGTTTGTGATGCCCGATGTGCCACAAATGTTTTTCTGGACAGCCGCATTGTTCACTTTTATCAATGCATTGACCGATGTTCCGCGCACCAACCGCTGGCTTTTTTTCACGGGTTTGGCAATGGCCGGCGCAATGGCTTCGAAGTATCACAGTGTTTTTTTGGTGGCAGGCCTCTTTGCATTTGTTGTCTTCAATCGCCCCGATTTGCTCAAGAAAGGAATGCTTTGGGCAATGTTTTTAATGGCGGGCCTGGGTCTTCTGCCAACCTTGATTTGGAATTTGGGCAATGATTTTGTCAGTTTCAGCTTTCATTCGGAGCGCGTTTTACCCGAATCTTGGCTGCCCAATTTTGAAACCTTCGGAATGGAAATTTTGGGCCAATTTCTGTACCAGAACCCCGTCATTTTTGTGGTACTGTTGTTCGCGGTAGGGAATATGGTAAGGCAGCGGAAGCATCTGCCCCCTGCAACACGCATGCTGCTTTGGGTGGCTGTGCCACTCTACCTCGTGTTTACGGGTTTTGCGTTGTATCGACGAACATTGCCGCATTGGACAGGGCCCGCATTTGTGTCGCTTTTGCCCTTGGCCGCCGCTTATGTTACCGCCCGAAGCACAAAGTTTTACCAACGCGTTGCCTGGGGTACAACGGCCTTCGGTTGCTTGGTCGTTGCATTGGGCGCACTGCAAATTCAGACCGGTTTTATTACCCTCGATCCCATCCACCGCGATCCGCACAACCTCATGAAAGACGATGCCACGCTCGATATGTACGGGTGGAAGCAAGCCGCGGAGGCAATCGCACAGCACGTGGCCAAAGGAAACGACGTGGTTTTACTTGCCAATGGCTGGTTTCCTACCGCACATGTTGATCATTACATCAGCCGTCCCCTTGGTTTCAGAACCCTTGCGTTGGGCAAGCCTGAACAGATTCACAAATTCTGGTGGATCAACAGCACCGTGCCCATCATGCCAAACCAGCGCTTCATTTATTACACCGATAGCCGAAACTATAAGCATCCTGCTGATGCTATAGCCTGCGATGCGGGCATTGGCCGTTGCGACACCTTGTGGTTGAGCCGCGGTGGCACAAGCTCCAAAGCGATTTTTCTTTTTGAAATTGAGAATTTCACGACTGACTGTTTTTCAAGTCAATAGCTCGTGAATCACCGCCGGCCACACCGGCTTTGCAGCAAATAGCTGTTGTTGCTGCCCACCGCGCGTTTGACCTTGCGTTCACGGGTACGCATCGCCCGTTTCTTCTTTCGGTGCCGATCAACCTGCTCGGTTTCAATCTTTTTTTCTTGCGCCTGACCGGCGGATGGGTGCGCCGATGCCGGAAGGGCCATAACCAACAGCAAAAGGATGAGGTAAATGCGCATAGGGTGCGTTTATTGTAGTACGCACTTGCACGGTTGGATATTGTGTGGGAGGGGGAGCACTAATGCTGTAAAAGGTGAGCAGGGCTTCGCGGGGGCATGAAAACTCTGAGAGGCGAGGGATACGCTTTCTCTATAACAGAAACTCGAAAGCATTTGCGGGATTAACGACTGTAAACTTCGCATTTGGATAACCTTTCGTGAATGACGCTGGTGCTTTTGTTTTCTTATTCAACTGCCATTTGAATTCAAATGCATGTACCGTACCGTCAACCTCCTCGATGTAATCTATTTCATGTTGGGCAGTTGTTTTCCAGAAATAGGATCTGATCAATCGGTTGGTATACGCATTGCGTTTGATGCGTTCAGCAACTATGAAGTTTTCCCATAATGCGCCAAAGTCATCGCGTTGCTCAATTGGCTCAAATCGACCTATTACGGCATTGCGGATTCCATTATCATAGAAGTAGATCTTTCGGCTGCTCTTTAACTCGTTTCTCAAGTTCCGACTGTACGAACCTAAGCGAAAGACGACAAATGCCTTTTCTAATAAATCGATGTACCGCTCGACCGTTTTAGCGTCGATGCCGCAAATTTGCGCGAGCTCGTTATATGAAACCTGAGACCCAACTTGATAGGCAAGCGCCTGTAATAAGAGGTTGATTTTTTGAGGTTTCAAAATCCGCTCCCACGATAGTATGTCTTTGTAGAGATAGCTATCGGCCAGTAAACTAAGGCGCTCAGGTTCATCGCCTGGATGGGTTACGATCTCCGGGTAGTATCCATAGATTAAGCGCCGATGAAGTGCACTTTGTTCTGTAAGAACACCGGTGTGTGAAGCCATCTCAGAAAATGAAATCGGGTAAAGCCTGAATTCCCACTTTCTTCCGGTCAAGGGTTCATTGGTGATGTTTGACAATTCGAACGATGAACTGCCTGTAGCGATGATTTGTACATCCGGCAAACCATCGACAAGGATTTTAAGTTTTAGTCCTATATCGGTGATGCGCTGGGCCTCATCGATGATCAGTAGCTTGCGGCTGTTGAGTAACAGACGAAAACGCTCGGGCGTTGGTTCGTCGAGCATGCGATGGTGCGCTATTAAATCGCCGTTCAACCATAAGGCATCAGTTTCATTCTGAATCAAAGCGCGCAACAGGGTGGTTTTTCCTGCTTGGCGCGGCCCAAACAGTAAAATCACTTTTCCCGTGAACATGCGTTCGCGAATGACTTGGAGTATAATGCGTGGAATTTCCATTTGTACATACTTCTTTCGCTAAAAATATAATAATTTCGGATTTGAATCCTCAAAAACTAGAATAAATCAGGAATATAATCCTTAAATATTTCATTTTTCTGTTTTGCGCCTACCGGCGGATGGGTGGGCGGATGCCTACAACGCCGTCGCCATCAATACCGCGAGAAGGCTTGTTCGATGGAGGGGTAATACTACGCAATGTTGGATGGATCTTGGGGGATGAATCAGCTGGGGTACCGCATGGAATCAAATGCGATCCAAACGTTGCAAATTCAATCGAGCCTGAATGCAATCGAAGTTGTTCAGTCGAGTAGCCGTTGCTCGAGCGTGCTGAAGAAGCTAAATGCGGGCTCCACGCTGATGCGGTGATCTCCCACAGCCAGGCGATCAACCTGATTCAACGTGATAATGGTGCCTTCGGTGAGGCCAAAAAAGCGCATAGCCTCGAGTAATCCATCGATTTCTCGGTTTTCATTTTCTGCGTCAAGCACAGCACATACCTGAATCACTTGTTCGATGTGTTCTCCTTTGCAAACCACAAAGTCACATTCCTTACCTGATTCTGTGAAGTAGTAGAGGGTTTTTCCGCATCGCCTGAGCTCCCAGAACACGGCGTTTTCAAGCCGACGGCCGATATCTTCGTTGAAGCTAGCCGTAATGGTTTGCTGCAAGCCATTGTCAATGAAGTAAACCTTGCGCGGATTAACCAATTGGACTTTGTGCGCATAAGCGAATTTCGGGACCAACTGTATCAAATACGAGGCCTCGAAGTAATTCAGGTATTCAAGCACGGTCGTTGTGCTTTTTATCGAAAGGTACTGCTTCAGCTTACTGGCCGAAAATGGTTTAGCGCAATTGGTGGCAAGGAAGACCAGCAGCCGCTTCAGTGATTGGACATCGCGAATGTTGTAGCGAACGGCAATGTCGCGGTAAACAATGTCATCAAGCAAAGCTGAATGAATGTCGACATTTTCGTGCGCTAAGAAACCGGGAAAACCGCCAAGGTCCAAGTAGGCC
>CAMCHP010000017.1 GCA_945874695.1 Chryseobacterium gleum
GTTGACCTGCTCTTTTTTAAGAAACTGACCGCTTGCTTGTCAAGGGAAGAATGTGTTCAACTGGTTTCGGTTGAGCCAACCGGACAATACTCTAGGCGTATCTGGTTTCTTATCGAGTGGCTTCTTGGTGAGCGCCTCGCCATCGATGACTTGACCAAGAAGAGCTATGTAGAGGTCATCGATACCCGCTTGCAGTATGCTGTTGCTGGAGTTCGTTCGCTGCGTCATAAAGTCATCAATAACCTGCCGGGATGTGTCGGTTTTTGTCCGCTGATACGAAAAACAGCCAAGCTAGATGCGTATGTGTCTGCTGATTTTGCCGATAAGGCTTCGCGTTTGCTGCATGGTTTTCGGAAAGACGTTCTTCAACGTGCTGCAGCGTTTTTAATGCTTAAAGATTCAAAAGCTTCGTTCACGATTGAAGGCGAAAGTGCAAAAGGCAAACGCGCGGCCCTTTGGGGACAAGCCATCGCTCAAGCTGGCAAGAATGATTTGTCGGTAGATGAGCTTTGTCGATTGCAAAATATGGTCATTGAAAACGCACGATTTATTCAAATGGGGATCCGCAAACAAGGCGGTTTCGTGGGGGAGCACGATCGCGTGACTGGTGAACCCATACCTGACCACATATCGGCCAAGCACGAAGATCTTGAAGCGCTGCTGCAAGCGTTCACTGAAGCAAGTCAACTCTTAGTTTCAGATTCAATCGATGCAGGTGTTGCGGCTGCGAAGTTGGCTTTTGGATTTGTGTTCATTCACCCGTTTGTTGATGGTAACGGGCGAATTCACAGGTACTTGATTCATCACGTGCTTGCGGCCAAGGGATTTGCGTCGAAAGGTGTTGTTTTTCCGGTTTCAGCTGCAATTCTCGATGCTATAGACGAATACCGTCAAGTGTTGGAGGCATACTCCAAGCCGCTATTGGTATTCATTGACTGGATGGAGACAAGTGATCACAATGTCGCTGTCAACAATGAAACGATTGACTTCTACAGGTACATTGACCTCACCCTCCAGGCAGAGTTTCTTTACGGGTGCATTGAGAAAACATTGAACGACATTATCCCGAAGGAAGTCAATTATCTTCTTGCGTATGATGAATTCAAAGGGTTCGTTGATGGTTCATTTGAGATGCCTGATTCAACGGTCGCGCTAATGGTCCGTTTTCTTGAGCAGAATAACGGAAGGTTTTCAAAAAGAGCACTTACCAATGAGTTTGCTGCTTTGACCTCGGATGAAATCACGAAGGTAGAGGCAGAGTATAAACGGGTGTTTGGTTCAGCGGATTAACACGCCTGATTTGCGCCTATTTTTGTGTAATAATGATAGAATGTGCTTAAAAATATTGATTAGCGCCCATTTATTTTCCACCGCAAGCCCTTGCCACATCCGCACCCCAGCACACCCATTTTACGGCATCTGAAGTATGGCATGATCTGCACGTGCGCGTGAAATTTGTAACGCAAATCAACCTAAACATAAAAAACACGCGCTCAATTCTCGGCCCTCTTGCTCGTGGCTCATCCACGCAGTGGGAACCCAAACCCCTTACACACAAAAAGTTATCGTACACTGAGTCGGGTAGGCAAACCCCAAAGGGAGCAGTGATTTAACATGAGCGTGATCTGCGTTTGACGCGTACAGCGGCGCGCGATTCGTTACCTTTGTCGAGCGAATCAGTACGCGTCAATGCAGACCCATCCATGAACATTTACTTGCTGCCCGGAATGGCCGCTGACCGGTGGCTGTTTGACCCAATTACCCTTGAATTGGGAGAGAAACACTTTATTTCGTGGACCTACATCGACGGCGTTCGAACCTTGCGCGAGTATGCCGAGGTGCTCTGCAGCCGAATTACCACCGAGAATAATGTGTACATCGGCAGCAGCATGGGAGGGATGGTGGCGACTGAAATGGCGCATATTCTGCCACCGAAAAAACTCATTTTGCTATCAGCTCCGGCCTCGCGCGCTGAGTTTCCGCGGTCGTTGAATGTTGCTGCAAAAACGAAAATTGGCCAACTCTTTTCACCCGAAGCGATGGCGCGGGTGAAGCGAATTGCTGACAGTTTTATGGGGTTCAAGAACACGGCCGATCGCTTGCTCTTTTATGAAACCCTTGAGCAGCAAGGGCCGCGCTTTCTCCATTTCGCCGTGAATGCGATCTTAGCATGGGATCGCAAAGATCGGTACGCGAATTACATCCAAATCGTGGGGGCACAAGACCGGCTGTTCAAAGCGCGTAAAATGGTCAATCCGACGGTGATTCAAGGCGCCGGCCACTTCATGACCCGTGAACAACCGCACGTGCTCTCTGATCTAATCAATCAAGAGCTTCGTCGAATTCAAGAAACTATTGCATAGCAAGCGCGTAAGGGAGTAAAAGCCCTTGCATATGTTCATGCGTTGTATAACACTGTGGTTCGCGCTCAGCGCAGCAAGCCTAGTGACTGCTCAACAGGCATCGCGAAGCTACATTGTTACTTTTTTTGGTGACACCCTGTCGGGTGGATGTCTGGCTTACCGCACACCCATCTCCAAAACACCCTATTTTGAGTTAGATACTGCACGATTCTTTGCAGCTGAAGTGCGCACTTTTAAAAATCAGCACGGTGTGTTTTTCAACACGTCAAGCATCCATCAAAAGGATGGTTTTGCCCTGCGCATTGTGAATGCCCCCGTTAGCGTGCTTGAAACCATCGATCTCAAGGTTTACGGTAAGGATGCATTGCCAGCGAACTTATCGCGAGCCGCCGAACGTCGCCGATTGGCCTCTGGCGATATGGATTATCTCGCTGATCATGCAGGTCAGGTTGTGCAAGCCAATGGCAAAGGTATTCGCTCCATGGTTCACAGCTGTCCGGAGGCCATGTTACACGTGCGCCGGCCCCGCGGGTACAATTGGTTGCGTGCAGCGCTGATCGCCTCGGGTACAAGCGTTGCAACGATCGGAGTTACGCAGCGCACACCGGGAACGGGCGTGTCGCCGCTGCTTATTTTGGGTGTGCTTGGTGTTGCTTCCAATTTTGCCCTCGTTCCAGCGATCGACGATGCCCGATGGATGGCCGTTGAGGCCTACAACCGCGCGAATCGCTAACTACTTCGCTTTGAATGAAGCGATGGCATTGCGGGTGAAATCAGACAATACCAACTTGCCGCTCATTGCCGCCCGTTCTGAAAGGAGTTGATCCCAATGCGCGGTTCCTTGCCAAAATACTGACTTTAACATTGACATTGCTTCAGGATTGCTCTTTGCAAGGCGTTCAGCCAAGGCAGCAATTGCCTCATCCATCGTAACAACATCGGTAAATACGCCACAATAGAGGCCTTTTTGGGCGGCCCATTCGGCAGAGCGCCAAGAGCTGGCATCAATGGCCAACTCACTCATCGCAGAGGTTCCAATTTTTCGCTCAACGGCTGGTCCCACCACGAACGGACCAATACCAACCGCCAATTCGCTGAGTTTTACAGCTGCAGCCTCAGTCGCGAAGCAGTAATCAACCGCACTGGCCATGCCAACACCACCGCCTACGGCTTTACCTTGCACGCGACCGATAATGAACTTCGGACATGTACGCGCAGCATTTATCACTTTTGCAAAACCAGAGAAGAAACGCAGACCTTCTTCTTCATTGTTGATGGCCATCAACTCATCAAAGCTGGCACCTGCGCAAAACGCTTTCTCACCCGCAGAGCGAAGAATGATCACACGCACAGCGTCATTCGTTCCAGCCGTTGCAATGGCTTCAGCGAGGCTATTGAGTAGGTGCGCAGGGAGGGAGTTGCTTTGTGGATGATAAAATTCGATGGTAGCGATGTGATTGGCCACCGCGGTGTTCACGTATCCTTCTTGCATGGTGTGGAGATGTTATTGAATAAAAAAGCCCTCCCCGAAGGGAGGGCTGCACGGCGTATAATTCGTTATGGACGTTGTGTGATGTCTACATAATTGCGCTCAGTAGCACCTGTGTAGATTTGGCGTGGACGGCCGATTGGCTCCCCAGCTTCGATCATTTCTTTCCATTGGGCGATCCAACCAGGGAGTCGTCCGATGGCGAACATCACTGTGAACATGTCGGTAGGAATACCAAGTGCACGATAGATGATGCCGCTGTAGAAGTCAACGTTTGGGTACAAGCCACGAGAAACGAAGTACTCATCTTTCAAAGCAACTTCTTCAAGTTTCTTCGCGATGTCGAGTACAGGGTCGCTCACGCCCATTTTAGCGAGTACGTCATCAGCCGCTTTCTTGATGATTTTCGCACGCGGGTCGAAGTTTTTGTAAACTCGGTGACCGAAGCCCATCAAACGGAATGAGTCTGTTTTGTCTTTTGCTTTTTCAATCCACTTGTCGAGGTTGCCACCGTCGTTCTTGATTTGCTCGAGCATTTCAATCACTTCTTGGTTTGCACCACCGTGTAGCGGACCCCAAAGCGCTGCGATACCTGCAGAAACGCTTGAGTAAAGGTTTGCTTGAGACGAACCTACAATACGCACGGTTGATGCTGAGCAGTTTTGCTCGTGGTCAGCATGCAAAATGAGCAATTTGTTCAATGCGTCATCTACCACAGGATCTACTTCATACTCTTCGGTAGGAAGTGCGAACATCATGTGAAGGAAGTTCTGCGTGTATGTGTATTTATTTTTCGGGTAGTTGAGCGGGTGACCCGTCGAGTTTTTGTAGGCATGCGCCGCAAGTGTCGGCATTTTGGCAATGAGGCGGTGAATGGTTCGCTCAATGTCTTTATACGGACGATTTGGATTTTGAGACTCAGGGTAGAAGGTTGACAGGCTCGAGATCATCGAAGAGAGAATTCCCATAGGGTGCGCGCCAGTTGGGAAAGCTTCGAAGAAACGACGCATGTCTTCATGCACGAGGGTGTGCATGGTGATGCTGTTTGTGAACCATTCAAGTTGCTCTTTATTCGGCAACTCTGAATAGATGAGCAGGTAAGCTACTTCAAGAAAAGAAGCTTTTTCTGCGAGTTGTTCAATGGGGTAACCACGGTAACGAAGAATACCTAGTTCGCCATCGAGGAAGGTAATGGCGCTTTTTGTTGCTCCGGTGTTTTTGTAGCCAGAATCAAGGGTGATGTAGCCTGTTTTCGCACGAAGTGCTGAAATGTCAATGGCTTTTTCACCTTCACTACCTTCAAAAACAGGTAATTCGTACTCTTTTCCTTCGAGAATAATCCGCGCGGTTTCGCTCATGTCAATAGTCTTTTTAACGGGTGTATTTCCGGTCGCAAATATACGAACAAACAAAGGAAACGTTACATTCGAAACGGCCTGACCCGGTTGATTTTTGTTCTAATTAACAACCGAGTAACAAATTACTTGAAGCTGGGTTCAAAGTTTTTTTGCCAGGCTTCCCAATCTTCTTGACTTGTAACAGTTTTGTACGTGTTTGAGCTGAAGAATTTGAGGTAGAGCTCAATTTGCTGTGGGCTTTGGTAGCCTTTGATGGGAGCGATCATTTCGAGGTTCTCGTCGAGGTAAACGATCGTCGGGTAAGCACTAACGCGTAACGCACGCGAAAACTCATGCACACCATTTCGCCCACGGGCATTGGGGTCGTAGTTAGGGTTCTTATAGGTAGTTCCCTTGAACTGGACATCAGCACCTGATTCAGCGTTAAACTTCACCGCATAGAAATTCTTATTGATGAAGCTCACCACGTCTTGGTTGGTGAAGGTGTTCGAGTCCATCATTTTACACGGACCACACCATGTTGTGTAAACGTCGATCAAGATTTTACGCGGTTCTTTTTTCTGGGCGGCTACCGCTTCTTCAATGGTCATCCAATTCACCTTTGAAGTTTGAGCGATAAACGAAGAGCTGAGCACAAGCGCCGCAGCAGCGAGCAAAAGATGTTTCATAATTTAAGATTTGAGCAGTTGGGTACAAATGGCGTACCATTTTTCAAATATCGCAAAAAAAGGCGCCCACAAGGAGCGCCTTCCGTTGAAAGATGTTAATCTCATTAGCGCACCCCGTGCATGAGTTTGTTCAAAGGCTTGGCCAAGAGCGCAATCAAGATTGCAAAGCCAATGAGTACAAAGCCAAGGGTAGAGAATGTACTTATGTATTTATCAAGGCCTTCGGCCATCCCAAGTGCTTCCGCACCTTCTTCCGCACCCGTCAAAGAAGCGATTGCTCCTGCGAGGTAATTTGCCATCGCAAACGACAGAAACCATCCGCCCATGGCGGTACCCGAAATATTCTGAGGCGCAAGCTTGGTAACCATTGACAAGCCAATTGGAGACAAGAACAACTCACCGGTTGTGTGGAGCAAGTAAAGGAAGACCAAGGTCAACAAAGGAACTTTGAAATCTGATTCGAACTGCAGACCTATGATTGTTACCAAGAAACCCAGTCCAAGCTGCAAAATACCCAAAGAGAACTTCATCGGAATCGATGGGTTTTTTCCAATGTTTGAAAGCTTCACCCACATCACCGAGAAGATGGAACCGAAAATAATGATGAATGCGGGGTTGAAGAACTGAGTCATTGACGCCGGCATCATCCACCCGAAAATTTCACGATTCACGTTGCGATCAGCAAAGAGGGTTAAAGAGGTGCCTGCTTGTTCGAAACACGCCCAAAACACCACATTGATGACCATCATGATCACCAGGGCGATCATACGGTCTTTCCACACCGTGCCCGCTTTTGCCCCAGCAGTAATAAGCTGGACGGCCACACCTGCGAAGATGGCCAAAAGCAAGTACATCATGATTTCACTTTTCGAAATCAAAAAGTACAAACCTGGGATTGTAAGCACCGAGATAATCGTGATCAATTGCACAGCATTTAAGCCTGCAAAAACCTTCTTCTTTCCGGCTTCGGTAATTTCGAGTCCTTTCGCGGCTGCATAGCTTTTTCGTCCGCCCCAGAAAATAAACAGACCCAATAACATACCAATCCCTGCAAGGCCAAAGCCTTTATCAAAGCCGTATGTTTCACCAACATAGGCTACAATGGTTGTCGCCATAAGGGCTCCAACGTTGATACCAATGTAGAATATCGTGAAGCCAGAGTCTCTTCGGGGATCGTTCTCTTCGTAAAGTTTACCGACAATCGTTGAAATATTGGCTTTGAAGTAGCCGTTTCCAACAATGATTGCCCCCATGCCGTAGAGTAGCCAGTCTTCGGTGCCTCCCAAGATCAAGAACTCTCCAATGGCCATTAGAACGGCACCAAGCATAATGGCATACCGATACCCAAGGAACTTGTCTGCCATGCGTCCTCCCAAAACAGGCGCTGCATAAACCAATGCAGTATACGCACCATAAATCATAGTTGCCTCTGCATCTCCTTTCATGAGCTGCTTTACCAAGTAAAGCGTCAACAAAGTACGCATGCCGTAATAACAGAAGCGTTCCCACATTTCCGAGAAGAACAAGGTCATTAGACCTGCTGGGTGTCCTTTTACAAGTGTTGCCATAAGACGGGGTTAGATGTTTTTTTTGGTTCTAGTGTCGGTAAAGCTATAAAAAATATCGTCGGTTTGCTGCTGTTTGGCATTTGCAAAACGCTACGAGCTTTGATGTGATTGATTTCCAGAAGGCACGGTGCTGCTTCATATGTCAAACCACGGATTGAACAGATTCACACAGATTTTTGGGTTGTAGCGTTGAACATTCGTGTAAATCCCTCCAATCTGCGGTCAGCTCAAACCACGGATTGAACAGATTGAACAGATTGAACAGATTTTGAGCGTTACAGAGTTGAGCCTCCGTGTAAATCCTTCCAATCTGCGGTCAGCTCAAACCACGGATTGAACAGATTCACACAGATTTTTAGGTTGTAGCGTTGAACATTCGTGTAAATCCCTCCAATCTACGGTCAGCTCAAACCGCGGATTGAACAGATTGAACAGATTTTGAGCGTTACAGAGTTGAGCCTCCGTGTAAATCCTTCCAATCTGCGGTCAGCTCAAACCACGGATTGAACAGATTCGCACAGATTTTGAGCGGTGCAAGGTTGAGCCTCCGTGTAAATCTTTAAAACCTGTGGTTCAAAGAAACCAATTAGAGGTTCGCAAGAATGTAGTCATTGATCATCGTGAATAGGTGCAATCGTGTATTGCCTCCGTAAATTCCGTGATTGCGATCAGGATAGATGAAGAGATCAAATTGCTTGTTGGCTTTCACAATGGCATTGATCATTTCCATGGTATTCTGGTAATGGACATTATCATCGGCACTGCCATGGATGAGCAAATATTTGCCCTTCAGCTTTTCAACATGATTGATTGGTGAATTATCGTCGTACCCTGCTGGGTTCTCAGCCGGTGTGCGCATAAACCGTTCGGTGTAGATGCTGTCGTAATAACGCCAGTTCGTAACGGGGGCAACAGCAATGCCCATTTTATAATAATCGGCTCCTTTGGTCATGCAGAGGGATGACATGTAGCCTCCATAACTCCACCCCATAATTCCCAAACGGTCAGGGTCGACATAGCTTTGGCTCTGTAAATATTTAGCGAGGTCAATGAAATCTTCGGTTTCCAACTTGCCCAATTGCAAGTAGGTGGCGTGTTTGAAGTCGCGACCGCGGTTCATCGTTCCACGCGGATCACAGCTCACAACGATATAGCCCTGTTGCGCTAGCATTTGGTGGAAGAGGAAGTTTGCGCTTCCATAAGCGTCTTTAACCATATTGCTACCGGGGCCCCCATAAATATTAACGAAAACAGGATACTTCTTCGATGGATCGAAATTGGCGGGCTTAATCATCCAGCAATTCAATGCGGTACCGCCGCTGTTGGTGAAAGTGAAAAATGTCTTTTCGCTTAAATTATAGCTTGCCAAAGTTGATTTCAGTTTGGCATTATCTTTCAATACCCGTACTTCTTTGCCTTTCTGGTCATGCAAGCTGATGTAATAGGGGGTGTTGGCATCAGAGTGATAATTGATGAAGTAATTGTAACTACTGCTGAATGCGGCTGAGTTGCTTCCTTTCTTTGAAGTGAGCTTGAGCGGCTTGCCCTTTTTCAAGCCTACCGCGTAAACATGCTCTTCAAGCGCACTTTCTTGGGCAGAACTGTAGTAAAGGGTCGACTTAGACTCATCAAATCCATAAAACTCGATTACGTCCCACATTCCTTGGGTCACCTGGCGGATGAGCTTACCAAACATGTTGTAATGATAGATGTGGTTATAACCGTCGCGCTCTGAATTCCACAAGAAACCGCTGCCGTCTTTCAAGAAGATCAAATTGTCGTTGACATCGATGTACGTAGCCGCTTTTTCTTGATAAATTGAGCGTGTAGCAACCTGGAATGGATCAGTGGCTGCCATGTCTGCAAGTAAAAATTCGAGTTCATTTTGATGGCGATTCATGCGCATGATGCACAACTGGTCATTCGAGCTTGTCCACTTGATCCGCGGGAAATAGATATCATTGTTTTCGCCTGTATTCACGGTCAAAACGCGTTCACTTTCAGAATCATAAATGTGAATGCTCACCTTGCTATTGTCTTCGCCCGCTTTCGGGTATTTGAATGTATATTGATCAGGGTAAAGTTCACCGTACATGGCCATTTGAAATTGTTTCACACGCGACTCATCGAAGCGGTAGTATGCCAGGCGGTCGCCTTTTGGTGACCAATATAAACCGTTGTCAAAACCGAATTCTTCTTCGTACACCCAGTCTGTGGCACCATTGATAATTTGATTGGCGCTCCCGTCACTCGTAACCTGAACCTCAGCGCGGCTGGTTAAGTTTACAATGAAAATGTTGTTTGACCGGACGAAAGCCACTTGATCTGCGGCAGGAGAAAATTGCGCCAAGCGTTGCTTGCCTTTCGAAAAGTCTGTCAGCGGAAATGCACGCGTTTTGTTGATGTCGTACACATAATAGTTCGCTTGGGTACTGTGGCGGTAAATTGATTCCCCGTCGGTTTCAATGAGCAGTTTGAGCTCGTCATCGCTGAAAGTGTATCCGTCAATGCCTCGTTTGGCATCACCGAAAATGCTCAGCGATGAGGCAATAACTGCAACGCGTTCACCGCTCGCATAGTTGAACTTGACAATTTCAGATCCGTTCTCTTCTGAGTACTCCATGCTGGTGTAATGCAACCCGTCGTTCATTGATCGCACGTCACTCACATAATCCATGCGAAATTCACCCGAGTACCATATCTTCTCGTTGGTAAGTGTTTGGCTGAATAACGCGCTGCTTGCGGTAGTCATTAAAAGAAGGGAGGCCACTAAAAAACGGTTCATGTGCACGTGATTTTATCGTTACTTTCGAGCCTCGAAGATAGCAATCCTCTTATGATAATTCGATTTTAAGGGCATGTACACCACAATTCGTAATGAAGACATCCAACATTTTGTTGGCATCGTTGGGGCAGCGTACTGTTCGCAAGACCAAGAGCGCAAAGAGCGATTCAGCCATGATGAAACAGAAGACCTCCGTTTTTTACCCGAGGTTGTTCTTGCGCCTCAGTCGGCGGATGAAGTTGCCCAGATTTTGAAATACTGCTCGAATCATAAGATTCCAGTTACACCAATCGGTGCCCGAACAGGATTGAGTGGTGGTGCACTGTGCGTGTATGGAGGGGTAGCCCTGAGCCTCGAGCGTTTGAATCGCATTCGATATATCGATGAAGATAACTTGCAAGTGATTACGCAGCCAGCTGTTATAGTGCAAGAACTGCAAGAGGCGGTTGCAGCAAAAGGCTTGTACTATGCGCCTGATCCTGCGAGCCGAGGCACTTGCTTTATTGGTGGAAATCTGGCCGAAAATTCCGGCGGACCACGTGCAGTTAAGTACGGTGTTACCAAAGATTGGGTGCTCAACTTGGAGGTAGTACTGCCTACTGGACAAATAATTCGTACGGGTGCGAACACACTCAAGAACAGTACTGGGTACAACCTTACCCAGTTATTCGTCGGTAGCGAAGGCACCTTGGGCGTGATCACAGAAGCCACACTTAAGTTGATACCGAAGCCTACACGCGACTTGTTAATGCTTGTGCCCTTTGCATCTGCAACCGACGCTTGCGCAGCGGTGGCGGCCATTTTCAAAGCAGGTGTTACGCCCTCTGCCATGGAATTTATGGAGCGCGATGCGATCGAAATAGCGATGAATTACACGGGCAAGTCTCCTTTTGTAATCGCCCCCGAAACCGCAGCTCATTTGCTCATTGAGGTCGACGGCCACCACGAGGGACAACTCATGGAAGACTGTGAGAAGATTCTGGCGGTTGTTGAAGCACACGGCGCAGGAGAGGTTTTGTTCGCCGATGATCAGGCCCGAAAAGATGCGTTGTGGTTTTTACGCCGACGAGTTGGCGAGGCTGTAAAAGCCTTCAGTGTCTATAAAGAAGAAGATACCGTTGTGCCTCGCTTCAAATTGCCCGACTTACTGACAGGTGTTAAAGCAATTGGTGATCGGTACGGATTTCAATCGGTGTGCTACGGGCATGCAGGCGATGGTAACCTGCATGTCAATATCCTAAAAGGCAACCTCGATGATCACATTTGGGATCAACGACTGCCTGAAGCAATCAATGAGCTCTTTGAACTCGTAGTTGCTTTAGGTGGTACCCTGAGCGGAGAACACGGCATTGGTCTTGTGCAAAAAAACTACATGCCGATCGCCTTCTCGGGTTTCCAACTCGATCAAATGTGGGAATTGAAGAAAGTGTTTGATCCACACTTAGTTATGAACCCAGGTAAAGTTTTCCCCGACAAATATTGGAGATAGAATTCCATGAAATTTAATCTTTCAGACTTGTTTTAGGTAAAAAGGTTTCTATATTTGAGCCGCTCGGCAAAGAGAGAGGCCGAGCGAGTTAGTTGAGATAGGCAGGCCGCTTGGCCTCCGCATGAGTAATTTATAGTTTTTAGTTTTTCAGTTTAAGCCACTGAGTCCTGCTAACGAGCAGGACTTTTTGGTTTTTACGCGTCACCTGATCTCACATTGAATTCCTAAACGCATTACTTCATCTGATTTCGTAGTTTTGCCCTAACACTCTAATGACCATTTTATGTCACTCCAGCTTTTAAAAGGAAAAAAAGGAATCATCTTCGGTGCACTGAACGAAATGTCAATCGCATGGAAGGTTGCCGAACGCGCTCATGAAGAAGGTGCAACCTTTGTGCTCACCAATGCACCAATTGCTATGCGAATGGGAGAAATTAATGCCCTGGCTGCGAAATGTGGAAATGCACTGGTTATTCCTTGCGATGCTACAAAAAGTGATGAACTTGAGAACCTCTTCACTCAAGCCATGGCGCACCTTGGTGGCAAAGTTGACTTTGTGCTGCATTCGATTGGAATGTCACCCAACGTGCGAAAAGGGAAACATTATACCGACCTCAATTACGATTGGTACCATCAAACTTTGGATGTGAGCGGTATGTCGCTGCACCGTACGTTAGCCGCTGCAATGAAGCACGATGCCATTAATGAGTGGGGATCTGTAGTTGCTTTAACCTACATCGCTGCACAACGTGTGTTTCCTGACTACAATGACATGGCTGATGCAAAATCTTTGCTCGAGAGCATTACACGCAGCTTCGGTTACCACTACGGAGAAAAGCGCAAGGTTCGCGTGAATACCATTTCGCAATCGCCTACTGTGACAACGGCCGGGAGCGGCGTGAAAGGGTTTAATGAGTTCATTAATTTCTCTGAACAAATGAGCCCGCTTGGCAATGCCGATGCATTATCATGCGCCAATTACTGCTTGGCAATGTTCTCTGATTTAACCCGGTATGTAACCATGCAAAACCTCTTCCACGACGGAGGATTTAGCAACACAGGTGTTACTCAAAATGTGATTTCGAAGTTTGGAGCTGAGTAAGCCCAAATTATCCGAATACAGCTTTTTCGAAGGTCATTGCCAATGCGGCAATGGCCTTTTTTCGCGCTTGGGGGGCAAGCTTTGCTGGTGGTCCGTAGGGTGTGGTGTTCACGTCGATGATGTAAATTTTGCCATCTGTGCGGTCGCGAATGACATCAAACTCGCAAAAATCGACTTGCATGCGCTGGGCAAAGGACCGGATTAAAGCCTGTTCGTCTTGTGAAAAAACGGCATCTGTTTCTACCAGTTCAGAAAGTTCCACTTCATTGGTAAAGCGTACCGACCAATCTTTGAATTTGAGGTAAACCAGCGGAATGCTGCCTGAGATATACGGCACACGATAATCCAAGGCTTGACCATCGTCGGTTTGGTTATTTAGTACACGCTGGTAAATACAGCCCGACTCGGGTTTATTGATCGGACAGGTGACATACCGTCCATCATGCATGGCGTTGTCGTCGCTCTTTTGGACAGCAATGCCTGCATATTGGGTAGGATCAATGAACGTTCCATAACCAAACACTTCGTCATGGGTGCGTTCAACTTTTTGTTTACTGATATCGATGCAATGTGCGTTCCAAACGCGGGAAGCCAGATTCGCAATTTCAGGAGCCAATGATTCTTTATGCGTTTGATCATCAAAGAAGATGACCAAATCGCCTGAAACAGTTGGCTTGTTGGTTAAGCGGTAACCGAGTTGCTTGCTGATGGCTTGAATTGTGGTTCGTTTACTTGGGTAATCGGGGTAAGTTATGATTACAGGTAGTTTTCCGTTTTTAAGCCGGTTTCCTATATCACGGAAAGCGGTGCGCAAATCCTTAATCATCCATTCTGCTGCTGGCATGCCTGTGCGGTAATGGTTACGCCATCCTACTTTGCTCATTTGCTTGCTCATTTACTCCACTTGCGAATTTCACTCATCCGGCCGATTGAGGCCGTGATAAAATCCTTGTTAATATCCATGCCGCGCGCGGGTGAATACGCTCGTCCATAAAAGATAATTTGAAGGTGGAGCTTGTTCCACGATGATTCGGGAAAGAGTTTTTTCGCGTCACGTTCGGTTTGCTCAACGCTCTTTCCATTGCTCAAACCCCAGCGGTACATGAGGCGGTGAATGTGTGTGTCAACAGGAAATGCGGGCACGCCGAAAGCCTGCGCCATCACTACACTTGCTGTTTTATGGCCTACCCCCGGTAATCGCTCGAGTGCCTCAAAGCTTGCCGGTACTTCGCCGTTGTGTTCGTTGAGCAAGATGTGGGAAAGGTTGTATATGGCCTTTGATTTGGCGGGCGACAAGCCACACGGACGAATGATTGCCTGTATTTCTTCAATGTTCAGCTTGATCATGTCGTGCGGTGTGCGCGCTTGTTGAAAGAGCAAGGGAGTAATTTTATTCACCCGCTCGTCGGTACATTGCGCCGAAAGTAAAACCGCAATTAAAAGGGTATAGGCATCGGTGTGATCGAGCGGTACAGGAGTTTCAGGGTATAGTCGCTCCAGTTCACGCATCACATAAACAGCTTTCTCTTTCTTTGTCATCAAAATTGTAAGGTGTGCACTGGCCATTGGTAATTCATGGTCAGCCTGCGTGTAGTTCGCATCATCGTGAATTCAACTTCGTTGACTTGCTCGGGGTACACATCCATCAACAAGGTGTTTTGAATCTGCACCGCAAAAACATCGGGTGGGAGGGTCAACTCAAGAAAACAATAGGTAATGTCGTAGTCAACTTCCTTGCCCCAAAATTGGAGGTCGGTATACTGATCGTTTATGTACACCATAAAATGTTGGCGAATATAATCTTCGATGCGAAACTTGGCATCTGAACGTTCTCGGTCGCTGCCCAATCGAAAAGGCTCTCCATCATCTGAAATGGCCAGTTCAAGGTCGTCAGTGAATAGGCGCATTTCGATTTCAAGCTTTGATCCATCTAAACTTTGGCGCATCACTGTGCGGCTGAAGTAGAACTGATGTCCCTCGCTCTCATTCGCCTCTACAGGCAAAATCGTCGCCAAAAAGGTGATCACAATTAATCCGTATACGCGCATGCAAGTGTTCATCGAATGTTCGTTATGTAAAGGTACAATTCTTAACAGTTGCGAAGGTGTATGTTCTATCTTTGAGCAAATTTCATGCCTTGAATTCTGAAGATATTCGCCGCGCCGCTGACTTAATCGACGCGGCATCAACGATACTCATTACTGCGCATAAATCGCCCGATGGCGATGCCGTGGGGTCGTCACTCGCACTGTGGCATTACCTGCAAGGACGTCACAAGAATGCTGTCGTTTTGCTCCCAGACCGTTTTGCTGAGTTTTTGCGCTGGATGCCCGGCACCGAAAGCATTGTTTACTTCGATCAAGATGCTAAAGTGGGCAGCAATTTAATCCAGAATGCAGATCTCATCTTTTGCCTTGACTACAATGTGCTCTCCCGAACAGGCAAAGAAATGGGTGAGGTGTTGGAGGCCCGCCGCGGGGTAGCACCCTTTATTTTGATCGACCACCACCAACACCCTGCTGACTTCCCTGAAGTCTTGCTTTCTGATACATCATCGTGTTCTACCGCGCAACTCGTGTACCGATTCATCGACGAACTCGGCGATATTCAACAGTTGACGTCAGATATGGGGGCTTGCATGTATTGCGGAATCATGACCGATTCAGGTAGTTTTCGCTTTCCTTCAGTTACAGCTGAAACCCATCGCATTGCAGCACATCTTATTGAGGTTGGCGTTGATCATGCCGATATTCACCGTCGGGTGTATGATACCAATTTGCTCGACCGTTTGCGCCTGGTAGGCTATGCCTTGAGTGAGAAATTGGTTGTACTGCCTGAATTTCATGTGGCCTATATCACCCTAAATCGCGATGAATTGCGGCGCTTTAATTACCGTCCGGGCGATACCGAAGGCCTAGTGAACCAAGCATTGTCTATCGAAGGTGTGAACATGGCTGTTTTCATCCGCGAAGGAAGCAATGAAGTAAAGCTGTCGTTTCGGTCGCAAGGAAAATTCAAAGTGAATGAGTTGGCCAACGTCCTTTTTCAAGGAGGTGGTCATAACAATGCTGCGGGTGCAGCCGTTGACTTGCCCATCGATGAGGTGGTTCAGCGTATCGTTTCAATTTTGCCACGTTACCAAAAAGAGATTCGCGAGAGCCTATGAAATTAGTAGCACTGTTCGCTCTGTTTGCCGCGCTAGGCATAGCTTCTTGCGGTGAGCAAGATCCACATCGGCCAATCAATGAGGCAGAAATGCGTGAACACTTGCTCGATTACAACCGAACAAAAGTACACGAAGAAGACAGCCTCATTGAGCGTTTTATACGCAAACACGACTTGCAGTGGACCAAATCAAGCACCGGCATGCGTTTCAGTGTGGTAGAAGAGGGGCTGGGCCTGTTCCCAAAAGCTGAAGATCAAGTTCAGGTGCGCTACACCATGCACCTGCTCGACAGTACGTTTTGCTACAGCAACGTCAATGAGGCGCCCTATGTATTCATTGTGAATGGCTCTGACGTTGCCCCTGGATTCCATGAAATGGTGCAATTGCTCAAGCCCGGCGGAAAGGCACAAGCCATTTGGCCTGCACGCCTTGGTTTCGGCTTGGCCGGTGACTTCGATAAAATTCCGCAAGACGCTGTTTTACTTGTTGATTTGGAGCTCGAATGATTCGGAGTGCAGGATTCGGTTTGTGCTTGGTGTTGCTCTTTTTATCCTGCGACCGCAGGGATGCATGGGTCGAGGTCTCACCTGGCCTGCAAAAACGTCTGTTGGGTTTTGATGACCAGCAGCGCGCGATCAAGGATGGCATTTATGCCGAATTGGGTCTGCACTTAAAGTGTTTTGGTGAGGAAAGCGCATGGTGCAGCCATACACTTGAATTGTTGCCCAATCAGAATCTGTGGATGGCTGAATCAAATTTCGGTCAAGAACTGCTGACTATGCACGCCGGTGACAGTGTGCTCTTTAAGACGCTCCTTGATGCAGTCGCGCAGCCGGTCTTCATACCATTCGTAACCCGTTGTGCCTGCACATCATCTGAGAACCCGATTCAGTTGCTTGTCGCCGTGCGCGAAGTATTCGATTCAACGCGCTATGCCGAGAGCCCGCGCAATAAGCGCATCTTGCTGCTCGAACAAGAGCGCGAGGAAATTGAACGGGTGTTGGCCCAGAATCAACTTACAGATTTGGTCACGGCAGATTGGGGTGGCTGGCACATGATTTTGAAGGAAGGAGTGGGCCATCCGCCCGTTCAGGGCGAAGAAATTGCCCTAGCCTACAAAGGAAGTACACTTGACGGTTTGGTGTTTGACGATGCTTCAGACAGCACCCAATGGCTCTATTTCCCCTATGGAAAGCCTGATCAAGTGATTCGAGGCATCGAGATCGCTGTATCGACCATGCTGCCAGGCGAACGTCGCCGCGTATGGTTAACCTCTGATTTAGCCTTTGGAGCCCGCGGCTCACGCGGAATTGTAAAACCGTTTGCGCCGGTAGTTTTTGAGCTGGAACGCATACCGTGGGCTGTGAAAGATACCGCGGTCGTCAACTAAAATACCGCAATTGAGGGAGTTTGGTTCAAGCATCCATCCCTTACCTTTGTCAATTCGAAATCAGAACCATGAAATCACCCCTCGTAATTTGGATCGCTCTTTTTCTTTTGACTGTTTTTATAGTTTTTCAAGCCTTCACCCTTGATCAGGTGCGTTCAGAGTTGCAAACCCTGCAAAGCAGCGCCGCTGCTGATGTGCCGCACGCTGAGTTAGCCGAGTACATGGGCAGCATGCAACAATTCATGAACAAATTGTGGTTCTCAGGAAGTGCAGGCAATACAGAGCTGGCGAAGTTTTACCACCACGAGGTCGAAGAGGTACTCGAAGAGCTTATTGAAGAAAACATTGAAGATGAAGGTCATGCCGTGTCAGAGTTGGCACGTACCATGCTACTTCCAGCGGTCGAAGAACTTGACACAGCGATTGCGTCAGCCGATAGCGCAACATTCCGCGGGGCATACGTGGGTGTAGTGAACGCTTGCAACGCATGCCACCAAGTAACTGAGCATGCCATGATCGCCATTAAGTTGCCCACTTTGCCCTTTATCGACAACCAAGCGTTCGCTAAACTACCTGCCGGCGCAGCATTGTAAGTTTTTTGGTTTCGGCCTAACGGCCGGATGCGATCATCTTGTTCACCACCCGTTCGGTTGCGGTGTTTAGCAGTTTACACACTTCGAGAAAATCGGAGTAATCGCCATAGTATGGATCGGGTACATCGCGGGGTTCGGTGATGCCTGCGAATTCAAGGTAGAGATGCACCTTGCTGCGGTGTGATTCAGTCTTTGCCAAGGCTAAAATGTCGAGGTAGTTGCTGTGATCCATGGCAAAAATGTAATCAAACTGATCGAAATCTGAAGCAAGGAATTGCCGTGCGCGCAAGTAAGCGATGTCGAAGTGGTTTGCCTTTGCCGCGCGAATCGCTCGTGGATCAGGCGATTCACCCTGATGCCAGTTGCTCGTTCCACATGAGTCGGTTTTGGCAAACAGCCCAAGTTCAGCAGATTTTTGAATGAACACGCCTTCTGCCAAGGGCGAGCGGCAAATGTTTCCTAAACAAACCATGAGAATGCGAAGCGGTTCCATACTATGAAATGTAGGTTTTTACTGTCAATGCTATCGGCCAAGAACTGACGACCATGGGCATGCACATGGCGTAAAAGTACCAAGCAATTAGGCAAGCATGAAGCGGTTAAAGAACGTGTACACCTTCGCATTGATTCTGGCAATGGCAGTAATGATTGTCGGAAGTTCAGGGTGTAAGGTTCATAAGAACGATTTCCACAAGAAGAAGTGGGCGATTAAGAAAGGGCATCCGCCGATTCAGCGGTACTACAACAAGTGGTCGCCATTGAATCCGCATCGCAAATAAAACGTGAATGATCGAAACAAAAAACCCGGTTGAACCGGGTTTTCTGTTTTTGTCTTATTGCAAGCTCAATTTTTTCTCGAGGTCATCGAGGTATTTTCTAAAGAGCTTATCGGTTTCTTGAAGATTGTTTACCGTGCGGCACGCGTGAAGTACTGTGGCGTGATCTTTACCGCCGCAGTGCAAGCCGATGTTTGCCAACGACGATTTGGTCATCTTTTTGGCAAAATACATGGCGATTTGACGTGCCTGAACAATTTCGCGTTTCCGGGTTTTTGATTTGAGCAGTTCAATAGGCAAATCGAAATAGTCGCACACCACTTTTTGGATGTAGTCGATGCTAACTTCGCGTGCCGTATTCTTCACGAACTTATCAATCATTTGTTTCGCGAGATCGATGGTGATGGCTTTTTTATTCAATGATGCTTGAGCGATCAAAGAAATAAGCGCACCCTCGAGTTCGCGAATGTTTGATGTGATGCTGTAGGCCAGATATTCGACCACATCTTTTGACAGCTCGATACCATCAGCGTACATCTTCTTCTCAAGAATGGCAATTCGAGTTTCGAGCGATGGTACTTGAAGATCGGCACTGAGGCCCCATTTGAAGCGTGAAAGCAAGCGTTGCTCCATGCCTTGCATTTCTACGGGCGGCTTGTCGCTAGTGAGAACGATTTGCTTACCCGTTTGGTGCAGATGGTTGAAGATGTGAAAGAAAACATCTTGCGTTTTCTCTTTGCCGCTGAAGAATTGAACATCGTCAACAATAAGCACATCGATCATTTGATAGAAGTGACTGAAGTCGTTAACGCTGTTGTTCTTTACAGCGTCGATGAATTGATGCGTGAACTTCTCAGAAGATACGTACAATACAGTTTTCTCAGGGTAGAGATTCTTGATTTCAATTCCGATCGCGTGGGAGAGGTGTGTTTTACCAATACCTACGCCACCGTAAATGAGGAGGGGGTTGAACGAAGTTCCGCCTGGTTTTTTTGCCACCGCATAGCCCGCTGAACGCGCAAGGCGGTTGCAATCGCCCTCGATAAAGTTTTCAAAAGAATAGTTAGGATTCAGGTTTGAATCGATGTTCAACTTCCGCAGGCCGGGAATGATGAATGGATTCTTAATGGGTGAGTCGCTCATGTCGAGCGGCATCGCCACCGAAGGATTCTTGATCGCCTTTTTGTTGGTCGTTGGGACCTTCACGGTGTATGGATTCGCATTATCGAAGTTGTTCTCCATGATAATGCTGTACTCCAAACGACCATCGGCGCCGAGTTCCTTACGGATAATTTTTTTAAGCAATGGCACGTAGTGCTCTTCTAGCCACTCATAGAAGAACTGCGACGGAACCTGAATCGTTAACACATTCTTTTCCAGTTTTACCGGCTTGATGGGCTCAAACCAAGTCTTGAACGCCTGCATACTTACATTGTCTTTGATGATGTCAATGCAGTTCTTCCAAACTTGATTGTGATCCTTAGTCATGAGGTTACAAGAAATTAAGGGTGTTAACTAAATTTTAACTGACGTAAGAGAAACGAGGTAGAGGAGAGGCTTCTCAATTCAGCGAACAAATATTCTGAGAATATTCTTAAAAAAAAAACCGCAGGGGTATTGATTTTCTCAATTTTTTGTTTGCGAAATGGAAATCAGTAAAGTTCAAAAATATCCTGATTTTTCTAATGTTTCAGCTTGTTTGCTCACTTAATTCTCCTTAGCTTACCGCCCACGGGCAAGATATGAACTCCTTGCTTATGGCTTCACTTAATACGTTGATTGTCGCCTTCAAATTACGACAAATGACAACGCTAAGTACCGATTGCCTTCACCTTTTGTTAATTTAACGGGAATCCAATCTTTACAATGTACACTACACGCATATCGCTCCGCGTTCGCTACGCCGAAACTGATCAAATGGGCTTCGCATACTACGGCTCGTACATGGCATGGCTCGAAGTCGGCCGCGTTGAGGCCCTGCGAGAATTGGGAATCGTGTACCGAGATCTGGAGTTGGAAGATATTCTCCTCCCTGTTTCTGAAGTGAACATTCGCTATTTACGTCCCGTTCGCTACGATGACGAAATCACCATCGAAACTACAATCACTGAAGCTCCGTCAGCACGCATAAAATTCGCATACAGCATTATTGTTGATAACACCGTGGTTTCTGAGGCTGAAACCACGCTGTTTTTTATGGATCGCACTTCATTTCGCCCGATGCGCTGCCCACATTCGATCCTTGATGCACTCGCTCCTTACTTCAACGAAAACACCAATTGAGCGTTATACCATATTATTAAACTGCGTCGATCACCTGTTTGAAGGCTGCTTGGTAAGTCAAACGCATGTTTGACCAGTCGTACCTCAGCACAGTATCTGCATACTCGAAACGTTTTGCACCATCCCAAGCCTTGATTAACTTGTGCAAGGCAGGGTAGAGCTGTTGGTCCGCATAAAAATACCGCGGGTCGTCCAAGTGCTCTTCATATGCTAATCCATAAGGAAGCAAGGGCTGAACGCCACATGACATGGCTTCAACAACTGAAATCCCAAAGAAATCTTGAACAGAGGTCACTGGCAAAATGTGTGAGCGATGCAGCCATTGCGCATATTCATGCCGTGATTCGCAGTAACCGAATTGCAAAATCCGATCACCGAAATAGGAACGGGCTTGTTCAAATATGGGCGGGTTTTCTATGAATGTTTCTCCCGTTAATACAAGGTCGAACGGTACACCTGCAGCATCCAATTGAAATAACACGTCGAAAAAAGCATTGGGATTCTTATCATATTCCCACCGGTGATTCCAAAGTATGATCGGGCGCGCTGCCTTAGTTGTTGACTTGCCGCCATCCGCCCGAAGGGCTAAAAGATCTAAGCCTAAATGCACAACACTTGACTTCGCGGCAATTTGGTCTACCGTGTGCAACATCGGGTAATCAGGAAAGTCGTTCAGAAATTGTGGCAGTGCCGCTATAAATTGGTCGCGATGTCGGTCACTGTTGAACCAAACTTGGTCTGCTGCCAGCGCCGAAGCGTAATGTATAAATGCATAGTGCCGGTCGCGCTTCAACTGAACATCGGGGTCAGTAGGCGACCAGGGGTACACCAATTGGTTCTCGTGGAAATAATAAATCAGTGGTATGTTTTTCGCCTCTGGCGGATGCAGGGCCTTAAACACGCAAAGGTCAACCATGCTCGAAACCAACAGTGCATCTGGACGCGGTTTGCCGGTTCGCAAGGATGTTGTAAACTGCTCCGAAAAATGGATGGCGGCTCCATGCATGCGCCATTTCCAATGCCGACCTTCGAGGGTGTACAAATCGACCTCGCAGGAAAGGTGTTGCTTAAGGCCATCGGCCCATTGGCGGTGTGAACCTGTGTAAAATGCTTCGAACACTGCAATATGCATGCGCGAAAGGTACAACGCTTCAATGTTCTTCGCGCGCGAGTGACACCGATGTTTTTATCGCGGCTAAAAATGCTTCAAAAGCACTGCGGCGATAGTCAGCATCAAACTGCATTCGCCCGAAGTTGTCATGGTATGCTGCATGTGCGAAGGGGGTATGTTCAAAAGCTGACTCAGCAA
Organism: Chryseobacterium gleum; assembly: GCA_945874695.1. Classification (GTDB taxonomy): domain Bacteria; phylum Bacteroidota; class Bacteroidia; order Flavobacteriales_D; family Sanyastnellaceae; genus CAMCHP01. The sequence goes on from CAMCHP010000017.1 coordinate 22,340, forward strand.
GCACATCGTTGGTTGTGAACAAGGTTACATCAGCGTACAAACGTACAACCTCGGTTTTAGTTTGTGCAGCGAGACCTGAGGCATCAATGGTTATAGTTCGCGTGAGGTAACCAGATTTCTTGAAGGTGACCACGTAGTTTTTGCCGGCATCCAACAAGGCCGCATACTTTCCGTTCGTTGGGCTGTATTGATCGTGGTAAACAATGCCATCGCTGGTGATCAGCACATGAACGCCTGACAAAGTTTCTAATGACGGACTGCCATCGTTGAGGAGAACATCGATTTTATTGCCAAAAACATTGCCATAGAGAAGAATCTGTGAATCAGGACTGCCCCAGGAACCGATTGAAATCAATATGCCAATAAGGAGAGCGAGAGTTTTCATGAGGGTGTTGTAGGTGAAATCTGACATGTATACTTCACCAGCCCCTACAAGGTTACAAATCAGCTTAAAAGATGTCAGTTGTCATGCTCGCGCACGCCCAAATCTTTTTCAGGCTGGATCTCCAGTTCCTGCTTGATCTCGTCTTGAAAAACTTCAATATCGATGCTATCGAGGTTCTCAAGGTCGGGTTGACCGCCATCAACCCAAGCAGTGTACCAAAACGAACCAACGGTTAAAATGGTCGCTCGCATCCTACGCTCGATTTGCCCGTCGAGCATTTGCTGATATTCACGACTGTATTCTTCACTGTACACCTGCGTCACCACCCGACCACGCTCTTCATAGGCATATTTGCGGTCGCTTTCAAAGCGGTCGTTGAGCATACGTTCGAATGACAGCACACTGTCAACGCCACTGTGACTGGCTTCAACAACGTCCCATGCTGTCGAAAGTGGGCCTTCAATGTAGTAAGCCTGTCCTACAAATAGATCATACTCCGTTGAAAACAATTCTGGAATTCGGCTCTCCCAAAAGCCATGTATACCCTTCTGATTCGTGAGTTGGCCGTTGTAATTCTCAGTGGTGTGTAAGGGCACGTGCGCGTCGCCAATGTAATGCCCGATTTCTGCTGAGAGCCGAAGTATTTTCTGAACATCCCGATCGCGGAAGGCGCCGGTGAGTCGTTTGTGCATTTGCTCAATGTGCCACGGCACAATGCCGTAACTGCGCAAGGTGTCTTCAGAATATTGGTTTACCGCGTCATTCCATAGGCGCGGAACATACAAGAAAGGATTGCAGCGCGGGTTGCCTTTGCAGTAGTGATCAATGTCGATGTAGTGCCGTTCGGCTTCACCTTTAACGCCATAGCGCCGTTTGTCGGGATCAACAGCATGCTCGCTTATAAATTCGATGTGCTTCTTGTAAAACCCGAACAACTCGGGTGGCAATGTGTAAACCGCTAACTCATTGATGCGCCGGTGCGCAAAGAACCCCCATGGTGCCGATGCAGTAGCAGGCAAACAGCCTAGAAATATTACAAAAAGAATGCCTTTAAACCACGGGTTCATAGTTGTATGTTAGTTTTTGAAGTACGCCTTTATGTAAAATCGGAATTGTGTTCACCGTATTGGGCTGCAAGCAATACTTCACATCTTCGTTCAGGTTCAATTTGCGCAGGCGACGGCGATGCGACGATGCACGTAAAAAGCTAAACATATTATCTCTGGCCGACCGATAAATAAATTTGGCGGCTACCGTTGAATCTTCTTCGGCCTTGAACATGCGCGACTCAATCAGCTGATCGGCAATAGCTCCAGCACATATGGTGTCTTCTAAGTTAAACTTCTCTTTCCAACCTGAACCCAATAGCAGTACGTCTTTGTGCTGCTCAATGAGCCAGTGGCACAAAATATCGAGGTTGACCAATGCACCAATTACCACTACAGGCATTTCAGAAGCCTTGCTGATCGCATAAGTGCCGTTGGTCGTGGTGAGCACAACGGTTTGACCTTTGAGTGCCGGATTCATGTACGCTAAGGGAGAATTACCCAACTCGTACCCTTCTACGATTTCGCCATTGCGCTCTGCTGCTGCAATGTAACCTTTCGCACGATAGGCGTCGGCCTCTTCGAGTGTAGCTACAGGTATTATTTCTTTCACGCCGTACTCGAGTGCAGTGCAAATCGCAGTGGTAGCGCGAAGCACATCAATAACAACGCAAATTTCGAAATCAGATTTATACAATTCGAATTGGCGAGGTGAAAAGCACACCTCTACACGCTTGCGGTTTTCTAGACTCATTTCGCACTGGCTTTGTAGAATGGCAGGGCAACCACTTTTGCTGCTAGATTCTTCCCACGTACGTTCAAATAGATGGTGCTGTCGAGTGCGCTGAACTCAGTTTTTACATAGCCCAAGCCAATGGCCTTGCCGGTTGAAGGAGACATGGTACCAGAGGTTACCTTTCCGATGATGTTGTCTTGCGCATCGCGCAGTTCGTAATCGTGGCGAGGTATGCCGCGGTCAATTAATTCAAAGGCAACCAATTTTCGACTAAGGCCGTTCTTCTTTTGTTCTTCGAGCACACTGCGGTCAATGAAATCTTTGGTGAATTTGGTAATCCAGCCTAAACCAGCCTCAATAGGTGAGGTGCTGTCGTCAATGTCGTTGCCGTACAAGCAAAAGCCCATTTCTAAACGCAAGGTGTCGCGTGCAGCCAAACCAGCAGGCTGAATGCCAAAGGGCTTGCCGGCTTCCATCACGGCATGCCAAACTTTTTCCGCTTGTCCAACAGGAATGTACAATTCAAATCCACCTGCACCAGTATAACCGGTCGCCGAAACAATCATGTTATCAACCCCCGCAAATGAGCCCATTTCAAAGGTGTAATAGGTCATAGCTGCCAAGTCGATCGTTGTCAATGCTTGCATCGCTTGGGCCGCAAGCGGACCTTGCACAGCGAGCAGTGAATAGCTGTCGCTTAAGTTCTCAACCTGTGCGTCAAAGCGGTTGTTCGCAGCAATCCACCCGAAATCTTTTTCAATGTTCGAGGCGTTCACCACTAAGAAGTAGCGGTCGGCTGCCATGCGGTAAACCAATAAATCGTCAACGATACCGCCTTTGCCATTGGGAAAACAAGAATACTGCACTTTACCATCAACCAATTTACTAACGTCGTTTGAGGTAATCCATTGCAGCAAATCCAATGCTTGGGGGCCAGTTACCAAGAATTCTCCCATGTGCGAAACATCAAAAACACCAAGTTTCTCACGTACACAAACGTGCTCGTCAATTAGCCCGGTATACTGCAACGGCATTTCATACCCTGCAAAAGGAACAATCTTCGCACCAGCGGCAACATGTGTGCCATGAAGTTCTACACGTTTCAATAAGGTATCGGCGTTGGCCATGGTTTTGCGTTTTAAACTTAATCGAGCAAATGTAGGAAATTGCGCTCTTGTGACCTGACTGAGTAACGATCAATGATTTTTTGTCGGCACGTTGAGGCCATCTTTTTTCGCAATTCATGATCGCTTAACAACAAGGTGATGTTGCGTTGCCAATCGCTGTCTTCATGGCACAATAATCCATTTACCTGATCCTCTACGATTTGACTGTTTACACCCACTTTTGAAGCAACTGGTACAATGCCCAAGGCCATGTATTGAATGAGCTTCAGCCCGCACTTGCCCTCTGCCCAAGCTTCGTTCGGCAGTGGCATTAATCCGATGTGCATTTGCAAGAGGTCATCTTCTTCCTGCGCAGCACTCCAGCGTATAAAATGCAAGTCGGGAAACTCAAATTGAGGCGCAATATCACTGATTACCACCAGACGAAAGGGCTGAATCGTATGCACTGCCCGCAATTGAGGAATGATTGCTTCGAGGTAGTGCAGGGTCGAGTGTGAACCCGTCCATCCGACCGAAGGGAGCAAAACATCTTGCGCTTGTTCACGCCGATGCCCTATCGTTGTGTCTACAACGGTTGGAAGATAATATGTGCTTTTGTTGAACTGTTGCGCAAATTGAAGCAAATAAGCATTTCCAGCTGCATTTTTGTAGCTGTAGCGCATCAGAAAAAGACTGTTCTTGTAAGGTTTTAAGAAAGAGAATAAGCGGTTGCTCTGCGAAACGTTCGGCATCCAAATGGCATCATCAAACTCAAAAATGACTTTCTTGCGCCACACGCGCAGCAAAAGCCATGCGTAGATCGGAAAACCTAGCGGTGCAGTTTCCCTGTGAATCCAAACCCGGTCGTAGCGGTGCATGGTGAACAGCAACAAGTAACGTTGTGTAAATCCACGGACAAACCCGAGGGCTTTTTGAAAGTAGTTCCCGGGCAAGTACAAAATCGACCACGTTCGATCGTCAAGAAAAGGTGCCAAAGTCACATCATGCCCTTGTGCCTTCAAGTGCGGGATGAAGTGTTCAATGCGAAAACGCTGACTCGGAGCCTTTCCCGGAGGATAGGGCAGCAACAGCAATATCCGCATGGCGGCTTTCATTAGATGCGATCCATAATGTAACCAATCACATTCTTCATGAGGTGCACGCGATCTTTGCCACGTACATTGTGTGCATGCCGCGGATAAGCAAAGAAATCGACCTGTACACCTTTCTGAATGCAGGCTGTTAAAAATGCCATGTTGTGTTGAATCACCACGACGTCGTCATCGGTGCCATGAATCATGAGCAATTCACCTTGCAGTTGGTCAACGTAATTGGTCAATTTTGCCTTTTCAAATCCTTGCGGATTGCTCTGTGGGTCATCCATGTAGCGTTCGGTGTACATGACTTCGTAAAAGCTCCAGTCGATCACGGGGCCACCGGCGACCCCCACTTTGAACACTTCTGGGTGGCGAAGCATAAGAGAGGTCGTCATAAATCCGCCGTAGCTCCAGCCGTGCACGGCCATGCGGTTGGCGTCAACGTAGGGTAAACTTTTGAGGTACTCCACGCCGTCGAGTTGATCTTGCATTTCAAGGTCTCCGAGTTGCCTAAAAATGGCTTGTTCGAAGTCTTTGCCGCGGTTGGCAGAACCTCTTCCATCAACCGTGAAAACAATGAAACCGTCACCAGCCAGGCTGTGCATCCACAACGGGGCGCCGCCCAGGTAGCTGTTGGTTACAAGTTGCACGTGTGGCCCATTGTACACATACACCAAAACGGGGTAACGCTTATTTTTCTCCATTTTTGGAGGTGTGATTACACGGCACCACAAGTCGGTTCCGTCTTTGGCCTTGATCGTTTTTACTTCGGTTTTGCCAATGGTACGGGCTGCAAGCGGATCGTCGCTGTTCAAAACTACCCGCTCAATTTTCCCGTTCACTTGCAGCACTTCTGCGCGATTGGGTACCGTGAGCGACGACCATTGATCAAGCAGCCGGTTACCGTCAGATGAGAGCTGAACACGGTGCGTACCCGGTTGGCGTGTGATTTGACTGCTTGTAAAGTCGTTCAAATTCACCTTGAATGCATGGTGCTCGGTTGCATTTGGCCCTGTGCCAGTGACCACGACGTAGGTGTTCTTGGCGTCGAAACCGAGCAAAGCGTCGAGGGGGAAGGCGAAGTTCGTTTTCCCAACCAACTTGCCATCCGGATTGTAGCAATACAGGTTATTGAAACCCTCACGTTCTGAGAACCACAAAAAACGGCCGCTGCCATCGGGAATAAAATGCGGCGCTTGCTCGGGTTCAATGTACTTGTCATCGGTCTCCGTGAACAAAATGCGCTCCTGTTCACCGGTGATGGCGTTGAATCGAATCAATTGTGAGGTGCGCTGATCGCGACTTACAATGGCCGCCAAAAGCGCTGCATCATCGGGTGTCCAAGTCACATTCGTGATGTAATAACTGTCATCACGCACGCCATTGTTCACGCGCAAATAGGTGGTTTTTCCCGACGCAATGTGGTAAACACCCAATGCAGCATGTTCGCTGGCCTGGCCGGCCATCGGGTAACGAATGGGGGTGTGGGCGGCAGGCGTTTGACTGTAATCAACAAGGGGGTAGTTGGTGACATTGCGCTCATCTTTTTCATAAAATGCGATGGAAGCGCCGCTATTTGACCAGAAAATCCCATTGCTGATTCCAAATTCGTTGCGTGCAATCGACTGGCCTGCGACAACGCCAGCGGGCAAATCAGTAATCTGGATGCTGCGGTCGCCCAAATTGACGAATAAATTATTTGCACGCGTATACGCCACTTGATTACCTAAGGGCGCAAGCGTTGCATTGTCTTCTTGCGCGCCAGAAATTTCCCGGGCGGCTGACTTTCGTTTGAAATCATAGGTGTAGAAAAAGTCGCCACTCGCAAATCGAAATTTACCCGGTGAAAGCCATTCGATCCCAGGAAAGCGCTTCATTTCAAGTTGGCTCTGCGCGTTAAGCACCGCTAAGGGCAAGCTTAAGATTTCTTTCCCACTGCGATCGTGTGCGCGCAAGGTGTCGTTTTTCACGTGCGACCAAGCGTCGCCGCCTTCCACCCACATCCATTGGTTGACACGTTCAGGCGCAAATTGAGCGAATTGTCCTAAAACAGATTCTTCGATGTTCAGTTTTTGCCCATCCGCCCGTTCAGGGCGAGAAAAAAAGAACAGTGAAAAGGCAAGCACCAAAAACAAGGAGCCTGCAGGGCGTAAAGTTGAAGTTTGCATCATCGTATTTCGTGAGTGCCAAATATAGTATTTCGGGGCATTATGGTTTCGGCCTAAACGGCCGGATGGGCACATCAGCACTTTCACGTAACAATCATTGATCGGCATGCACATCAGCTCCCTGTTCATTTCGTAACTTTCGGCACCAAAGGAAGATTATGACCACGAAAGACGAAAAAGCTGAACTCGAATTCAATAAAAACGATGACCACATGCGCCTGCTGCTTTCAGATTTGCGCAGGAATTTTGCTAAAGTGGCCAAAGGGGGAGGTGATTCCAAAATCGAGAAAGAGCATAGCCGTGGGAAACTGACCGCCCGTGAGCGCATCGCGTACTTGCTAGATGCCGACGCGCCGTCGATTGAAATTGGTGCTTTTGCGGCCCATGACATGTACAAAGAACATGGCGGTTGTCCGTCTGCGGGGGTTGTTGTGGTGATTGGGTACATCCGTAAACGGCAATGCATCGTGGTTGCAAACGACGCTACTGTGAAAGCAGGTGCTTGGTTTCCGATGACTGCCAAAAAGAACTTGCGTGCGCAGGAAATCGCCATGGAGAACCGCTTGCCGATCATCTACTTGGTCGACAGTGCGGGCGTATTCTTGCCAATGCAAGATGAAATTTTCCCTGACAAAGAGCATTTCGGTCGAATCTTCAGGAACAACGCAATTATGTCGTCGCGCAACATCCCTCAAATTTCGGCCATCATGGGTTCGTGTGTCGCGGGTGGGGCATACCTGCCAATCATGAGTGATGAAGCGCTCATCGTGAACAAAACAGGAACCATATTTTTGGCAGGCTCATACCTTGTGAAGGCCGCCATCGGCGAAGACATCGACAATGAAACACTCGGAGGTGCGACTACCCATTGCGAAATTTCGGGGGTAACCGATTACAAAGCTGAGAACGACCACGACGCGCTCGATACCATCAAAGATCTAGTCGACAAAATCGGCCGCATCAATCAAGATGCTGGTTTCAGTCGCATTGAGGCTGTTGAGCCGCTAATTGATCAGAAAAACCTCTATGGTATTTTGCCAGCTGATCGCAGCAAACCATACGATACAAAAACACTCATTCGTGGAATGGTTGACGGGGGTGATTTCACCGAATACAAGGCTGACATTGGCAAAACAATCGTATGTGCTTATGCGCGCATTGACGGTTGGAGCGTAGGGATTGTAGCCAACCAACGCGAACTTGTGAAATCAAAGAAAGATGGCATGCAGTTCGGAGGGGTAATCTACAGCGACAGCGCCGATAAGGCAGCTCGGTTTATTATGAACTGCAACCAAAAGAACATCCCCTTGGTTTTTGTTCAAGATGTTACGGGCTTCATGGTTGGTAGCCGCTCTGAACACGGGGGTATTATTAAAGACGGCGCGAAAATGGTGAATGCCATGAGTAACAGTGTTGTTCCGAAATTCACCATCATTGTAGGAAATAGCTATGGTGCAGGCAATTATGCCATGTGCGGCAAAGCATATGATCCGCGATTGATCGTGGCATGGCCAACCGCTGAACTGGCAGTGATGGGGGGGGCTCAAGCGGCCAAAGTGCTTTTGCAAATTGAGGTTGCTTCGCTCAAGGCGAAAGGGGAAGAAATTACACCCGAGCGCGAGAAAGAGCTCTTTGATCGCATCAAAGCACGTTATGACGCTCAAGTGTCGCCCTATTATGCGGCATCGCGACTTTGGGTTGATGCGATTATTGATCCGGCTGATACGCGCCGTTGGATTTCAATGGGCATCGAAGCGGCAAGTGGCGCGCCGGCTGAACGTCCGTACAATGTGGGCGTTTTACAAACGTGAACCCCAGCAAATAGCAGATTCAATTTACATTAAGCCAACATGGCATTCAATTTGCTCAGGTTATCTTTGGGCCATAAATTTTCGATATGGAAGGAAGTGCAGCGAAGAAGCAGCTCTTGAAAGACTTAGAAGCAAGCGAGGAGAAAACAGTGCTGAAGGCGCTAGATAAGTTGGCTCAAACGGGTGATGGTGACATGGTATTGCCCTTGCTTGTTCTTTACAGAGATACGAACTCAGAGCTCGCGAAAGCGAAAGCTTCCGAGATGCTCACGAGCTTAAAGGTTAGTGTTGCCGAAGACGTGTTGATTGAAGCTTTGGAAGGAGATGATTTTATCGCCCTTCGGGCGGATATCCTATCTTTCATCTGGAATAGCGGTTTTCAACCCAACGACGCAGTGGATACAATTACGAAAGTAGCATTGTCGGGCGATTTCATGACGGGGGTTGAAGGATTGACTGTACTGGAAAGCTTAGGTGGTCCACTTGATGAAGAGAGCTTATACCAAGCATTGATTGAGGTACGCAAGTTTTTAGAGGCTCATAAAGAGCATGGACATGACTTGTATGAACTCGCGCTTCGTATCTTCGAAGTTTTAGCCGGGCACGAAAAAGATTAAGAACTGCAACAGCAGGTAAAATCAACGTACGCATGAAAGCAAGCATCCACATTGAGTACCCGCTGAAGGTTAAAAAGTATACCAAAGCTCACCTCGATTATTTGATTCGTTCACAAGCAGAAGAATCTGTGCATATCGAGTTTAAGTCAGGTGAAGCGCTTGGCAGTTCTGACAGCAAGAAGAAAGAAATAAGTAAAGATGTCAGCAGCATGGCAAATGCTGACGGGGGCATCATCATTTACGGATTGCGCGAACAAGAAAACAAGGCTTCAGGCTACGCATTCGTTGATGGCAATCAGTACTCCAAAGAATGGCTTGAACAGGTCATTAATTCAAAGATCAAGCGACGCATTCCCGACCTCATGATCGATGTCGTGCGTGTACAGAACAAGATCAGCCAAAGCGTGTACATAGTCAGAATTCCGCGATCGCCAGAAGCACCGCACATGGCCACTGACGGGAGGTATTACAAGCGTTTCAACTTTGAATCGGTTCAAATGGCCGAGTATGAAGTGCGCGATCTTTTCAACCGGGTCAGCAATACGCAGTTGAAGCTTCTACCCGTGGAGTTTAGAGGTGAGGTGCTGCAAGCAGAAAATGAGCAGGTGCAGACCTATCGGCTTCACCTGGTGCTCGATGTGCAAAATGTGAGTCGCACCATTGAAACGGTGTACAAAACGATTTTACAATTTCCATACGCGGTGTACATGAACAGCCTCGAAGGTCAAGGGATTGGCCGTTATTTCCGCAAAGAGCGCAGGGGCAAGGCAGTTTTGAATATTCCCGGGTTAACGCCATTGTTTCCCTCAGAAGTGAATACACTTGCGAATTTTTACCTCGACATCCGCAAAGAGCACCTGCATGAATTGAGCTTGAATCCTTTGAAGATCAGATTCTACTACTCCAATGGCATATACGAGTTGGAGTATTACCTCGATACGAAGATCAAGGTCAAAGGAAAGCAACTCCACGAGAAGGATTTCATGTAACACAAAAACTCGCAGCACCCTGAGGCACTGCGAGTTTTATTGTTAGGTTAAGCAGAGGACGATTAACGGTGCGCTTGGATCGACCATGATTTTGAAACCTCATCATTAAAGGCTTTCAAAATGTAGGTGCCCACGGCGAATTCGCGCAAACTCAATTCAACAGGTTCGCCGTTTGTATTGGGTTCGATGCGGTCCATGATCAAGCGACCACTTGCATCATAAATTTGCAGTGTAAGGTCTTCGGCTGAAACCGGACTCCAAATGATTACTCGATCGCCTGTCATGGCAATTTTGAATTCATCTGCGTTCTGCGAATCAATATAGGTGACCATTGAGGCATTCACATCGAAAACGAAGCTGTGCCCGCAGCTTTCAGTATAGGCATAGAGTTCAACGACGTAGTTGCCGGGCTCAGTAATGGGGTAAGCTAAGTTTCCGCCTTGTGCAATTTGCTGGCCATTTACAAACCAGATCCATCCTTCGGCGTTCACACATTGTGCTTCAGCTTCAATCATGGCCACGTTGTTTTCAATGGTGATTTGATTGTTGAAAATGGCATGTGAAATCACAGCGTTTTCATCATTCAAGTCGACATCGACTGCTTCTGAAATACATAGGTTATTCACCAAAACTTGGTACCCACCCGAAGTGAGGTTCGGGAAGATGGTTGATCCTTCAGACATGTAAAGGTTTGAAACGGTGTTCCCCAGCTCATCGAAGAGTTCAACGGAGAAATTGCCCGCACCACTCGCCAAGACTTCGATCTCTCCCGATGCAGCGTCATTGCACAATGGAGTCGACGACAGTACATTCACTAGGGGTTCTTCGGGGGCGACAATGTCAACATGAATGACCATCGCTTGGCACATCAGGTTATCAGGACTCGCAGTGATGGTATATGAGCCTGCTGCCAATCCATTGACCGTTTGGCTGCCGTTGAGCTGCCCTGCAGAAACAACATTGCCGAGTTGATTGTCGACCACTTCATAGCTGTAAGTGTCATCGTTGCCTTCAACTTGAAGAATCGCATCGTTGGTGTTGAAACACATCGGTGCCAAAGCGCTAACTTCTACAGGCGACTTAACGTGGAGCACAAAGCGGTCACCTTCAAACGGTTCTTCGAAAGTGAGCTCAATGTTTTCGCCCGCCTCCAAGGAATATACGTCACCCGTTTCGAGGTCTTCAAAGTACATGCACGTGAATTCGGGCATGTTTTGCACATCGTCAACCGTGATGTTGTAAGTACCTGCCTGCTTGATTTTAAGGTGCAAGTAGGTTTCAGTATTTGCATAGTTTGTGGGGATGCGGCTCAAAGTGAGTTTTTGGCCCGACTCCGCTTTCCACGCAATTTCAGGGGCGATGTTACTCAAGCTCCCAAAATGGATGGCGTCTGCTCCAGCATCATATGCAAATTGCATGCCGTCTTCAAAAACCAAGAAGGCTTTTTGGCTGTGGTTGTTTCGTGCCACACCCACTGAGACGTAACGGACATCTGGATTGGCGTCACGTTCAAACGCAGTTCCTACATTGCTTTTGTGGGTTTCGTCCCACACCAGTTCGGCGTTGGCCTGCGTGGTTTGCACCCAAAAGCTTTGTCCAGATGGAATGTATCCGCTTGCGGTACCCAAACCCAAACCAGCCGTGTAAGTTTGGTAGCTTGCTGTTTCAGCGTTGTACACATAGTATGTGGCACTAATGCCCGATGAAGCCGCGTAGAGTTCTTCAAAGTCAACTTCAGAAGGGTAGATGTTAGCCATCAACTCCCAACCGTCGTTTTGCACCAAGCCGGTGGATGTGTGGCTCAATGGCACATTACGTGAACCTTGTTGAATGGCTCCTGTGACCGCGACTTGCTGTGCGGGAGCCGTCATGTAAACGAAATAGCCGCGGGTATGGTCGAGGGTATTTGAGATATTGGTGGGTTCAGTAAACCCATCGTTGAGCCCCCCGGCCACGGTTTCGTCGTATTGCAAAATGTTCACGAAATTATAGGCAGGGTAGTTTGATCCGGGAAAACCGGTTGTAACCAAACTCGCATTCCATGCTTCGAGGGTATTCCCTGGAATTGCGTTACACAAATTCACCCAATTCTGAATACCCGGCGGGATATAGCGCTCTATACGCGCATTACCAATGAAAGTTGACCCATTGGCAATTGCACCAATCGAAGCGGTATAATTGGCTGTAGATTTGAGCTCAAGCAAGTAGCCGTTTGTTGAGTAATCGCCTTGTTCGATCTTGAGTACTCCACGGAGTTCGAGGTCGCCGCCTTGAATCAAACCACCGCCATTGTTGCACGTGACGTTATTCAACAAACCAAGGGCCGTAATGCTCTGCTGGCTTGCACCATTGAACACCAAGGTGCCATTCGACATGCTTACGCTTCCCGTTGTTTGTTCAAAATTTCCATATAACGTCGCTGAGGCATCATTGCTAAATGTCAAGGTTGCAGCACCTCCTGCATCTTCCACAACCAAATTATTGCAGGTCACGTTTGAGCTGATGTTGACGGTTTGGCCGTTCCGAACATGGTACGAAAGCAGCGCACTTGGCCCAGCGAGTTGCCCATTCACCGCATTCGCATCTGTGTTCCAGATTGCATCGGTGAAATCACCCGATGCTACGCTGTACAAGAAATAACTACACGAACCATCATCTTCGGTAGCTTCAGGATTGTAGTTGCCCGCATTCGCATCGGTACAACCCGGCACACTCGTCATCTGCAAGCAGAAATTGTAAGTGCCTGGGATATCGAACTGCAGACTCGATGTGAAACGGATGAGGTAGTCGGTGTTAGGCGTTAATCCGGTTATTGGTGTGTCTCCGCTGAACCCCCCAAAGCAAGCGCCGATCTGTGAATTCACTTGACAAGTGGAGAATATTTCTGCACACCAAAAATTTGCCGTTCCGAGGTTTACGGTTAACAGGAGCTCACTGTTGTTTCCGCTGTTGAATGCAAACCACTGGTCTAGGAAGCCATTGACTCCCATATCGCAAGTTGGCATCACATATGAGAAGTTTCCTGAATTGAAATCACCAGCCACAGGTGATTGGGCGCACGAAGCAGGTGTTTGCACAACAATAGGCACTGCAGTTTGGCAACCCGCATTAAGTGCGCTAGGATCAGGTACGCAGAATGCGAAGGCATCGTAAATGGTAAAATTACCTCCGGTCACCAGCACGTTGTTGTTTGCATCGGTCAAGGTATATGAACCATTGCCATATTCGCAGCAGATGCCATCTCCAAAGCTGTCGATGAGTAGTAACTGATAACAACCAATAGGTAAACAGAGCGCCACATCAATTGTAGCTCCCATGACGGCGTAGGGGCCTCCTGATGCTACGAGTGCATAATCTTCATCACGTACTTCCCACGTTGTTTCAGCGGGGTAATCGTCGAGCGTGAGTTGAAATGCAAAGGCGTAATCGTCGCATACGTTTTCAGCAAAAGGCAGACAGAAGCTTGAGGTTTCTGAAGTACCAAAAGAGCCTCCTGCGGCCAGTTGATTGTTGTTAGAATCGGTTAGGTTGTAGGCTCCATTTCCGTAGGCACAGCAAATACCATCATTGAAGGCATCAAAAATGGTGAAGTTGTAGCAACCATCGGGTAAACAAACTGGAATGGCTGCCATTCCTCCTGCGACCGTGTAAGATCCGCCACTGGCAACGAGTACACCGGCGTCAGTGCGAATTTCCCATGAAGTTTCTGCAGGAAAGTTGTCAAACATGAGATTGACCGAGATTTCGTTATCAGTGCATGGTGCACTGATATAGGTAATTCGCACATAGCCTTGTGCGCCATCACCGCCGATGTTTCGACGTCGCCCACCGCTACCACCGCCACCGTAGATTAAACCTGGAGCGCCGTTTGCGTTCGAACTGAAGCCATTGGCGCCATTTCCACTGAATAAGCCTGCAGCCGTGCCACCTGTGGTACCACTGGCATTACCCCCGATTGCAGGGTCGCCATTAGCGTCAACGCCGCCTGCTGCACCGCCGCCGCCACTGGCTGAATTTGTTCCATTTGCTCCGTTGCCCCCTCGCACAACAATGTCACCAATTCCATCTGTGATCGAACCTGCACCACCCGTTCCTGGATTTAGATCAGCCCTGCGGCCACGAGTTCCTCCCATCGCACGGGCGAAAATGGTTGCACCCGATGAAATTGAAGAAAAGTCACCATTGGTACCATCTTGGTTATTACCAACTGGACCGGCTGTGGTGCCCGCAACCTTGATGGATAAGGTAGTTAATCCTGAAACATCGACTGTTGAACGGGAATATTGTCCGCCCGCACCACCGCCACCGCCTCGGTTGTTGTTGTCTCGTCCTGAACCCGCACTGCCGCCTGCGCCCCACGCTTCGACTATAACCTCGGTTACACCTGCGGGTATGTTCCAATCGCTCGTGCCTGGGCTAGTGAACTCTACCACCTGTTCTTGGGCGTAAGTCGCCACCGCAGTTAAGAGCAAGAAGAGGACGGCTAGGATGCCTCCAATGCCTTTCGGTGAAAAGGCATGTAATTTGGACTTTCCAAATTGATTTTGGAGCCAATGCACAGTTGAAATCTGTACCAATTTGATGAAGTAGTTAGGTGTTGTCATACATGTCGTTTTCACGGTTTATTAGCCGTAGTCAACACCTATACTGGAGAGGAGGTATGCAGGTTTCAACGTTTCGACGGGTGATGGGTTTTTTCGACAACTGGAAAAAAAAACGAGGGACTCCGTTTGAAGTCCCTCGCTTTAAAAGAATTTGCAGCGTTTATTTCTGGATGTCCAAACGCTTAGACTTTCGTTGTGATCTGCTGTATACGAGAATGGCTCTAAATTCAATTTTTAAACCGCTTATTATTCGAATAATCAACATGAGGATATATGCCTGCCGAAAAGAATCATATTTAGCTTATTGTTATAAAGGGCATTTACATTCAAGCCGTAGTTTACGATCGACAATTCAAACACATGAAAGTGAGCTTTTTCTAATGTTGCGTATATTAGAATCAGACAGTCGGTCGTCATTAGTTATGTGTAAAAAGCACTCAATGCTAAGCATTGAACATGGCTATACGCTCATTTTGCAATATTCAGAAGGATGTAAGAATATTTAAAAAAGTAGGTCATTCAGATCACCATGTGGTCATGAAAACGCGCAAATCTTCCAGCTGCTGGTGACTCATTCGGTCGAGGGTGTATAAGGGCATGTATTGCCGATGTCCGGGTTCGGCGTGTGTTCCGTAACGCACAATATCATATAGCGCGAAGGGAGTTTGACGGGCAATGTGCTTCGCAAACAGCTTTTTGGTTTTCTTCGAGTCGTCCATCACAAACAGGGATGGACCACCATAGCGATGGCATTGCATGCAACTGCGATTGAAGATTTCAGCCCCACGCTCGGCGTCACCTGTGTATTCATTCGACATGCCGAGTCGCCGGTCAGACGGCGGGTCAACAAAGTCAGCAGGACTAGCAACCATATACTTCGATTTCAGCATACCCCGCGCAGAAGCCTTCGCATCTGCATCATCTGACGCCAAGGCCTTATTCAAACGCTGGTACTCATCTTGTTTTAAGCCCAAGTCGCGCAAATGCAGTTCTAAGCTCCAGTAATAATGGTTGATCGCTTCAGCTTCCCAAGCTTCAAGTGTTCGGCCGCTTGAGCACTCGCGTGCGCACAATTGTGTCGATTCATAGAGGCTCTCTTTCGCTGGGGCAATCCATTCTCCATATTTGATGATGTAGTCATCGTTGTACCAACTTTCGCGATTCACCATTCCCCAAAACGTGGTGGCTTGCAAGAACGGGAGGTTGTTGGCAATCGCGTAACTCATGCGTGCTTCAGGATTCGGACTCGCGGGATTCGGGTCTTCTTTGACTTGGTTGTGGCAGTCAGTACACACAAAAATAGTGCTGATGTAGCTGCCGGTTTTCCCGTCAGCCGATGTGGCCTTACCCTCATGTACAAGGGTATACCCAATAGCAACTTGTACTGGGTCAATTTGAGCGAGGTAGTGTTTTGGCGCAGGCTGTCCCAACGCCATTAGCACCTCGACCAAACGGCTATCTTCATTCACGGGCGGAGCAACGTTCATTACGAATGCGGAGAACGCGAAGCTCAATCCCAATAATATCACAAGTGCTCGAACGCTCATTTTCTGCCTTTTACTTTAAAGTCACGTGTGATGTTGAATCCAATCCCTATGCCACCTTTTTCCCAAAGCTGGGTTGTTTCGGTGATGAAGATCTTTTCAGTCATTCCAAGCGAATTACTCAAGCTCAATTGAAACTGGTGCCCTTTAGTCTCAATATCGACACCAATCGACAAGGGCATGGTGTAGGGCGTGCCCAACTGATCAAGCGGTAGGTAGTAGCCTTCGGCCTGAATTGCCAAATGGTGGGTAAGTCGGTAACGCAGAGCACCACCCAGTGCGTACACATCGTGCGCAACATCTGCGGTTGGCACCAAATTTCGGTGTACAACCGTTGGTATCAATTGAACTGATAAATTATCGTTCATGCGACGCGCAAAAAGTACTTGGTGGGTGTAAAACAAGCGTGAGCTAAAGAAATTGTCACGCTCAGGTTCTGCCCATTTCAGGGTGTTAATGGCGGTGTTTGTATATAAAGTTATCGAAACGGGCGAACCGTCTTTTTGTTGAATCAGCAAGCGATACTTTAAAAAACCGTCGTAGGTTTTTCCATTCGATGATCGGCCTGCACCAATCGTTAAACGGTTGGTTACGCCATAATCCAATCCGATGCGAATCGTCGATTGGTCGAGCCCGAACAGCTCGTAAAAGCCACCATTTAACCCGCCGAAGCGGTGTGAAATAATGAACTTCATGTCGCCTTTAAAACTGGTTTCAACCGATTGACCATTGATCACGCGGGTGTCATTAAAGGCGCGCATCCAATTTTCAGTCTGTGCGTTGGCTTGCGCAGCGAAGCAGAAGAGAAAGAAAGTGCCGATTATTCGGGAGAGCCTGCGGTTAGCCATGCTTCGATAAGTTGAAGGTCACACGATGATAAATTTCCAGATGGGGGCATGCTGCCTGAAATCAGCACTGTTTCTTCAAAAGTGCCGTTTTGGACTTTTTCTTGAACACCCGCGAAGGTTTCGAAGTTGCCATTTCCACCGCCACCCGTAACGTGGCAGCCAGCGATGGCGCAACTTTGGGCAATAATGGGTTGAATGTGTGCGGTATAAGTTACGCTTGCTGGCAAATCGCACAAACCGGGGTCATAAAGTTCTTCTTCTATGTCGTAATAACACGAGGAGAAAGTGAAAGCAATGCTGCCAATTAGGAGCAAGGCCTTGTAATAGTTCTTAGTCATTGAGTGCACCGTTTTCAATCCATAATGTTACAGCCTCTACCTCGCAATCGCTCAAGGCATTGCCTTGGTAAGGCATCGGCACATAGCTGTTCGTACCGGTAATAGAGCCCATGAACGAACCGTCGAGGGCGATGCTTGCAATTTGAGCATGCGTGACCAAAATGGTGTTACCGTTTGAGATGGAGTTGTTGTGGCATCCCCGACATTTTGCTGAAATCAGCGGCTCGATGTGTGTAGAGAAACGCACATCGGTATTGTCACAGGCCAAATCACTGCAACTGGTGTTCTGAGCTCCTTGCTGAATCCACTGGGCAATCAAGGCGATTTGAGCGTTTGAAAGCGGCGGACTCGGTGGCGGTGGCATAATTTTATCGGGGTCATCTTCAGTGATCACCTCATAAATGTCGCCTTCGTTTAAATTTCCGACAATGATTTCGCCCGAAGCCATGATGTTTGAATATGAAGTAAAGACGAAACCATCTTGCGCGGTTGCTGCATCGTGGCATCCTGTTACAGCACAATTACCTTGAAACAAGGGTAATATCTGTTGTTGAAAGTACACCGTGTTGGGTGCGCATGTTTCAATGATGTCTTCGCTGATGGGCGGTTCAGGAATCGGGTGTTTGCACGACTGCAACCATCCGCCCGTTAGGGCGAAAACAAAAAAAGCGAGTTGAGTAGGTTTCAAAATGTGCGGAATTGAATCTACTCAAAGGTCGCATTAATTTATCGCAACTTGGTCACAACTTTGTTTCGGAATTGTAAAGCAAGGTTTGAACGCCAACCGCTACTGATTTTATACTTTTGCACTCTATTTTAGCCACATGAGTGAGAAAGAAACCCGTTCACTGAATTTCATTGAACAGATCGTAGAAGAAGATTTGCGCAACGGCAAGCACGATGGCCGAATTCTCACGCGTTTCCCGCCTGAGCCTAATGGCTTTTTGCACATTGGACACGCCAAAGCCATTTATGTGAGTTTTGGCATTGCTCAAAAATATGGGGGTAAAACCAACCTCCGATTCGACGATACCAATCCGGTCAAAGAAGATACCAAATACGTCGAGTCTATCATGCGCGACGTGCAATGGTTAGGTTATCAATGGGATGGTGAACCATTGTTCACGTCAGATTACTTTCAAACGCTGTTTGATTTTGCGGTGACGCTCATCAAAAAAGGCTTGGCTTATGTTGATGATCAGAGCGCTGAAGAAATTGCGGCCCAGAAAGGCACGCCCACGGAACCAGGGGTGAACAGTCCGTTTAGAGATCGTTCGGCCGAAGAAAACCTGAACCTGTTTGAGCGTATGCGCAAGGGTGAGTTCGCTGAAGGACAGTGCGTGCTACGTGCTAAGATCGACATGGCACACAGCAACATGCACATGCGCGACCCGCTCATGTACCGCATCAAATTCGCGCATCACCACCGTACAGGCGATGCATGGTGCATTTACCCGATGTACGATTATGCGCACGGACAATCTGATGCGATTGAAGAAATTACCCATTCATTGTGCAGCCTCGAATTTGAGGTGCATCGTCCACTCTACAATTGGTTCATCGAAAAACTGGAGATCTTTCCAAGTCGCCAAATTGAGTTTGCACGCCTAAATCTGAATTACACGGTAATGTCGAAACGCAGGTTGCTGCGGTTGGTTGAAGAAGAAGTAGTCGATGGCTGGGATGACCCACGGATGCCCACTATCAGCGGTTTGCGTCGCCGTGGATACACCCCTGAATCGGTTCGCGATTTTGCTGAACGCGTGGGTTTGGCTAAGCGAAACAACGTGATCGACTTGGGGTTGCTTGAGTTTAGCATTCGTGATCACCTGAATAAAATCGCACAACGCGTGATGGCCGTTCTTGACCCGCTCAAGGTGGTTATTTTGAACTATCCTGAAGGGAAAACCGAACTGCTCGATACCGAAAACAATCCTGAAGATGAATCGGCAGGCACGCGCCAATTGCCTTTTGGTCGAGAGTTGTACATCGAACAAGAAGATTTCATGTTGGATGCACCAAAGAAGTTCTTCCGACTTGCGCCAGGCAAAGCTGTTCGCTTGAAATCAGCTTACATCATAGAGCATGTTGATCATGTGGTCGACGCCCATGGTAAAGTGACCGAGGTGCATGTGAAGTACTTCGAAAACTCGAAAAGTGGCAGCGACACCAGCGGCATTAAAGCCAAGGGAACATTGCACTGGGTTTCAGCCGAGCATGCCCTTACGGCTGAAGTGAGGCTGTACGATCGGTTGTTTAACGATCCTTCGCCCGATGGTCAAAAAGACCGCGATTTTATGGAGTTTATCAATCCTGATTCGCTCACCATCATCGAAAAGGCGTTTATTGAACCATCGTTGATCCACGCCGAGGTTGGACAACACTTTCAATTCCAGCGGATTGGCTATTTCACCGTTGATTCAAAATACAGTGCTCCTGGCAAACCGGTGTTTAATCGCACGGTGACCTTGAAAGATGGTTGGAAGCCTCAGGCTGAGTCTGAAGCCTAAATTTAATTGGTGATTTCAGCGGCAAGGGTGAGCTCAATGGGGTCATCTTGCTCGTTGGTGTAAAGCAAAATCTTCCGTGAAACGATCCCTTTCAGCCCATTGGGATTAAACTGTACGTCCAACGTCGTGCTTTCACCAGGGGCGATGCGATAAGTTTGCAAGCGCGGCAAAGTACACCCACATGGCGCAATCAGTGAGTCAACAACCAAGGTGTCTGTACCTGTGTTGCGCAGGGTGAATTGGCTTTCGACCTGTCGGTCGGATGGGATCAGTCCAAAATTCACAAGTCGGGTATCAAAGTTACTTTGGGCGAACAAACTATCAGGAGCTCCGCGTTGTACACTGAGGATTTCTATTTTTCGTTCAAGACGTGCCCCACGTGAATAGATGGATTCTTTTGTGTCGTCGAGGGCGTCACTTACGGCTTGGTCAGCACGGTACTCACCGAATGGCACAGCCTCAAAGCTCAATGTTGCGTGATTTGCAGCGCTGGATTCGATGTAGGGGAGCAAAGCGCCGTTCTGTGTTTCTCTCAGGTGGTTCACCAAGCTGGCAATTCGTCGTCGTGTGAGGTTCACGTTGTAATCGCTTTGCGCGCGCGGTGAGGCAAAGCCCTTGATGGTTAAGCGGATGCTGAATCCTTTTTCGAGCTCAATAAGCAGGAGGGAAGCGAACTGCTCTAAATCGCGCATGCCCTTTTCGATGAAGTAAGTGTAAAAATCTTCCACCTCTAACTCGGCATCTTCACGGGCCTCTGCAGCGAGCCCTTTGGTTACCTCTTTTTCATAGGTGCGACGCAACGCGAGGTATGATTCGTAGGCTTCGCCATAAGTCAACTGCGTGGTGGTGTCACGGGAACGCGGATTGGGTTCGTCGTTGTGAAAATAGAGCGTTACTGGCAAATAATCGTTCAGCTGCTCAAGCGATACGAAGATGTCGGGTACAGTTTCGATAACCAGTGAATCGTTGAATTGTACTTGATAGAGGTCGTTGCAACAGTATGAGCCATCGCGTAAACTCCCTTCGCGGTTCGAGGCCAAAAGCGCTCGTTTTTGATCTGGAAAATAGCGGTAGTATAAATCGTTGAGCGAGGTATTGATCGGACGGTCGAGATTTTCAGGGAGATCAAAACTGCGCGGATACCCTTTTGAGCGAAAGATGTCGAAGCCGCCAAATCCGGGGTGCCAGTCGCTGCTGAAGTAAAGGTGTTCGCCAGAGTAATAGGGTGTGATTTCGTTACCTGGCGTATTTACATTATCACCTGCATTTACTGGAGCATCCCAGCTGCCATCCGGCAAACGCAAACTCCACCAAATGTCGAGTTGTCCGCGTGTGCCCTTGCGATCTGAGCTAAAAAAGAGGACTTCTTGGTTGCGGTACATGCCGATGAAAGGCATGGTCGCCGTGATATCAGCTTGGTTGATGGTTGGAATCGAAACACCGTCGCTCCAAGTACCGTTGATCAAGCGTGATTCATAAATGGCGCATAAGGCTCCTTCACAAAGGGTATAGTACGCCCGTTTTTTATCTGGAGACATCACGAAATTGCCGTTACGCAGATGTGTATTCCATGGCGTTTCGAATACTTGCGTGCTTTGGTAGCCCTCGTCGCCGTAGGTGGCCATGAAGGTCGTTAAGTTCGTGCCTGTGCTTGCGCTTCGTGTGAAAAACAGGGTTGAATCATCCAAAAAGGGAGCGAATTCGCTGCTTTCGCTGTTGGCCTCACCTTCAAGGGGAGTAATGGAAAGGTCACCCTTTGCCATCCGCGCGTTTAGCGCGAAATCACAACCCGCAAGCTCTTGCACCAACTTGAGGTATTCGAAGGAAGTTTTGTTTTTCTTGAGTCGTTTTTCGTATTTCTTAAGGTTAATGAGCGCTGCGCTGTACTTTGCGCTTAAGATTTGCATTTGTGCAAGGTAATACTGGCCTTCGGGGTAGAGTCGGCCTTTGTCTTTGTCATACGCCTTTTGATACAGGCGCATGGCTTCGTTGTAGTCGCGTGAAAGCCGCAAGGCATCTGCATAACGAATGGTGACATCGAAGTTTGTGCTATCGAGTTGGTATGCCTCATGAAAGTAGGTTGCTGCGTTGAGGTACTCGCCGGTGTAGAGCGCTTCGGTGCCTAAATCAACCCATTGTTTCATAGATTGAGCTTGCGCTGTAGCAGCCCACGTACAAAGTGCAACGAAGAAAATAAACGCACGGAGGTTATTCATGAAATGCAAGTCGGCCAAGGCCAGACGTTACGAATGTAGTAAATCGCGCGCATTCACCGTCATCGGGCATCGGCGTGTTTCGGGAGCATAAAGGCATAGCCCGCCCACTCCCAGCGGAGAATGGTGTCAAGGTAAGCGATGGGATGGCTTTTGTTGCCGTGCATTCCTTGAAGAATAAAGCCAACGGGGGTCATCACCACCGCGTAGTAATCTTTCACGCGTTTGAACCAGCCTTTGCGTTCGAGGGCGATGAGATCATTTTCGAAAATTCGCCGTTGTTTTTGGTCAGTGTAACCTGAATATTGATCACGATCAGTATGGGTAATCACTTCGCCGCGCCACCAAAACATATCGCGGCTGTAGAACGCGACACCTTGTTCAATGCGGGCGTAACCGCAGATTTTTTTATCCTGCCTCAACCTTCGCAAGTGTTCGAATGACTGTTGCGTTGCGTTTTCCATCGGTTTAATTACAAACGACGTGCTGCGATGTTCGACGCCTGGAATAACGAGGTTCGTTAACCCATTTTCGTTCGATACTGCCAATCTTCTTTTTTAAGTTCGTGCCAATCTGTACACGGACCAAAATACTCGACAGATCCTTTGATTTGAAAACCGAGTTTAGCCAGTACCTTTTTTGAGTTGACGTTGTCGGGGTGGGTGAGGGCGTAGATTGAATCAACGGGCAAGTTGGCGAAGCCGTAATCGAGAATTGCACGGGCCGCTTCGGTGGCATATCCGTTGCCCCAATGTTTGGCCTTGAAGCGGTAACCCAATTCGTAAAAGTTGATGTGATCGTTGATGGGTTCGCGAAAAAACTTTAAGCCTGACCAACCGATGCATTCGCCTGAATTACGCGCTATGACTGCCCACCGCGCGATGCCATTGTCACGATATTGCGCTTGCAGCATTTCGATTACCGCTTGAACTTCTGCGATGGTTTGAACAGGCTGATTGAGTAAATAACGATGAACTTGTGGATCTGAATCCATCTCAAATAAGTCAGCCTCAT
>CAMCHP010000018.1 GCA_945874695.1 Chryseobacterium gleum
AGCGGGATTTTTTTTACTTCATTCGCCTATGCGATTAATGGTGAGGTTATTTTGTTTTCTTCTGTGGGTTTGGGTTGGATGCACCTCCATTCAAGCACAGAACCTTGTTCCCAATGGCAGCTTTGAAGACAAGCAGTATTGCCCGGTTGGAATGAACAATGCTTCAATACGGACATTGATCGGATGGACGCAAGCTACAAAAGGCACGCCTGACCACTTCGACGCTTGCAATTCAAACCAAGCAGGAGTGCCCACAAATTTTGCAGGTGCTCAAAATGCCTTAGATGGTACTGGTTACGCAGGTATGATAACGTATACCAGTACCAAACGCAATTACCGCGAATACCTGCAGGCAAAGCTTACGCGTCCGCTTTCTGGTGGAGAAATTATTTGTGTAGAGTTTTGGATTTCGAGTGCTGAGCACAGCTTGTATGTGACCGATGCCTTTGGCGTACACTTCAGTCAAAACGCGGTCAGCCACCGCACACACCAACCCCTCGATGTTCAAATGCAAATGTCAAACCCGCGTTTGCACATCGTTGATCAACACGACCGATGGGTGAAACTCAGTGATACCTTTGTTGCCAAGGGGGGCGAGCAGTACATCACGTTGGGTAATTTCTTGCCTGATGATCGCATTTCACGATTGAAACGCACGCTGCTTGAAGGTGCACTGGAGTCAAGTAAATGGGCATACGTATACATCGACCAAGTGGTTGTTCGAAGCGTCAAAGATCGCACCGAGTGCAGTTGTGTCAACGATCAAATTCGAGCAGGAGTGCATGATCCACCACTCCAATTGAGCGAAACCGAAGAAGTCAGCCTAAACACGGTTTATTTCGCTTTTGATGACAGCACCTTAAGTATTGAAGCACGCAAACAGCTCGATGGGGTCGCCAACGTTTTGCGCAAAACACCTTATAGTTTTGTCAGGGTCATGGGGCACACCGATGTGATCGGTCGTGAAGGCTATAACGTTGGGTTGAGTGCAAATCGAGCCAAGTCTGTAGTCGCCTACTTAGCTTACATTGGTATTGATCCTGAACGTCTCGAAATCGACTTTTACGGCAGCGAGTTACCCGCCGCCGACAACAGCACACCCGAAGGCCGAGCTCAGAATCGCAGGGTTGAATTTAGCGTGCTTACTCGTCGTTACGTCGCCGAAGACTGACCTTGTTTCGGTTCAGCCGGAATAAAGAATAAAGCGATCAAACCTAAAACGAAAAAGACCACCAGCGAAAGCACTGAGTTGCGCATAGAGCCCGTCAATCCTTCGATGTAGCCGAACGCAAACATGCCGATCACAATACCAAGTTTCTCCAAAACGTCGTAAAAGCTGAAGAATGATGTGTGATCACTGGTTTCAGGCAGCATCTTGGAATACGTCGAGCGACTGAGCGATTGTGTGCCTCCCATCATAAAGCCAATCCAACCTGCAGCAATGTAAAACTCATTCGGGGTATCAACAATAAAAAATGCGAATAGGCATACGAAAATCCAGCTGATTAAGGCAATAATGAGCATGCGCACGTTGCCCAAAACCCTAGAGCCTCGTGAAAAAAGCCAAGCTCCCGGTACAGCGATCAACTGAACAAGCACAATGGCCACAATCAATTGCGTGGTTGACAGTCCGGTCTCACGAAGAATTAATTGAGGGTACAATCCATAACCTACGCCTGTCGGGTCGTTGTAGGTGTGCACTTCCTTCATACCGAAGAACTGCGCCATGAGCATAATGGTTTGCACAGCCATGCTGAAAATGAAGAAGGCGAGAAGGTAGCGCTTTAATCGCGTCAATCCGCTCATTTGTCGCCACACTCCGCGTAATTCATGGAAGCCTTTTGACCAAATGTTGCCAACTCGTTGCTTACTTTTCGACGTCTTCGGGAGCTTCCGAAAGGTGATTTGAGCAAAGCCTGCCCACCAGACTGCAACCAGAATAAACGACCAAGCAGTAAGTCCATCGTCGACAACCTGAATCATTACAAGTAAAACAACGAGCAACAGTACGCTGCCTACATAGCCGCGCACGTAACCTTTAGCACTCAACGCATCTTGCTCTTCAGGTGGCGCAATTTCAGGGAGATACGCATTGTAGAACACAAGGCTGCTCCAAGATCCAATGCTAGCAAAGAGCACGGCTAGCATACTGATTTCGAGGTGCTCAGGTGTGAAAAAAAACAAGCCGACACAGGCCGCAGACCCCAAATAGCAGAAGAATTGAAGAAAGAACTTCTTACGACCGCTGAAATCTGCAATCCCCGATAAAATCGGTGACAGAATCATCACAACAAGCAATGATGCACCAATGACATAACTATACACCTCGGTATTTACTAAGGTGTACCCGAAAAAGCTCACTTCGTCGATGATGTTCTCACCCTGACGGGTGGATGTAACAGCATTGTAGTAAATGGGAAATATTGCGGTAGATATCACTAGGGAATACACGCTGTTGGCCCAGTCATAAAATGTCCACGCTTTTTGGATTGATCGGTCGTAAATTTTCTCCATGACGCGGTGAAGGTAATCTGAATCACTGGTTCAAACAATATGTCGCTTCCTTGGTTACCTTTGCGCAAATCATTTGAACCGTGGAACGCACATTTGATGTAATTATCATCGGGGGAGGCATCGTAGGAGCCGCGACACTTTATAAACTTCAGCTTCTTCGACCGAATCTGAGTATTCTCTTGCTTGAAAAAGAAGGGAAATTGGCTGACCACCAAACGGGCAACAACAGCGGTGTGATTCACTCGGGTTTGTACTACACGCCGGGTTCACTCAAAGCCGAGAATTGTGTCAAAGGTCGTCGTGAACTTGTCAAGTTTGCCCAAACCTACGGCATCAAGCATGACATTTGTGGCAAAGTCATTGCCGCCACCGATCCTTCGGAATTCCCCTTCATGGAGAAAATCTTCAACAATGGAGTGGCCAATGGTATTGAAGGTTTAAGCCGCGTAACAGCCGAAGAGATCAAAGAGATCGAGCCCTTTTGTGAGTCAATCGGCGGTTTGCATGTGGGTTGCACGGGGATCATTGATTTTCGTGGAGCTACCGAAAAAATGGCTGAGGTGGCTATCGCCAAGCAAGCCAATAGCGAAGTTCGCTTAGCAGAAGAGGTTTTCTCCGTACATCGTGAGGGAGCCGCCTCAATTGTACACACGTCGAAAGATAAGTATCGGGCAAAGTTCCTGATTTTTTGCAGTGGTCTTCAAGCTGACCGGATGGCCAAGAAAGATGGAGTCGACTTGAAAGAAAAGATCGTCGGATTCCGGGGTGACTATTACGAGTTGACTGAACAGGCAAAGCACAAGGTAAAACACCTGATTTATCCGGTTCCGAATCCTGATTTCCCTTTCTTAGGGGTTCACTTTACCCGTATGGTTGATGGCAGCATCGAGTGTGGACCGAATGCTGTGTTTACTTTTAAACGCGAGGGTTACGGAAAAACCGATTTCAATTTGAAAGATACACTGGATGCACTTTCCTATGAAGGTACTTGGCGTTTGTTCATGAACAATATGTCGTATGGCATTAACGAGTATAGAAGAGCTTTTTCAAAAAGGTTATTCCTGAAAACGCTCCAACGTTTGTTGCCTTCGCTGACCATGGATGACCTTGAACCCGGTCGTGCAGGCGTTCGTGCTCTCCTTTTGCGCAAAGATGGCGACACACGCGACGATTTTCGAATCGAATACACCGATCACAGTATTCATGTTTTGAATGCACCTTCTCCGGCTGCAACTGCCTCTTTAGCCATTGGCGAGCAGGTTGCAGAGATGCTTATTTTACGTTTCGGTGCGTAGGCTCACGTTGTCTTCGGTAGACCTAAACAGACATCTCATCGAATTAATTTTTCTTTCAGTATAGCGTTCGGATTGAAAGCATTAAACTTGTATGCCCATCAAGAAAGGTCATGCTAGGTTCAAAGCTTCTTGCAGAATTGCAGACAAAGGTCTCAATCACAGTAATTGTTGCTTCCGGCATCTTGTTTAGTGTTATCATTATCAACGACTTTTTGCTGGGGTTTTACCTTTTATCAGCGATTAAACTTCCTATTCTCTTGATCTTCGTTTGGGCATATTACAAGCTCAAACGCGATGGTTTTCAAGAAAGGAGAACGCACATCGTAAACATTCCTGTCCTTATTTTTTTCGCGATAAATTTCTTGAGCAATCAAGGCACTGATGGTCCAACATTGGCTGCACTACTCACGCTTTTTGTTGTATTTCCAATTTTGCACTCAGATCGATGGAAGTGGATCTACACGGGGGTAACCTTGGCATTGATGGTCGTACTGCTCTATTTAGGGGTTGACAAGTCAAATTTGGTAAATCCAACCTATGCCAGCGTTGAAGAACAGTTCATCGATCACCTCGCAACCCATGTCGCGATTGGAATTTTCATCACGCTCTTGGTAAATACAGTTTTCAGTTTTTACAAGCGACAGAATTATCAGCTGATCGATGCACAGCAGCAACTTGCTGCGCAAATGACCCGCGTAGAGTCAGATAAAAAGCAGAAAGAATACCTGCTCGGGATTTTGGCGCACGATGTTCGAGGTCCCATTGTGAATTTGAGTCAGCTGTTGACACTCTACCAAGCCCAAGTGCTCAGTGAATCAGAATTGCGTCGCCTAATTGGAAATATTCAATCACGAATGGTTGATTTAGAGAGTACGATTGAGAATGTACTGAGCCAAATCAAGCTCAATGCCAATTTTCAGGCTGATGCAACCGAAACAGTCGACCCCAAAATCCTAACCCAAGAACTCGTGACCATTGTGCAGTACAAGTTCGAGACGAAGAATCAAAAGCTTGTGTTCGATGTTCGTGGAGCTGCAACACATCAACTCGTTTATGGTCAGAATGCGAATGAAGTTGCTTTAATATTGAAGAACCTCATTGATAACGCGCACAAGTATTCACCCGTCGAATCAACAGTGCGTGTTGAATTGAGCAATGAACAGGTTGGACTCCGCTGGCAGGTCGTAGATCAAGGACCTGGTATCGCTGAAGAACTCGCTCAACAACTCTTCAAGCAAGGCATCACAAGCAAACAGGGCACAGGAGTTGGTTTGTACTTGTGTAAGGCCATCGCTGAGCGCATAGGCGCTGAATTGACGTATTCGTCGACTGCTCAAGGCAGTGTTTTCGAGCTGAAGCTCTCGTTTTAGCGGTCAATTTTTAGCGCATTGCGCTCGGTTCGATAGGAGCCCCTCAAGTCACCCATGCGCTCGGTTCGAACCTACAACCCTGTCGAATAAATTGATAATAAAAAAAGAGCTTGATAGAATCAAGCTCTTTCTTAAAGTCGGGGCGGCAGGATTCGAACCTACGACCCTCTGGTCCCAAACCAGATGCGCTACCGGACTGCGCTACGCCCCGCCGACTAATATTCTTCACAACTCAGATGCGCGGGACATCTGACTTGCGGAGAGACTGGGATTCGAACCCAGGGACCAATAGACTCGGTCACAGCTTAGCAGGCTGCTGCATTACCACTCTGCCACCTCTCCATCGGGCTCGCCGGACGGCAAAATTAGATATATTCTTGGCTCAACGAAATTTTTATTGAAAAAATCGCGCAAATACATCGAAATTAAAAATGGGGCGAGGGGTAATAAATTGACATACAGTGTTTAAGTTGGTGTGTGCTACGCACCGAAAATTAGGCTTTGGGGTCATTTTCGATCTCAACTTCGCCCTCTGAAGCTGCAATTACAACCGAAACAGCGCCATCTCCTGTAATATTTACCACCGTTCGGCACATGTCTAAGATGCGATCGACCGGGAAAATGAGGGCAATCCATGCTGGATTTAGTCCGACAGATTCAAGTACGATGATCATTAAAACCAGCCCTGCACTCGGCACAGCCGCTGCCCCAACCGAAGCAAGGGTGGCGGTAAGTACGATGACCGCTTGCTGGCTCCAGCTCAAGTCGACCATGTGGAATTGAGCCAATGCCACTACAGCAACCGCCTGATAAAGACTTGTGCCATCCATATTCACGGTGGCGCCAATGGGTAAAACGAAACTCGTGGTGCGTTCACTTACGCCCAAATTGCGGTGCACACAATCCATCGTGATGGGAAGGGTTGCTACCGATGAGGATGTCGAAAACGCAGTAATCTGAGCGTCGCGCATGCCGCCCATAAATCGACGAAATGAGACCCGTTTAACCAAGGTGCTTACGAGGGTTGGGTAAACTATGAAAATCATGATCGCGAGGCCAATTACAACTACGATCGAGTAGCGTACCAAGAATTCAAGCAGTTGAAAAAACTTATCAGGATCTGTACCTGCTGCCGTCACAACCTGCCCAGCCATGAGGGCAAATACGAAAAACGGCATGGCTTGCATCACTACAATGACCATCCGTACAAAGGCCTCATTCATGCCGTCAACTAAATCGATCACAGGTTTGCTCTTTTCAGCAGGTATCGTAACGAGCACAATGCCAAAGAAGATTGCGAAAAAGATGATTTGGAGCATTGATTGCGCGCTGAGCGCGTTGAAAATGTTGTCGGGAATCACATCGACAAGAGGCTGCAAAGGGCCTTCAGCTTTAGTTTTTTCAGCTTTTTGAAGTTTATCTTCCAGGCTTGACGAAACTTCTTCTGCATTAAGTTGGGCACGCACGTTAGCCACGACTTCAGCTTTTGCAGGGTCAGTCATGAAGTTGATCTCATCAATGGCTTGAATGCCATTGTCGTTGCGCCAAATCTCGTAGCGCACACGGTTGCTTTCACGCAGTGATTCGGGCACGTTTCCCCCGGGGTTAAATATGTTCACCAAAACAAGGCCCAAGATCACCGCAAAGAATGTTGTTAAGAGGTATGTCCCGAGGGTTTTTAAGCCCATGCGCCCAAGTTTTTTTATGTCACCGAGCGACGTTACACCCACGATGATAGAAAAGAGAACCAGCGGTACAGCAATCAACTTCAAGAGGTTCACGAAGATGTCGCCAAAGGGCTTGATGTAATCGAGCGTGAACTCATTCCAACCAAATTTCACCGACATCCAAGCGTACACCGCTCCGGTAATTAAACCGATGATCACTTGCCAATGGAGTGCTATTTTCTTCAAGATAGGGAGATTTAAACGATGAATGATAGAATCAGCAGCTAAGATAGAAGAATCTTTGCGTTGGCTGCGAAAGGGCATGAGTGAAAAGAAAAAGCCCAACCTTTCGGCTGGGCCTTTAAACAAAACGTACAAACAAGGAACAAAACGATTTTTACTGCCTATCGGGCATAGTTTACTGCGCGGCGTTCGCGGATCACAGTAATCTTGATTTGCCCAGGATAGGTCATTTCGTTTTGAATGCGTTGAGAGATGTCAAACGACAGCTGATCAGCCATGTCATCTGATACTTGCTCGCTTTCAACCATCACGCGCAACTCGCGCCCGGCCTGAATTGCGAACGATTTTGTGACGCCAGGGTATTCCAATGCAAGATTTTCAAGGTCTTTCAATCGTTGAATGTAGCTTTCAACGATTTCACGGCGTGCACCCGGACGAGCGCCAGAGATGGCGTCACAAACTTGAATAATCGGCGACATCAAGGTCGTCATTTCGATTTCATCGTGGTGCGCTCCGATGGCGTTGCAAACATCAGGCTTCTCGCCATATTTCTCTGCAAGTTTCATGCCAAGCAATGCGTGCGGCAACTCTGTTTCTTCGTCAGAAACCTTGCCGATATCGTGCAATAAGCCTGCACGTTTCGCCGCTTTGGCGTTGAGACCCAACTCAGCTGCCATGGTCGCCGACAGGTTGGCCACCTCACGAGAGTGCTGAAGGAGGTTTTGTCCGTAAGATGAGCGGTACTTCATTCGACCAACCATACGTACCAACTCCGAATGGAGGTTGTGTATGCCTAAATCGATCGCGGTACGTTTTCCAACTTCCATGATTTCTTCTTCGATGTTCTTACGCACCTTGTTCACGATTTCTTCAATACGTGCAGGGTGAATACGGCCATCGGTAACCAATTGGTGCATCGATAAGCGCGCAATTTCACGGCGAACCGGATCGAAGCAAGATAGAATAATCGCCTCTGGCGTATCATCAACAATGATCTCAACTCCGGTGGCAGCTTCTAACGCCCGAATGTTGCGGCCTTCACGCCCAATAATTCGGCCTTTGATATCGTCATTCTCAATGTTGAAGACTGAAACTGAATTTTCAATCGCGTGCTCGGTAGCTACGCGCTGAATCGACTGAATCACAATTTTCTTGGCCTCTTGGTTGGCTTTCAATTGTGCTTCATCAATGATTTCTTGGATTTGGCCAGCAGCGCGTGAGCGTGCATCTTCCTTGAGTTCTTCAATGAGGTGAGCGCGCGCCTCTTCTTGGTTCATGCCACTCACTTCTTCAAGTTTGGTCACCGTTTTTTGGTGCGCTTTCTCGAGGTCGGCTTGTTTTTTCTCTACAATTTCAAGCTGCTGCGTCAAGTTTTCGCGCACCTTTTCAAGGTCTTTTTCAGCGCGTTTTGACGTTTCAATCTGCTTAGAAAGCTGCGACTCTTTGCTTTTAATTCGATCTTCAGCTTGTTGAATTCGGCGGGTGCTATCTTTGATTTCTTTCCCGTGCTCTTCTTTCAGAGCCAAAAATTTCTCTTTGGCTTGTAGCAGTTTGTCTTTCTTAATGGTTTCGCCCTTTTCTTCAGCTTCGCGCACAATTTCTGCGGCTTTTTTGCTTAGGATCTTGAGGTACACCATGTAGGCGAGGCCAGCTCCGATCACGAAGCTGGAGGCACCAATGATGATGAATAGAACAGTAGTGTCCATGGTTTAATTACAGCATTAGGCGCTGAAGTAAACGGGCTAGGAGAGGGCTTGACGCAGTGTTTCACGCAACGACAACAGGTCGTCGGCATAGTCGGGTGCTGCAGAAGTGGCATTCTTCTTCAAGCTGGCGGTGGCCGATTGCAAAGCAACCATGGCCAATAAGTCAGCACGATCTTTTACAGCATAATTATCCTGAAAGTACCTGAACTGCTCATCGACCATTTTTGCCGCATTGCGCACCACTTCCTCGTCTTCGCGAGGTATGGTCAAAGGGTACTGTCGCCCTGCAATTTTGACTTTTATCGATAATTCGTTCACGAACTTATTTATTCAGTAAAGCAATACACTTGTCAATTTCTCTCACTAACGCATTGATCTTCAATTTAGCTTCCGTTGATTCTTCGGCGCCGGTCAATGATTTAGCGATTTTAATGGTCTTATTGGCCTCTTCAAGCGCCGTGATTTTTGCTTCGTAACCCGCGAGTGCTTCTTGCGTTAGCACTAACTTCTGCGAAGTGCGTTCAAGGTCGCTGCGCAGCTGCTCGCGTTCTTTGAGCAACTGATTGACCATGGCACGAATTTCGCTGATTACGTCTTCCATACACGATTCGGATGTTGAGGTCATCAAGTCCGTATGCAAAAGTAACAATGTTCGCGTTATTTAGGTGTGCGCATGCAACGCTTTATTGACAGGAAGCTATGAATAGTCAGGCGTTAATTCATTTTTTATCCTAGCGTGGGCACATTTACTCGGTACATTACTTTCGTAATTATGAATTACACGCGTTTTAAATGCATTCTTATTGCGCTGATCCTCACCAGCTCGTGCATTGAAGTAACAGTGGCTCAACACGCCAGTCGCAGTGGATTCCATCCACCCCTCAATATACCGCTTAACCTCAGTGGCAATTTTGGCGAATTCAGATCGAATCACTTTCACACGGGCATTGACATTAAAACGGAAGGCCGAGAAGGTCTTAATGTTTTCGCCGTAACCGGCGGATGGGTGAGCCGCATCCGAGTAGGGGCATACGGATTTGGTAACGCGCTCTACATTGAGCACCCCAACGGTTACACGAGCGTTTACGGCCATTTGTTAGAGTTCGCACCCAGCATTGAAGCTTACCTGAAAAACGAACAGTATGCACGCCAATTGTGGGAGGTCGATCTCTACCCCGAAGCAGGTGTATTACCCGTTGATAGTGCTTCAGTGGTAGGGCGTTCGGGCAACAGCGGCAGCAGTGGCGGACCACACCTCCATTTCGAAATTCGAGAAACAGCAACAGAGTTTCCAGTGAATCCGCTGTTGTGGGATTTTCCGGTTGCAGACACGCGCGCGCCGCTCGTGAAGGGCATTCTGCTGAGCCCATTAACAGACTCTTCGGCGGTGTTAGGCACCCAAAAAGATCAACTCTTTGAAACCAAGTCATCAACCGGAACCATCGCCCTCGTGCGCACAACGCCCATTGAGGTTACCGGTGCTTTCGGAATCGGCGTGCATACGCTTGACTTGCTCGACGGCAATAGCAATACATGCGGTGTTTTCAGCATCGAAGTCTTTTTAGATGGTGAACGTCACTATTTGCAAGAAATGGATCGACTCGATTTTGCCATCAATCGGCAAATGAATGCCCATGCTGACTTTCGCCGTTTCAAAACCGAACGCAAAAGCTTTCATCGCACCTTCGTGTTGCCCGATAACCGTTTGCCGATCTATAAAACCATCAAGGGCAATGGGCACATTGTGTTGCCTGACGATGCGGTGCATGAAATTCGGGTTGTGGTGCGTGATGTGCATGCCAATGCAACAACCTTAAATTTTAAGGTCAAGCAAGTTAAAGCGCCATTTACCGCGGCTGACCAAGTGCTTCCTGCGGGAGCGAAACACTGCAAGTACGATGAAGTACACGCACTCCGAACCGATAGCTGCAATGTGTTTATACCGCTCGGCCGGCTTTATGACGATACATGGATTTGGGTGGAGCGGCTATCCGGCCGACAGGCCGAAGCCTCACCCCATTTTCAAATCGGAAATCGTTTTGAACCCGTACATGACACGTTCTTGGTGAAAATTCGCCCCAAACCTGTACCCGAAGAGCTCCAATCGAAACTATTGGTTGTGTACTATGATGTTGATAAACAGCGCTATGCGCCACGCGGCGGTAGTTTTCACAAAGGCTGGGTGGAAGTCGATGTGAAAGAGTTTGGTCAGTACGCCGTTGCGCTAGACACACTCGCGCCGGTGATTAAACTTCGCCGCTTTGACCGCAGCCGTGTTGAGTTCAACATCAGTGATAATCTCAGTGGCATCGCTGAAATACGCGCGACTGTTGATGGGAAATGGGTGCGCATGCATTACGACCCCAAACGCACTTTGATTTGGCACGATGCAAAACAAGACGGTGTGATTCAGGCGACTTCGCAACTTTTTGAACTCACGGTTACCGATGAACGTGGCAATGTGGCTTCGTTCAGCAAGCGCTTCTGAGCGTTTGATTAGTTTTCGATGAACTTGCCTTTGCGAGTAAGGTTGAGGTAATCAATGAAGTAGAGCACGCGTAACGAAATGCTGTTCGTTTGCGCCAGAGTGAGTGTACGGTCAAGGTTGTTCTGAAAATTCTGCGGTATAATGAGATCATTGTCTTCAATGGCATTCTTCCATACGATGCGCAGCTCAGAACCGGGTGAGAATACCCAGGTGTACACCATGTCGATGTTAAAGGCGTTGAAGCTTCGATTACGTGTATTGCCGTCTTCAGTAAAACCTTGCGCAATGCCGCTTCGATCGTTCCAAGAGGTGATTGATTCGCCCAGTTTTCCGTCATCTGTGAGCGCGGCATAGTTAAAGTACTCAACGGTACTCCAATAATGACGCAACCTGAAACTCAGGCCCATGCGATTGGTGAAGATGTAATTGAGGGTTAACAAATTGGTGTGCGTGGTAACGTCGCGATCACCAAAGATGATATCGCCCGTATTTGCAAGGTCTGTAAACCCTTGCTGGTTGGCCTGTTTCGCGTACTCGTATTCATGAATGAGCATGAGCTTATCGCTAAAGCGGATGCGCGGACTGAAGCTCCAATAAATTTGGTTCCAGTTTTCACGATCGAAATGGGTATAGTACAAATTGATGTCGATGGCAATTTTTCGACGGTAATCTGAAGAGAACCAACCTCCGTAGTAATAATTACGCGGCACGAAGAAAAAGCGCCCATCGACCCGTGGTTCGAAGTAGTCGAATCGGCCTTCAGGTTCAGCACCACCTTCAAATGAAAACGTATCAAACGACTTGGTGGTGATGATGGTGTTGCCCCAAGCTGAAGCACTTACAAATGCTGTAGGCAAGTAGAGCTGGTCAAAATCGACATTCACGGTGGTCCGCACCCGGTTGATGATCCAAAAGGGCTTGAAGACCCGGTGCGATGCGGTGATGTTGGTGTTGGTGAAATTCGCATTGGTTAGAAAACCGAAATCGTTGGGGTCGAAATGTTTAGAGAACACGGTATGACTCGCTCCGTAGGTCCACTGGCCTTTGATTTTTGCGGCGCCGAGGTTGTAGCGATAGCCGGTATGATCTTCAGTTACATTCGGGTCGAATTTATGACTGTAGGCCCCTCCGCCCGTGATGCTGAGGCTGTTCGCATCGTCGCGAATGTCGAATTCAGCGGCCGTTACGTTGGCGTCGCGGTTGCTTCCCGCTCGCATCACATTGGTGTTGATGAGTGTTACGTAGGAGTTTTTGCCGAGGTTTTGGTCAGCGACCACGATGTTGTAATTCGCAAGAGGAGCCGTTTCAACCTCGCGCTGATTTCCCGCTTCATCTTCAATCACCGCTGCTGTAGGGGCAGTAACAGCGTTGAAAAAACCTAAGCCGAGTCCGTTCGATTTTCTTCCGCTGATTTTGGTGGCGTTGAGCAGTTGCGATTCAACGGGGTTGCTTACAATACGCTCGCCGGGTTGGAGGTTCTGATATGCCCGGCTGAAGTTGATCGGGAATCCGCCAACCCGACGTGAATAAAAGATGTCTCCTTTGTTGAAGAGTTCAGTACCCTCGGTAAAAAATTGCCGTTGTTCTTCAAAGAAAACTTCAAACGGGGTGAGGTTGAGCACGCGGTTATCTGACCGAACTTGGCCGAAGTCAGGAATGAGGGCCATATCGAGTGTAAATGCGTCGTTGATGCCATATTTGAGGTCCATTCCTGCATTTAAACTTGAGCCAGTACGTAGTTGTCCGGCGATGTCGGTATCAACTTCACCGTAAGCCACGGCATAGGGGTAAAGAAAGAGGCGGATGGGTGGTGCAATATCTCGAATTCCTGAAAGGGTTCCACTTTGGTTCACAATTCCAGGTACTTCGGGGTCAACGGGTTGCCAATAGCTGAGTTCGCGAATGCGGCGAATGCTTCGGGCGAAGTTGATGTCCCATACTTGTTCTTGTTTCTCTGGAAAGCGAAGCGCGCTGTACGGAATTTTGAACTCTGCCGTCCATCCTTGCTCGGTTCGGGCGGTGTTGCACTGCCAAACCGCATTCCAAACGACATCTTCACCAAAGGCGGTAATTTGTGCGTCGTATTGCACACCAGAAGGGGTTACTGTGAAGCGAAATGCGTTGATGCCATCGCGAAAGGAGCTTATCCAAATGCTAAAGTGATCAGTGTTTCCGAGGTTGTCGCGGTCGGTGAGTTGGCTCAAAATGAGGTCGGGTTCTGAATCAAATAGGATGGCACCTATGTAGATGGCTTCATCATCGTAAAGTATGCGAACCTCTGTGCGCTGCGATGGGGGGGCACCTGGAACGGGGTCGTTTTGTGTAAAGTCGGTAGCAACCGGGGCATTGATCCAATCGGCTTCGTCGAGTGAGCCATTCACTTGCACGGGGGCAGAAGTGCGATAGGCTGTTGTGTTTTTTTGAAGGGGGACTTGGGCCAGCAAAGTGATTGGACTCAGGGTAAGCAAGAGCACCCCCCCCATGAACGCGAGGCGTGTAATCAGGTATGCTTTGCGCGAGCCAGGTTTCATTTCGAGCTGTCTGTTTCGTCCCCTTGGGCGCGCAAAGTTAGGGTTTTATCCTCCTTACTTCATTGAAGGGTTGCGTATGATTTGGCGGCCATCCGCCCGTTAGGGCGAAACAAAAAATTAAATTCACCAACTATGTTGTGTCGCAGCCGCTTACCTTTGGCGGCAGAAACAAGGTGCATTTATGATTTATGTGATTTTCATCCTCGTAGCCGTAGCGGGCTGGGTTGTTCAAAGCCAGTTGAAATCGAAGTTTAAAAAGTATAGCCAAACGGCTCTAAGTTCGGGTTTATCGGGCAAAGAGGTTGCTGAGCGGATGTTAGCCGATCATGGCATCGGCGATGTGAAGGTGATTTCAGTGCGGGGTCAATTGACCGACCATTACAATCCGTTAAATCGAACGGTAAACCTGAGTGAATCGGTTTACAATCAGCGCAATGCGGCGGCTGCGGCGGTAGCTGCGCATGAGGTCGGGCATGCTGTTCAGCATGCGACGGGCTACGCGTGGTTGCAGTTTCGCAGTACCTTGGTGCCTATCGTAAGCTTTTCGAGCAATATCGTGCAGTGGGTGATTTTGATTGGAATTGTGCTTCTCGAAACTTTTCCGTATCTTTTGTTTATTGGCATCGTATTATTTGCGCTGATGACCTTGTTCTCTTTCGTAACATTGCCGGTCGAGTATGATGCTTCGCATCGCGCCATCCAATGGATGGAGTCACGCGGGATTGTGAATGCACAAGAGCAGGCCGGATCACGCGACGCGCTCAAGTGGGCTGCGCGTACCTATGTTGTTGCTGCATTGGGTAGCTTAGCGACGTTACTGTACTATCTTTCTATATTTTTGAACCGAAGAAGATAACCTTAATAACCTTATGAATCGAAGATTAACCTTTTTAAGCTTAGTCGGCTTGTTTTATCTGGCGTCATGCGCTGATCAACCCGCAAGCGAAGCGGCCGTTCCTTCGGCTGACTCAACTGAGAACAGTGCCCAAGTTGTAGAAGAAATCGACCAATTGCTTCAATCAACCGAGCGCATGCGTTCGCAACTTGACCGCACCATTCAAGAGACTCAAAACAACTGAACATGAAGCGAATTATCATACTCGTAGGCTTGGTTTGTGCAGCGAACTTTGCTATTGCGCAAGATGCCGTTCCAGCAGGAAAGGGGGAAACGGCGACACGCACCCCCAAAGTTGAAGACAAAGCGGGCGAAACTGAAACTCTCCGAGGTAATCCGGCCCACATGAAAGAGGCGGCCGAGCAAAATCGCCTTGAAGCCATTCGTCAACGCGAAGAAGCAGCCCGTCGTGCGGGTGCAGCGGTCAATCCATCACTCGCTGAGCAAGAGCGCTATTTGCGCATGCCCCGCACAGAGATCGCTCGCTTGCCTATCGCTGAACAAGTTGAGGCCATGCGCGCTCTCGGTCAACAAGCTATGAATTTAAATGCTGAAAGTTTGAGCCGAGCGCGCGAAGTGCTTAACACCTTGAAAATACAACTGGATGCCGAACTCCGTGGCACTGATCCTGCGAGTGAACGTGTGTCGCAATTGAAAGAGAAGGTGAACACCATTGCAACTTTGGTCGAGTCTCTGGAAAGTGAGCAGTTAAAACTCATTCGATTGATCAACGGGAAGCAATAATTGTTTGCGTATTGAAATCGCCCCGCGTGCAAGCGGGAAAAGCATCACCCAAAAGGTCGTTTAACTCACGGAGTTGATCGACCTTTTTTGCTTGCAGCCCCCAGCTTTGGGCAAGGGAAGTAAAGAAACTCGTGCGTGTGAATCCTTGCGAACGCGCCCAATGCACGGCTGTTGCGCCTTCTGACTTGCTCAGTTTCATTGATTCGAGTTGCACCAAGCCGTGATGCAAGAATTTGATCTGTGCAAAAGTTGGGCGATCAAGTTGTTGCGCGAGATGAAGCTGGAAGGCTGTCGAATCAATTAAATCAGCCCCACGCACGATGTGCGTAATGCCAAAATCGAGGTCGTCGCTCAGCGAAGCGATTTGATATGCGGGCAGTTGGTTTCGCTGAAACAGAGCGGTGCGTCCGGGCGTTATACTGAGGTCGACCAAGGTGCTTGTGCCATCGTAGTCTGTGCAGCTCAACTGGGGCAAATCACCGGCCCATCGCCAAACGACTTCAGGTTGTTCGAAAGCCAGTTGTTGCGACTTACACGCACAAAAAGCATGGGGTGCCACCTCGGTAAACATTTTTCGCGAACAATGGCACGCGTAAAGCAAACCGGCATCGCGCAAGGTATTGAGCAGAACCATGTACCGATCGATGCGTAAATGCTGGCTGTACGTTTTTAAGAATGCTTCAGGCCCTGACGGGCCGATGGTTGGTTCGATGCTTAAGAAGTCGAGGACGTTGAACACATCTTCGAGGTAAGGCAAGCGAAACCGTTCGCGGTCGAGGTCATCGATGCGCAACACGATGTCGGCACCCTGGCGCATAGCCACCAGCGCCGTTACAACAAACGAAAACGCATTCCCGACATGGAGGTAGCCACTTGGGGTAGGTGCGATGCGTGTACGTGCAGCGAGGAGTTGTTGCGCCATGCGACAAATATACTTCGCGCAGTGTTACAGTGGAAACGGTCTCTACCACGTTGGCTTTCACTACCTTCGCAAGAATTGAATAGTACGCACCTGTGGAGCTCATAGCAACCTTTTACAACGTTGAGAATTTGTACGACACGAAGAACGACAAAGGTGTGCTCGATGCAGATTTCACGCCTGAAGGCGCTTTTGCGTGGGATGAAACGCGTTACAAGGCGAAACTGGCCAATGTGGCTGAGGTGTTGTTTGCGACGGGTACGAACGGACGACCACCGGCCTTCATTGGCCTCAGTGAAATTGAGAACCGTGATGTGATTCACGATTTGTTGGGGCAAAGAGGGTTAAATGATACTTCGTACGGCATCGTGCACGCTGAAAGTCGCGATGTGCGAGGCATTGACGTGGCTTTTTTATACAATCGCAATTTTTACACGCCCCATGGATTCGAGTCACTCAACTTTGAAGCTCGCACCCACCAAGTTTTTGGGGCCCGAGATATTTTGCACGTGTGGGGAACTCTGCATGATTCAGCCAAATCGGAGATGCACTTTTTCATTAATCACTGGCCGTCGCGCCATGGGGGTGAGGCTGAAAGTCGCATGAAGCGAGCTGCCGCTGCCGCTACTTTACGTGAAACAGTAGATCAGATTTTTGCCGATGCGCCCTATGCCTACCTCATGGCGATGGGCGATTTTAATGATGAACCCCGCGATGAGAGTTTGCGTCGGATCTTGAATGCCGGTGAAGATGTTCATCATTTGCACAAGTTGGTCAATTTAGGATGGGCAAGTTTAAAGCGCAATGAGGGCACAACTTTTCACGATGGTGAATGGTACCTCTTTGATCAAATCATGGTGAGTTCGAACTTGCTCGACGACCAAGCTCCCTACATCAAGCGACGCCGCATGTACATATACGACGAGGGCGATGTGATCTTTCGCGAACCGCGCTCACATGATGGAAAGCCGAATCGCACCTTTGTTGGCAAAAAATACAAGAACGGCTACAGCGATCACCTGGCTGTTTACGTGCGTTTTTTTATCGATTACCTTGAATAGTCGAAATTGGCGCAATATTTGACAAGACAATACGACATAACATATTCTTCACCGATGAAGTCATTGCTTCGTTTTTCGTTTTTCATTGTTTTCCTTTCTATGGGCTTAACCGCGTGTGTGGTGCTTGAATTGCGTCCGACAAAGCGCATTGAAGCCCTGGGCTTTGAGGTTGCCAAAACCGATACAGCTTTGCAGCTCATGTACCCTTTTCGCTGCCAACTGGGTGATGGCGATGTTTTGTTTTCAGGCTATCGCCTGGATTCGATCTTGGCCGGTAGCAACGACAACCTCGAAAGGGTTTTTAGGTTGACTGACCATGTACACCGTCGTTTGGATGGCAAAACCACATCGAAGTCGATCGACCTCAATGCGGCGGAGGTTTTGGTTTGGCTCGATTCGGGTCGTGCTGTTTCTAAAATGCATTATGCAACTTTGCTTACTGCGCTCATTCAAGCCAGCGGCCTGCCAGCGCGCACGGTGTTTCTAATGACCAATGATGCGCCGCATGTGAACGCAGGGGCAGGCCATTACATCACCGAGGTTTGGCTCGAAGAGCGCAACCAATGGATGATGGCGGATGCACAGTTCAACTTGGTGCCAATGGTAGGTGAGTATCTTTTGAGCGCTGTTGATTTTCAGGCGGCCATCATTAACAATCGCCAATACGCCTTCTACAATGTTAGCGGCAAGGTGAGTGATGCTGAACGGGTGGCTTATTTGAAGTTCATTCCGCATAAGTTGTTCTACTTCGCTGT
Source organism: Chryseobacterium gleum (assembly GCA_945874695.1). Classification (GTDB taxonomy): domain Bacteria; phylum Bacteroidota; class Bacteroidia; order Flavobacteriales_D; family Sanyastnellaceae; genus CAMCHP01. The sequence goes on from CAMCHP010000018.1 coordinate 18,189, forward strand.
GGCTTTTGATCAGCGTGTAGCACCCGATGTGCCGTACACCTATGGCGATTACACACACTTAATTTTGGTCCCGCTTGAGAAAGAAGCGCCTGAACTGTTTCAAAGGCGCCGTTTGTTGAACACGTTTTATCCGACTTCTTCGAAGACGACCTTCTACCAGCGTCCTTAACGGATGGTCGCCCTGAACTGGCCTTGGCTATTTACGCCTAAAGCAGGAGCCGGTATTTTCACAAAACTAAACACTCGACGAAACGCGTTAAAAGCTTTGTTTTTTGATGGTATTCCGTCGAGGTTCAAGTCTAAAGAGAGATAGAAATCGCGGGTTCTGACGAGATCTGGCGTAGCTTCACTAGGGTTGAGTAAAGGAAAACTGTTTGTTCGTCCGCCAGTCATACCTGATGCACCGTAACCTACGCAAATGTTGAGCCAGCGAGGCCATCGACCAGCATCCATCCAATGGTGTGGATTTGTAGACAGCCAGTAGGCTTGGCCGTTGTAATCTTTGAGCGCTTGCTGCCAGAATCCGACACCCAATGCATCTGGCCGATAGGCCGCAAACTCCGAAGGTAAAAAATTGTATTTGAAGCGAATGCGTTGTTCTTCCCAAAGCAGTTCTTGGCCGGTGTAGAAAGCAATGCCCGCCGTGTTTGCAACCATATCACTCACTGAGAAGCCCCACTTATCTGAAAAACCGTCGAGTACTTCAATGCATGCGAGGTAACTGAAGCTCACACCGGCACCCACGATAAGGGCTGTTTTATTTTTGACACCCGAGAACCTCAGTGTGCGCGTCGAGAGTTCATTGATATAATAGGCAGTCAATCCGTGACCAATTTTATCCATTTGCAACCATTGGTCTCCATCGTTGAAAAAATGAAATGCGTTGCGATCGAAGTCGGGGTACCATTGGGTTGAAAGTACAACCAGCGAACCGGTGTAGAGGGTCGCTCCGGTAATGCTGAGGGGTACGAGTCGTTTTTTGATAACCGCACTGGAATCATCTGGCGCTTGGCCACACAGCGATTGCGGTGAGGTATACAGCATCCAAAAGGCAATAAGACTGTTGAAAATGAGCCGCTTTGTAACCAAAGTACCGTGATTTTCGAATAAAGGAGAACTCTGCGTAATGGTGCAAATGACAATGAATTCTCGGCGTGAATATAAGGAATCTGTCAGTGGATTTCTGACGAGCGGAATCCGCACGCGTCGTGGCGTGAGATTTTACCGCATGATGAGTGCGGTTGGCGCCATCACATCGGTTATTTTTTTAGTGTACTTTGTTTTCATCTCAGCGGGGCACCATGAAGTAATTTGGGATCGCGCAGCAGTTGGGCTTTTCGCTTTGGGTTGTTACTTCTACAGCTACAAACCACGTTTGCAGCCAATCAAGCTTTATCGGTGGGTGAATGTGATGTTTTATCTCTATTCGGCGCAAGCGGTTATTTCGGCGGCGCTGAACAGTTTTGACTTCACCTATTTGGTTGTTTTCTTCTTAACGATTCAGGCGATTTCAGGCGCGTTTCACACCTTGCGGCAAACCTTGCTGTATCTCTTGACCACACTTGGCGTTGTGGTTGTAGCTTTGGTGCTGATTGACAGCATGTCGAATGAAATGAAGTGGTTTGTCGGTATTGCGGTGCTTACATCAGCCGTACTCTTGACCATTGTCGTGAACACCAAACTCCAGTTTCAACGCACCTTAGGCATTCAAAAAGAACTGCTGCAAACCATCGTTGCACAAGCTGAAGAGGCTATACTGCTCACAGATTTCGAAGGGGTTGTGATTGAAGCGAGCGGACAAGTTGAGGGGGTTTTTCGGATGTCGCCCCAAGAAATGGTAGGCGTTGATTTCAGCCATTTGCGCAAAGTTCCACTTACACCTGATGAAGATTTGGCGGGAGTAAAGAAATTGCTTTCAAGTAGGTTTTGGAACGATGAGGTTGTTCTTGTACGCGACGATGGCAGTGAGTTCATTGCGCACACCTCAATTACATACATTCAGCGGGTTAAATCGGAGTATCTGGTTTACCGCGTGCGCGACGTTTCTGAAGAATATGCGCGACGTGATGAGCTGATTAAAGCCAAAGAGGCAGCTGAGGCAGCTACGCAAGCGAAGAGTGATTTCTTAGCGACTATGAGCCACGAAATTCGTACGCCCATGAACGGCGTAATTGGAATGACTGAGCTTTTGCGTTCGACGCAATTGACAGCCGACCAAACTACCTTTGTAAACACCATTTCAAATTGTGGGCAAGATTTGTTGGTGATCATTAACGATATATTGGACTTTTCAAAGAATGAATCGGGTAAGATTGAGTTGAAGTTAGAGCGAGTTCATTTGATCGATGAAGCGCGTGATCTCCTTCGGTTGGTTGGGGTTTTGGTTGGGAAGAAGCCCATTGAATTGGTTTTAGCCATCGAGGGCGCTGTGCCCGAATCGATCATGGGCGATAAAATTCGAATCCGTCAAGTCTTAACCAACTTATTGGCTAACGCCATCAAGTTCACCAACCAAGGGAAAGTACGTTTGGTATTGCACGAGTTACCGTGTGATCGCGCCGGTTTTGTGCGCATCGGTTTTCGCATTGAAGACACCGGAATCGGTATTGCGAAGTCGGCTATGGAGCACTTGTTTAAGTCATTCTATCAAATTGATTCCAGTGCATCGCGTCGTTACGGCGGAACGGGCTTAGGTTTGGCGATTTCACGACAGATTGTGCAATCAATGGGTGCTGAGATTGGCGTTGAAAGTGAGGTTGGAGTTGGCTCAGCATTCTTCTTCGACGTGGCCTTTGAGCGGGCTGAACCATCTGACCGACAGGTCGAAAACTCGAAAATTGACTTGCAGCCTGCACAAAGGTTTGCCCATTTGCGGGTTTTAGTGGCTGAAGACAATCGGGTGAACCGCGAAGTGCTGTACTTCATGTTGCGCGGCTATGGCATTGAGCCCGTATTTGCGACGAACGGTTTGGAGGCTTTGGAAGTTATTGCACGTGAGCCCATTGACTTTATTCTGATGGATATTCAAATGCCTGAGATGGACGGCCTGGAAGCCACACGACGAATTTTGGGTGGTTCGCCGCGGATGGGGGCCTTGCCGGTGATTTTTGCCATGACCGCCAATGCGTTGCCCGAAGATGAATTGCGCTGCCGCAATGCCGGAATGCTTGGATTCTTAACTAAGCCACTTTTACCCGAAGCTTTAGAGCAAGGTCTGGAAGCCGCTGTGGCTTTGTCGGCGAAAATGCGCGCTTGATTTCGTACCTTTGGGTTAACCAAATGATTGGAAATCTTTTGTGCGATTGATCTCATTGAAATTCAAGTGGTTTCTAATTTCGTTTGCTGGGTTGTTGCTGATTGCAATGGCCACTGCTTGGCTTCGCTATCCGCAACAGGAGCTGTTGTCAAAGCGTTTTTACCTTATTTCAGAGCAACATAAAGGGGCGCATGACCTCGCTGAGTTGCGTGCGCATGCTTCGGTTGCGGCGAGCGACTTTGAGGATGCCTTGTCGAAATGGCGTTCAGGGCACCGCAACCTACGTTTGGTCATCGATTCAGGGGAGGATGAGGTTTCGGCTGAATTGCTCGAGGCTTTTGACAACGGTTTTCTCGCACTCGACACGCATTTTTCTGAGCCTAACGCCATGCAATCAGCTGACGCCCTCGTAGCGACTTATGAGGCGGCGGGCGATCGGTTGGCTTTGCACACGAGCGGGGCTTTGAACGCGCAACTTGAGGCATACGGTTATGAGGTGCTCGCAATTTTGGGTAGTGTGTTGCTGCTAGCCCTGTTGTTCCTTTGGGCTTTTAAGCAGGGCAGCGGCGAAGAAACACCTGATGAACAGGCTGGAGAACCTGTTTTGGCACCCGTCGACAATGATTTAGCTCGGGCCGCAGTGCGTGATTTGAGCGATTACCTTTTGCTGGAAGAGCGCACCGCACAGCTGTATTACCACCATGCGATTTCGCAAATGGTCGAGTTGGCGAGCTCAGCAGGCCGTTTACCAGCACCGTTTTTACTCATCGAACTGTTGAAAGATGTTCAAGTTTTCGTTGCATCGCGCCATGTTGAAGTTGAAATGGATATTGACGCCATCGCCATGCAAAACGTTGAAGTGCATGCTGATGCTGAGTTAATTGGACGTGTATGTGCACTGCTCACAGACCGCGTGCTTGCGCTCACCGGAGCGCAAAAGTTGCGCTTTGTGTTGAACAGAGTTGATGCGACAGCCGAGGCGCTGCACGTGCGTTTCGATTGGCATTTGGGCAAGGTGCAATTTATGCCATCGAATTTAGCTGCTTGGCTTTCGCAACCCGGTCAGGGTTTAGCGGTGGCTCAAACACTTGTTCAAGCGCACAACGGGCGCGTGTGGCTCGAGCAAGTGCAGGGCGGTTTGCTCTTGAAGGCCAATATGCTCTTCACCGACTTTGCTGAACGAAGCGTGCGCATCGGGCTTGACCAACTTCATGGCAAGCGTCTATTTTTAGCCGATGCCGATGCAGTGCGCTTGCGTGAACGCGTGAAGGAGCTCTCTGAATATGGACTGATGGTTACGCCTTTCAACAGCTTGATGGGTTTTATTGAGAACCCATCCTTGTTTGCGAAATTCGATTTTGGTGTGTGCTTGTTTCCTGAGGAGGAGACTGAACGTTACAGCTTCTTGGCAGCATTGCACAGCCGGCCGGCCAATGAGCGCCTGCCTTTGATCGGGCTGCATCCTGCCGATAGGCAGCCCAAAGAAAAAGATGTTTGGGCGGCGACATTGCCTGAAGGGTGCACAACGCATGCTTTGGCCGATGCCTTGATCTACATTTTGAGCGATGGCACAGGCAAGCGCGACAACATAGGAGCCCCATCAGGTACTACCACGTCGGTTCCCGCGCATTTGAATTTGAATTAAGGTTTCGGCCTAACGGCCAGATGGGTTAGCCCGCCAGTTCAGCTTTTTGCTCTGCCACCCGCGCGTCGCTCAAGTACTCATCAAACGTCATCATTTTATCGATGCAGCCGTTGGGGGTGAGTTCGACAATGCGTGTAGCTACCGTTTGCGTGAACAGGTGGTCATGCGAGGTGAAGAGCACCGTTCCTTTGAATTCAATGAGCGCATTGTTGAATGCCGTGATTGATTCGAGGTCGAGGTGGTTGGTAGGTTCATCGAGCATGAGGAGGTTTCCTTGACGAAGCATCATGCGAGAGACCATGCAGCGCACTTTTTCACCTCCTGAAAGCACGTTGGTTTTTTTCAGTGTTTCTTCGCCTGAGAACAGCATTTTACCGAGAAATCCACGGATGTAAACTTCGTCTTTTTCGACGCTATACTGCCGCAACCAATCGACCAGGTTGTATTCTGAGCTGAAGAATTTATGGTTTTCAACGGGCAAATAAGCTGTGGTGATGGTTTGACCGAAGTTGAAGGTTCCTTGGTCGGAATCCATTTCACCGTTTAGAATTTCAAATAGCGCCGTGATGGCCAAACTGTTGTTGCTAACGAAAGCAATTTTGTCGCCTTTGTTCACATTGAGATTGAGATCGGTGAAGAGTTTTTGACCGTCAATCGATTTCGACAAACCGCTGATATGCAAAATTTGGTCACCGGCTTCGCGTTCTTCTTTGAAGATAATCGCCGGGTACTTGCGCGAAGAAGGTTCGATATCGTCGATGTTGATCTTCTCGAGCAATTTTTTACGGCTTGTGGCCTGCTTCGATTTTGATGCGTTAGCGCTAAACCGGGCGATGAACTCTTGCAGTTCTTTTTTCTTGTCTTCGGCCTTTTTATTGGCTGAACTGCGTTGGCGCAAAGCGAGTTGGCTGCTTTCGTACCAGAATGAGTAGTTACCCGTGTAGAGTTTGATTTTACGGAAATCGATATCGACGATGTGGGTGCACACCGTATCGAGGAAGTGACGGTCGTGTGATACAACAATCACGGTGTTTTTGAAATTCAGCAAGAAGTCTTCGAGCCACGTGATTGTGTTAAGATCGAGGTCGTTGGTTGGTTCGTCGAGTACGAGCACGTCTGGATTCCCGAAGAGCGCTTGGGCGAGTAGCACCCGTACTTTTTGGTTACCGCTGATGTCTTTTACCAACGAATCGTGAAGCGCCTCTTCGATTCCTAAGCCGCTGAGCAAAGATGCTGCATCTGATTCAGCGTTCCAGCCATCCATTTCAGCGAAAGCCGACTCCAGCTCAGAAGCACGAATACCATCTTCATCAGAGAAGTCGGGTTTTGCGTAGAGCGCATCTTTTTCGTGCATGATTTTCCACAATTCTTTGTGGCCCATGAGCACCGTGTCAATCACGCGTACCTCGTTGAATTCGAAGTGATCTTGCTTCAGGACGGCCATTCTGCGCCCCGGTTCGAGGTTGATGCGCCCGCGGGTTGGGTCGACTTCACCTGAAATGATTTTCAAGAAGGTCGATTTTCCTGCGCCATTCGCGCCAATTACACCGTAGCAGCTGTCACCGCTGAAAGCGAGGTTAACATCTTCAAAAAGGATACGCTTCCCAAATTGGAGGGAAAGATCGTTCACTGATAACATGATTCTAGATTTTGCGTTGCAAAGGTAGTTCATTCATTTTAACAATATTTGCTTTCTCTTGATTGGAATACCTCCAGCAAGCCTGTACATTCGCCCAACGTGCATGATAGATCTCAAGAACATAACCAAATCATACAAGACTGGTAAGCAAGCCTTGCAAGTCTTAAAGGGCATTGACCTGTCGATTAAACAAGGAGAATTGGTTTCGATAATGGGGTCGTCAGGCTCTGGGAAGTCGACTTTGCTGAATATTTTAGGCTTGCTTGATGGCCATGATGGCGGCAGTTATAAGCTCGATGGTTTGTCGATGGATAAGCTCGACGAATCAACGGCAGCGCAGTACCGCAGTAAGTTCATCGGCTTCGTATTTCAAAGCTTCAATTTGATCACGTACAAGAATGCCCTTGAGAATGTGGCATTGCCTTTGTATTATCAAAAGGTTCCGCGCAAGGTGCGCAATGCGAAGGCGTTGGCCTACCTTGAAAAAGTAGGATTGAAAGACTGGGCGCACCATTTGCCATCGGAAATGAGTGGCGGCCAGAAGCAACGCGTGGCCATTGCCCGTGCTTTGATTACCGAGCCGCGTGTGATTTTTGCTGATGAGCCCACCGGAGCGCTCGATAGCGTTACCAGTGAAGAAGTCATGAAGCTCTTGCGATTTATTAATAAGGAAGGCATCACCATTGTTATTGTTACCCACGAGAACGAGGTTGCAGCCCAAACCAACCGCATTATACGATTGCGTGATGGCCTGATCGAATCGGCAAATGCCACCCTTGAACCCCTCGATTCATTGGATCATGTTTGATCGCGATAAGTGGCTGGAGATTTTGCATACGATTTTGCAAAATCCGTTACGTACTTTTTTGACGGGTGTGAGTGTTGCCCTAGGCATCTTTATTTTGGTTGTGATGCAAGGGCTCGGATTTGGCTTGCAAAACGGCGTAATGCGCCAAATGCAAGACGATGCAGTGAACTCATTGTGGATTTACAGCGATGTCACCACCTTGCCCTATCGGGGGACAAACCCTGGCAAAAACATTCAATTTACGAATGATGACTTGACTTATGTCGCATCTAAAGTAGAAGGCGTGAGCGGCTATACTGCGCGCCTTGGTTTTTGGGGCGCCCAAATGAGTTTTGAGAATGAAACGATGGGTTTCAGCGCACGAGGCGTGCATCCGGGGCACCAAGAGCTCGAGCGAACTGATATTAAGTCGGGTCGTTTCTTGAATGAGGCAGATATTGCGGAGCGGAAGAAAGTTGCGGTTATCGGACAAACGATTGTAGATGATTTGTTTCGGGGGAGCGATCCGATTGGTCAGTATATGAGTATCATGGGCGTGCGTTTCGTGGTCGTAGGCACCTTTGAAAAACCGAACGGACGATGGGAAAACAGACAGGCCTATTTACCGATATCGACCGCACAACGGGTTTTCGGTCGTGCTGATCGCATCGGTTCATTCGCCGTGTCAACAGGTGATGCCCCCTTGTTTGAAACTGTGCGCATGGTTGAAGAAATCAAGGCCTACTTGTATGATACGCATGGGGTGCACCCGGATGACACACGAGCCATTTCGGTGACCAACAATAACGAAGAGTTTCGTACCTACCTCGATGTATTTACGGGCATTCGTATCTTTATTTGGATGATTGGCGGTTTCACGCTGCTCGCGGGGATGATCGGTGTAGGTAACATTATGTCGATCGTCGTGAAAGAGCGAACGAAAGAAATTGGTATTCGCAAGGCACTGGGAGCGAACCCCCGCACGATACTTGCGCTGATCATTCAAGAAGCCACGTTTTTAACCCTTGTTTCGGGCTCGTTTGGTTTGGTTATAGGGGTGGTTCTCCTTGAAAGTATCAGCGATTTAATTGACCATGAATTCTTTTCAAATCCGGCCGTTGATTTTCGCATTTGCGCGTTAGCACTCGGCTTATTGGTAGTTTCAGGAATTTTATCGGGCTTATTTCCAGCGCTACGCGCTGTGCGAGTTAGTCCGGTTGAAGCATTACGCGACGAATGAGACAGTTGTTTGACAGTGACCGTTGGCTGGAGATGCTGCAAGTAATTTTGCGCAACCCCGTGCGCGCCTTTCTTTCAGGGCTGGGCGTGAGTTGGGGTATTTTTATGCTGATCATTACGTTGGGCTCAACGCAAGGATTGGAGAATGGCATCAAAGCTGATATGTCAGGTACCGCTGAGAATAGCATGTTCTTATGGACGATGCAAACCAGTATGCCTTACAAAGGCTATCAAAAAGGCCGTTTTTTTTCATTGAACAACGGTGATGTTGAGCACCTGCGTCAAACGGTTGAAAGCGTCGAATTGATTTCGCCACGGAATCAACTGGGTGGCTGGAACGGCGCGAACAATGTGATTCGCGGGTTAAACACAGGGGGCTTTAACATTTATGGTGACATGCCGGAATACCCACGCATTGAACCCATTCGTTTGCACACCGGCCGTTTTTTGAACTACGGTGATGTTGCGGCAGAACGTAAAGTATGCGTGATTGGCGATCGGGTGTATCAGGTTCTTTTCCCAGATGGCGAGGATCCGATTGGCGAGTACATCCAAATCAACGGGGTGAATTTTGTAGTCATTGGTCAGTATGGGACGCACCGCACCGGCGAAGACGCAGAGGAGGCAACGAGTTCGATTTATGTACCGCTGCCGACCTTTCAGAAGGTTTTTAATTTTGGCGACTACGTCGGATGGTTATCGATCCTCATTCGCAAAGATGTGAACGCCGACGAGGCAGCCGAAGAAGTGGTGCAAGCTTTGAAGTCACGCAAGTCGATTCATCCTGATGATCCGCGTGCATTTGGATGGTGGTCGATGGCCGAAGAGGTTGCTGAGATGAACCTGGTATTTAGCGGCTTCAACGTTGTGGCGATTGTATTTGGTGGGTTGGTGTTGTTAGCTGGGATTATTGGCATCGTTAACATTATGTTGATCACGGTGCGTGAGCGAACCAAAGAAATTGGCATTCGGCGAAGCATTGGCGCGACACCTTTTTCGGTGATCACCCAGATCATGGCGGAGACCGTTTTCTTAACCACCATCGCTGGAATGGCGGGTATGATTGTAGGTGTGGTTGCTTTGGAGGTGGTGGCTAAAGTGTTGGAATCAGGTGGAGAAGCGGGGTCATTCCGCGATCCAGGTATTGCCATGCTGAGTGTGCTGCGTGCTTTAATGGCTATGATTGTGATGGGGGCCTTGGCGGGATTGTTGCCTGCGGCTCGCGCAGTGGCCATTCGACCCGTTGAAGCCTTGCGCGCCGATGGATAATTCAGTGAAAAGAAATAGATTCGAGTTATGAATAAAGGATGTTTGTACAGTTTGATCGCCTTTGTGGTTGTGGTGCTCTTGGCCGCTGGAGGTACCTTGTATTATCTCAATGAAAAAGAGAAACAAGGACCCGAAATCTTCGATACAGAGCAAGCTGTGATTGGAAACGTTGTGTTGCGTACTGTGGCCAATGGCAGTGTGCAACCACGCAGGGAAGTGGATATCAAATCGCAAATCAGTGGTATTGTGAGCGGAATTTTTGTGGAAGCAGGAGACCTTGTTCAGGCTGGTGATTTGGTTGCGCGTATTCGGGTTATTCCTGATATGGTGAGTTTGAGTAATGCAGAGAACCGCTTGGAACGTGCGAAAATATCGTTTGATAACGCAGACTTAGATTTTAAGCGCAATGCGAAGTTGCTTGAAAGCGGCGTGATTTCGAATGCTGATTTTCAAGCTTTTGAGATCGCATTGCGTGCGGCGCGCGAAGAGCTCAGCGCGGCCGAAGACAATTTGCAAATTGTACGCGACGGGGTTGGTCGCCGATCAGGAAAGAGCACGTTAACCGAGATTCGTTCAACCATTTCTGGAATGGTTTTGAATGTCCCCATTAAAGAAGGGAGTTCAGTGATAGAGGCCAACAATTTCAATGAAGGGACGTCGATTTGTGTAGTAGCCGACATGGAAGATTTGATTTTCAATGGCAAAGTAGACGAGTCAGAGGTAGAGAAGTTGGAAGCGGGTATGGAATTATTTTTGACCATTGGGGCGATTGAGGACAAGAAGTACGACGCGGTGTTGGAGTACATTTCACCTAAAGGCGTTGCAGAGAATGGAGCGATTCAATTTGAAATTCGCGCAGCGGTTAAGTTAGCTGAAGGCGATTTTATTCGTGCGGGTTACAGTGCGAATGCAAATGTGGTGCTAGACAAACGCGACAGTGTATTGACGATTAGCGAGAGTGTTGTGCAATACGATGCCGACCAGAAATCTTTTGTAGAGGTGGCTGTTGGCGAGAATGCATGGGAACGACGTGATGTGAAGTTGGGCTTGAGCGACGGGTTGAGGGTTGAGGTTTTGGAAGGCCTATCAACAGAGGAAAAATTGAAACTTTGGAATAAGCCGCGCTTCGATTAGGTTGCGCTCGCCTTCGAATTCCTACATTTGCGGCATGGCACTCATCGAAGAAATGGAGCGCAGCGGAAACTGGTTGTTTCGCTACCGCAGTTATTTACCACTGGTTTTATACGCAATGGCCTTTGTTGTTATTGCGAATGGGTGGGACAAAGACATGGATCATTCGAGCCTGAGCTGGAGCGTTTTTTGCTTGGGTGTGGGCTTGTTCGGTCAGCTTATTCGAATTTTCACGGTAGGTTACACGCCGAAGGGAACTTCAGGACGTAACACCAATGAAGGTCAGGTGGCTGAAAGTTTGAATACTTCGGGCATTTATTCGATGGTACGCCATCCCTTGTACTTGGGTAACTTTTTCATGTGGCTCGGCATCATTCTTTACGTCGGGAACTGGTGGTTTAGTGTGGTGTGCACACTGTTATTTTGGGTGTATTACGAGCGCATTATGTTTGCTGAAGAGGCCTTCTTGCGCAGAAAATTCGGTGCGGCTTATGCGCTGTGGTCAGACAAAACACCGCCCTTTTTTCCGAAGCTACGCCGGTACAAATCGGCAGGCGTTGAATTTTCGTTGAAGAATGTATTGAAACGCGAATACAACGGGTTTTTTGCGCTGTTTGTGAGCTTTTTACTGGTGAATGTGCTCAAGAATTACTTGTATTACGAAGTCATTGATTTCAACTTCTTGGTTGATCCATTTTGGATGTATGCGACCGCCATTGCCTTCGTGATTTTCATTGTATTACGTTCATTGAAGAAGTACACGAAGGTTTTGAACGTAAGAGGTCGCGAATACAACGCTTAGTTGAAGAGCAATTCTTCAGGCGAGTAGGTGAGCAGCGCGCGACGCCATTCAAGCAATCGCCGTTTACGCTTCAAGTCAATCAATTTCAGCTGCGAAGCAATGTAATTTGATTCGCGAATGTTGACCAAAAGGAGCGTGCTCTCACCGAATAGAAGCCGTTTGTTTTCCATGCGCAGCAGTTCTGAAGCATTGGCTACGTTTTCAAGTGCGATTTGTTCTTCTTGACGCAAGAAATCGAGTTGATTGGTCAACTGGTCGTACTGTTGAATCAGTTCGCGTTCTTGACGCAGCAATTGAAGCTGCAGCTGATTCAATCGAATCTCAGCGATTTTCAAGGTAGCGCGTTCTTTTCTGCTGATCAGCGGGAAGTAAGCTGAGAAGCCGAATTGTGTTGAGTTTCCTGACAAACTGTAGGCTCCTTGGCTCGAAAGTGCTTTCGCTGAAAACTGAAGATCAGGTTTTAGGCGCTCGCGTGCGAGTGCGCGATCGAGCAATGCCGCTCTGCGTTGCAAGTCGACCACATTGAGCATCGGGTTCAGCAAGGGCGATCGATTTTGGGTGAGTTGATCGTTTAAGCTGGATTCCCAAGTCGTATCACTTTTGAGCTGCATGTTTGAATAGCTTCGAAACAGCGCTTCATCCCAGATCATATTTCCAAGTAAGCGGTACCATGCCTCGAGCATTTGCGAAGTTGAGAGCACATCGCCTGAACGTTGCAACCATTGTGTGCGTGCTTCGAGCGTGTCCATTCCAGTAGCCATACCTTGTTCGAAGCGCGTTTTGGTTTGGTTGTACCGCGTTTCGGCGAGTTCAGCAATTTCTTGGCGCACGGTGAGTTCGCGCTGACTTGCGATCCAATTCCAGAAGAGTTCAGAGCTTGAATAAATCACACCGCGACTGAGGACTTCGAGTTGAACAATAGCCTGTTCGGCAGCGATGCGCGATTTTTGGAGCTTGGTTTGATCTTCGGTTCGAAATAGACCATCGCCCAAAGGGATGGCAATTTCTGCGAAGGCTAATCCTTCAGCAGGTGTGCTGAACTCAGGATTGACGAAATCACCGCGGTTGCGATCAACGCCCGCTTTGAATTGGATGCCGGGCGGCGCCTGCCATGAAAACGAACTGTGTTGGTAGTCATAGTAATCTTTGCCTTCGAACTCTTTGGCTTTGAATTCAGACTTCCAAACCGGATCGAAAGCAGCGCGTGCTACCTGAATGTTTTGCTTTGCGCGTTCAACCTCGAGTTCTTCAGACATCAAGCGCGGATGATAAAGCAACACTTGCTTCAAAAACACCCGTTCGGTGAGCGGCAATACATCTTGCGCCTTGCCTTCAGTTTTGCATAGTGCAAGAAGGAGTAGTAGGTAAATTAGTGGCTTACTTCTTTTCACCTTGTGCAGCTTTAACGTCTTCAATTGCATAGAATTCGGGCGGGAATCCATTCAATTGACGCCACAATTCATACCCGAGCGGCACATCTTTCAAGAGCAGAATGCCCATCACCCCAGACCCAATACTGATCGGACGGGGCCAATCGCCTTCGTCGGGGTCGGGAATGAGAATCACGCGATACTTGCCTTGCGCGTTGATGACTTGATCTACACTCAGCACTTCGGCACCGTAGGTACCAATCGAGGCACTGGGCCAGCCGCTAAAGACAAGAGCTGGCCAACCGTCAAGTTGGAGCCTTGCTTTTGCACCGGGATGCAAAATTGGCACGTCCATTGCACTAACATAGAGTTCGGCTGCTGCATCGAAGTCGAGCGGTTGAATAGTAGCCACCGCAGTACCGGCCTTCACAATTTCGCCAACCCCCCCCTGAAGGGCCGATACAATGCGTCCGCTTTGCGGAGCAAGTACAACGCGACCACCTTCTCGAATTTGATAATTGGAAATGGTGTTTTCAAGCTTTGTTTTCTCGCCAATCGCCTCTTGAAACGCCGATTCGGTTGTGGCAATGTCACTTCGGTTTTTGGCCAGTTTGTCGGCAAATTCAGCGGCTTTTCGGTTGACTTCGATCATGGCCATTTCTAAGCTTTGCCGCTGGCCTAAAAGTTGGTTTCTTGCCTTTACTTGCTTGGCCACCGCTTCTTGGCGTGAAAGGTCGCGTGATTCAAAATCTGTAGTTGAGAGGAGGCCGTCGCGGAAAAGTTCTTCAGCACGTTTGAAACGTTCATCGGCAATTTGGATGTTGAGATTTTCTTGGACAAGCGCTGCACTGTCGGCTTGAACGTATTGGCGGGCTTGAAGCACCTTCAAACGGGCCTGACTCAATTCAAAATCGCGCGACATGATCAAAGCCGTTTCTTGATCAAGCAGTGCTGCAATTTTTCGTTCATAGGCTGCAATCGAAAGTGTTTTGGCCTCGATTAGGTTTTGTGTACGCTCAACCAGTTTGGGGTCGAGGTACTCGGGATTCACTTCGTCTAAGATCAAAATGGTATCACCTTCTTCAATGTACTGACCTTCGTAAGCGTACCAATTCACGATGCGACCATCAATAAGTGTATTGATTTGTTGTGGCTTTTTATTAGGAAATCGGCTAATTATTTTACCTGTAGACATAACGTTTTGGGTCCAGGGGAGGAGGAGGACCATTATCAACAAGACAAAGGCAATGAACAATCCACGAACAATGCGATAGCCTTTGCGTTGGTCGGCCAATATGCGCAAACTACCTGAATCTTCAACGCGCGACTTCATGTCGGCGGGCATCTGACTGATATTAAGCATATACGACCGAATTAGTTGCGCCTAAATCATCTGGATTGCAAGGAAGCAATTGCCCATCTTCATGCTTGTAGTACGTGTCAAATAAGCGTGCATCGGGCCTACTTTCACTGAGAAAGATAACGGCCCAAGGGTGTTGAGGATCGAGCAAGTAATCGAGCATTTGCTTATAACGCACAGGATCAGATGGAAGCTGTTCTGCATCAATCAAGAGCAAGTCAGGATTATCGATGACATTGCGCGCCAAAAGAATACCCTTTGTGATTACAGGTGAAATCATCGTGCTAAAAGGCAGAACCATGGTGTTCTCACCTTCGGGTAGTTGTCGGATTTCTTTAATGAGGCCAATGCGTTGCAGGGTTTGTTCTACTGCCGTAGTAGAGACATTGAGTCGACCTGCTTTAACGTTGTCAATAATGCTTGCTGTAATGAGCTCGTCGCGCCCCCAAAGTTCGCCGATTTGAGCACGAAACGCATTTAAGTCAATAGACTTTAAAGCGCGTCCACGAAACAGAATATGCCCTTGATAGTCTTTCACGCGGCCTGTGAACGCGAGGAGCAGGGTGCGTACAAAAAGTGGATTAGAATATTGAATGAAAACCCGCTCTCCAGCTTTGATTTCGAGGCGTTCACATGAGATTTCGGTCATGTACGGGCCATTCTTTATGTCGAGATCTTCAACCAAAAGCAGGGAAGCAGTTTGGCTGAATTCGGTCACGCGGCCAGGGTCTTCCAATTCGAGATCGGTCACAGCCCCCACTTTTTCAAGGGCAGTTAATACATCATACACCGACTCGAGGTTCATGATAATTTTCTCTACGGAGGTAATGATGAGCAAGATAACGATTTCAGCTGCAACGAATTGACCGATACCTATTTCTCGTTCGATCACGAGTAGACCGCCTAGAATGAGCAAACCGGCGGCAACCAAAAACTTAAAGAGTAAGAGCGCTAAGTAGTGCCTTACGAGCACTTTGAAGTGATCGCGACGCGCTTGGACGTAGTTCGTGGTCATTTCATCGGTTTTGGTTACACCGATGGTTGACTTGGGCGTCATGCGGAGCGTTTCCACGTTGACCGCCATTTCTTCTAACCAGCCTACAACTTTGTACTTCCAGTTCGATTCACGCAAGCTCGTTTCGAGGCCTTTTTTCATCGACATGCGGATGAGGGTGAGCACGAGCACTACGATCACCAAGTCGAAGATGATGAAAAAGGGGTGGTATAAGGCAAGAAGCACCAAACCGAAAAAGACTTGAAGCAACGAAGTTGAGAAATCGATGATGAGCTTGCTCAAGCCTTTTTGAATGGCCAAGACATCGAAGAAACGGTTGACCATTTCTACGGCGTTCTTTTTCTCTAGGGTTTGAAAATCGATACGCGGAATTCGAAGTGAAAATTCGAGACTTGCCCGCGCAAACACGCGCTGTTGGAAGAATTCAATCAACCATTGTTGACGAATGACGAGCCAACCGCTGGCTACGATACCGGAGAGCACGAAAATAACAAGGATAATCCACGACGTGCTGAGGCGCCCCGCTTGAATGAAGTTGATGATGGCCTGAATGCCGAGTGGCAATGAAAGGCTTACCAATCCACCGAAACCAGCAATCAAAAATACACGCGTCAGCAGCGTTTTTTCAGCAGCCAAAAGGCGCCAGAGTCGCTGCCATGGAGTCGTAAGAGTTACTTTCATTCGATGTAAGGCGTTCAGGCATTGTTGTCAATCACGCTTTGATTGAATTCGAGCCAATTTCACAATGCAAAAATAAACCCTGAATCAATCAAAATGTTTATCATTAACTTTATTTAATGGATTTGCTCAGGTTACTTTTACTTTTGCTATAATTTTTCTCAATAGTGCAGGAAAAAAGCGGTGAATGTAAACGGCGAGGATCTCGCGTCGACCGATTAAAACCTGGGCTTTTCGTTTGCGCATTGCCCCGATCATCGCCAAGGCGCAGCGCTGGGCTGAAATTCCGTTTCCAGTAGCTTCATCCATGCTTCCTTGTTTGCTGCCGTCACCTACGAGTGCATTGCGGGAAATATTAGTTTGAATGTATCCGGGGCATACGATCGTCACGTGCAGGTTGTGATGTGTTGTTTCAGCGCGAAGCGCATTGAAATAGCCATGGAGTGCGTGTTTGGCAGCACAATACGAGCTGCGCAGCGGTGATGAGAAGATACCCATCAGGCTGGTTACCACAACAATATGGCCCGATTTACGTGCGATCATGGTTGGAAGCGCGCTGCGCGTGAGCGCAACCGTTCCGAAGTAGTTGACTTCCATCATTTGGCGATCAACGGCAGCCGATGTTTCAATGGCCGGGGCGCGTTGGCTGATTCCACCGCAATGTACGATGACATCGATCTGATTCTTGCACAAGGTTTCGGCTTGGGCATAGGCACCTTCAAGGCTTGGAGTGTTGGCCAAATCAAGGGCGAACACATCCACCCGTTCAGGGTGCAAACATTCACCACGTACTTTTTCGAGTTCCGCCTGACGGCGGGATGACAGCACCAAGCGCACGCCAATTTTACTCAATTCAAGGGCGAGTGCTTTACCGATGCCTGAGGATGCGCCGGTGATCCAGAAGGTTTGATTTTCAAATGATTTATTTGCTTGCATAAGTGCGTACGGTGCAATGAGATTGATGAAGCGACGGTATGAATTTATACAAAAACAGGCATACCGTGATTGGCATGCCTGTTTCGCTTTCGGCGCAGATGCGCTTAAATATCGATGTTTGCGTATTTCGCATTGGCCTCGATGAAGGCGCGACGTGGCGGCACGTCATCACCCATGAGCATTGAGAATATGTGGTCGCATTCGGCGGCATTCTCAATGGTAACCTGACGAAGGGTTCTGAATTCGGGGTTCATGGTGGTATCCCACAATTGTTCGGCATTCATTTCACCGAGACCCTTGTAGCGCTGTACGTTCACGCTGCTTTCTGAACCTGCACCTCGGAGCTCATTCATGAAGCGATCGCGTTCATCATCATTCCAGGCATAAATTTGCTTGTTGCCCTTCTTCACCAAGTATAGTGGTGGAGTGGCAATGTACACGTGGCCTCCCTCAATGAGTTCTTTCATATGGCGGAAGAAGAACGTAAGGATCAGCGTTTCGATGTGTGAACCATCGACGTCGGCGTCACACATGATCACCACCTTGTGGTAGCGAAGCTTGCTGATGTTGAGTGCTTTGCTGTCTTCTTCAGTGCCAAGGGTTACACCAAGGGCGGTGTAGATGTTTTTGATTTCTTCGTTTTCGAAGATCTTGTGGTGCATGGCTTTTTCCACGTTGAGGATTTTACCTCGGAGTGGCATTATGGCTTGGAACAAGCGGTCGCGACCTTGTTTGGCCGTTCCACCTGCCGAGTCCCCTTCGACCAAGAAGATTTCGCACAACGCCGGGTCTTTTTCAGAGCAGTCGGCCAGTTTACCTGGCAGTCCGCTACCTCCCATGACAGTTTTACGTTGCACCATTTCGCGTGCTTTGCGAGCGGCATGGCGCGCTGTGGCAGCGAGGATTACCTTTTGAACGATTTTTCGCGCATCATTGGGGTGCTCTTCGAGGTAGTTGGTGAGCATTTCGCTCACGGCCTGGCTCACCGGGGCAGTAACGTCGCGGTTGCCTAGTTTGGTTTTTGTTTGTCCTTCAAACTGAGGTTCAGCGACCTTAACCGAAACTACAGCAGTAAGGCCTTCTCTGAAGTCGTCGCCGTTGATTTCGAATTTCAGCTTGTCGAGCATCCCCGAAGTTTCGGCGTATTTCTTGAGCGTATTGGTCAAGCCACGGCGGAAACCAGAAAGGTGCGTACCCCCCTCGTGGGTGTTGATGTTGTTAACGTAGGAGTGAATATTCTCGTTGAATGATGTATTGTACACCATCGCAACTTCAACAGGAACACCCGAACGTTCGCCTTCCATATGGATGACGGTTTCGATGAGTGATTCGCGGTTTTCGTCGATGTATCGAACGAATTCTTCGAGCCCTGTTTCAGAGTGAAAGTGTTCTTTTCTCGGGTTTCCTTCTTTATCAATTTCGCGATGGTCGGTAAGGTTGAGTTTGATGCCTTTGTTAAGGAATGCCAACTCACGCAAGCGGCTCGCGAGGGTATCGTAATTGTATACCGTTGTTTCGAAGATGGTATCGTCAGGACGAAAGGTTACGACGGTTCCGCGCTTGTCGGTCGTGCCGATTTCTTTAACGGGGTAGAGTGCCTTTCCGATCTCGTATTCTTGTTCGTACACTTTGCCTTCGCGGTGCACTGTTGCACGCAAGTGCTTAGACAATGCGTTTACACACGAAACCCCCACACCGTGGAGACCGCCTGATACTTTGTACGAGTCTTTATCGAATTTACCTCCGGCACCAATTTTGGTCATTACGACTTCAAGCGCAGAAACGCCTTCTTTCTTGTGCATATCGACCGGAATACCGCGGCCGTTATCTTCTACGGTGACGGAATTGTCGGCATTGATTGCTACAATTATGGTATCGCAATGTCCAGCGAGTGCCTCGTCAATAGAGTTATCTACCACTTCATAAACCAAGTGGTGCAAACCGCGTACGCCGACATCGCCGATGTACATCGACGGGCGCTTGCGAACGTGTTCCATGCCTTCGAGCGACTGAATACTATCAGCGCTGTACTGCTTTTTATTTTCTTCACTCATCTTTTATCGGTTCAGTGTTATTTTCCAGATTGATTAAGTGCTGGAAAGCCGAAAAAACGCATGAGTTCGTCATGCGAAATTTCGGCTTTCAAAGATACGGTTTTTAGCTGCCTGAACGGCAGGAATGCCGCGTAGAATCTACGATTTATCAACAATTAACAGCAGGGTTTTCAACGAATCCAGCAGGTGAAGAATGTGTTGGGTTAGAAGGAGTAGGTTGCGCCCATCATGGCGTTGAATCGTTGCACAGGATACGCGTTCCAGCGTTGGTAGTTCGAAGCCAACAAGTTATTGAGTCGCAGCCAGGCGCTGATGCGTTTGGTGTAGCGGTATTCGATATTTAAGTTTGCATCGAGGTAGCCTTGGAGGTCGATGGTATAGCTTCCATCGTCTTCCAAAATACCTTCTTGATGTTGTACAAGCGATTTGGCCTTACGCTTTCCTTCGGTGAATACGTCAATTGAAGCGATGAGCTTGTCTTCGATGTTGTAGGCGGTTGAAAGTGTAAGTCGGGTGGTTGGTTGATACCAAGCGTGGGCTTCGATGTCGGTGCTGTAAATGAAATAATCGCCGCGTAATTGGAAGCGGAAGTTGTTGGCGGTATTTACAGTGACCTCACCGCGAAGGTTGAAAACACTGAGGTTGTCATAAATTGCAAGGAATTGATTGCCCGGTCCTGTGGCACTATCGTTCACGAAGTACAAGAAGTTATCGAACCGGGTGCTTGCGACGCGAATGTTGAAGCCCGTTGCAGATGAGAGCGAGCCACGAATACCGCCAAAAGCTTCAATTTTTCGGTTGGTGTTTTGCAATTCAACATCAGAGCGAACAAATGGATTGTTTGCTGTAATGTTTTCGTAAGTATTGAGTTCCATTCGTCCTTGTAAACCTGCGTACGGCACAAACAAGTCGTCGAGCAGGCTGAACGCAGCTTCAGCAATTGGATAAAAATGGAAAGGTTGTTCGCCGCGTGCATCGAGCCAAATACCAGCTCCCACATTCACCGTTAGTTGACCTTTACGGGTAGTAACCATGGGTTGAATTTGAATCAAAACGTTGTTGCGGTTACTTTCTTCATCGGCCGTTAAATCTTGAAAGGTGAAGTCGTTATAATTCACACCAAAATCTAAGGTATAGAGTTCACTGTCGATGAATTTTCGGGCCTGTGCGCGCACATCAACATTGTTTTCGATGCCTTTATTGAGGTCGCTGAAGTTTCTGAATCGGACTTCAGAACGGTAGTTTATTTTGGTTGAGTCGCGGTAGAAGCTTTCAAATTGCACCCCACCTTGCACATCGTTGAAACGTCGTCTTAGGTTATCGATTGGCGCATCCCAGTACAGGTATGGGTCGAACCCGTAGGCATGAACCACGTCGCGTTGCCATGCAATATCGCCTCCGATAGCATGCTTTTTCATGAGTCGTCGTCCCCACAATTTTGCTTCATTGGTCGAGAATTCATCGGGAATTGAATCTTCGAGTGCTACGCCGCCACCGCTGCTGAGGTGGTGGTATTCAACGCCCCAAGAACCGTCGCGTGAGCGGTCATCCATATAATATAAATCGAAGAGCGCTGTGGTGTAAACACCAAAGCCACCGCGCACATAGCCGCGATACAATTTAGAAAGTTTGTCTTCGAGGTTAACCTTTGCCGCCTGAATGGGGATGGGTTGAATGTTTACCATGGGTTTAAACGGCAGCAGCGAGTAGCGAATGGGGGGCATTTCGAGCACTGATTCGCGGGCTTGCGGCCAGCTTGACAGCTTAGCTGAGTTTTTCAACACGAGCTCTTTTGTGCCTGTGAACGTGACATCCATGTTTAGGGTGTCGCTTTGTGCGGCAGCATTCCAGGAGTCAGCAGCGAAAGCTGTCGCGAGTGCTGCAATGCTGAGCGTGATTTTGCGGAGGGTTTTATGCTTGATCATGGTGCTGCTTAATTTCCTTGGTTGAGGTCAATTTCGACATCGCGATTTTGCGTGCCGTTTTGTTCTCCGGCTTCGATCCGATCGAGGTTTTCGAGGCGTTCTTTAGCGCCGTCGGCTACCCATGGCGTGCTTACGTTAGCGATGATCGTATTCAAAGTCGTACGCGCTTGAAAGAAGTCGTTCATGCCAACATACACATCGGCAAGGAGGAGGAAGCCTTTAAACTTCCATTCATCGAAAGCAGAGTATTTCTCAACCAACTGAAAGATTTCGGTTTCAGCGGGCTTGTATGCTTGCTTGAGGTAAGCGATTTCAGCCATGTTGTATTTGGCTTCAGCTGCGCGAACCCCGCCTGATTTTAATACTTCGGCGAAATCGTAATATGCGCCATCGAGGTCACCATTTTCTTTCAGCATTCGGCCTTTCCACAGGTGGGCTACTGGAAGAATATCGGATGGCGTGTTCGGATTAGCGATCACTTTTTCGGCGTATTCAAGTGCGTATGCTTTTTGATTGAGGAGGTAATAACAGCGCATTTGGCCGATTTGCGCCTCCAGGAGGTTTCGATCGGTGCGAGCTATACCTTCGAGCTCAATGTAGTGGTTCAGTGCCTGCTCGTAGTTCTTGTTGTTGAAATTGATGGTTGCGGCGGTGACGAGCGATTGTTCAGTGAAGTCGCTGGTTGGTTGACTGAGCACGAAATTGAAACCATTCAAGGCGTCATCAATTTGTCCTTTGCCGAAATAGCAATTGGCGAGGTAGAAATTAGCTGCTGTACCGTATAGGGCGGGTTGGTATTTTTTTAGGTATTCTTCGAGGCGCGGAATGGCTTTATCACAATCGCCGCTGATTGCGAAATCGGCCGCAGCGCTGTAAACTTTGCCTTCGATGTCGCTGTTTGACAGGCCGAGGTTGCTCGGTAATTGATCCATCAAACCTTCTTCTAAGAGTACTGTTTCTACTAGGTTGTAGGCATCAATGACTACCCGGTCATTGGGGTATTCGGATTTGATGCGGTTCCAATACTCAACCACGCGATTATTTTCGCCCGTTTTCACGAAAATGAGACACATATCGAGCAGGCTGTATTTAATGTAAGCGCTGTTTGCGTGTTCGCGCAGAATGATTTCGTACCATTTCCGGGCATCGGTAAGTTGGTCACGTTTGAGATAGGTTTTGGCGAGTTCATATTTTGCATCAACCGTGTAACGTGAATCAACTTCATCGTCAATGAGTTTGGTGAGGCCTTGGATTTTCTTTTGATCATCGCCATTCAGACCGAAACACAACGATCGCTGATAGAGCGCATAATCGGTCATTTGTTGACCCAGGTCAATTGCTTTATCGTAGTATGCAATTGCTTGGGAATAGTCTTTGGTAACGTAGTAACAATCACCAATGCGCAACAAAGCATCGCCTTTCTTTTTCAGGTCTTCTCCTTTAAACTGGTCAATGAATTTTCTGAATGCCGTTGAGCTACTCACATATTTTTCTTGGCTGAACAAGGCATAACCTGCACCGTAATTGGCTTCGTTGTAAAACTCACTGGTGTAGGCACCGGGTTCTTTCAAGAATTGGTTGTAGAGGCCTGTGGCTTTGGCGAATTCTTTTTTACGGTATGCTAGTTCAGCTTTCCAAAACAGGGCTTCGGCCGTGAATGAAGCATTTACGGGGTATGTAGCAACTTTATCGAAGAAGATTTCAGCTTCGTCATATTGTTGCGATTGAAACAGTTCGACACCGCGGTTGAAGGCCACAATCTGGTATGCTTCTTTGGTTCGGGCATCTTTGTTTTGAATCTTATCTAGCGAACTAAGCGCCTTTTCGTAGGCTTTGGTGCGCATGTAGACATTGAGCAAAAACTCATACGCCTCTTCGCGACGGGGTGAATCGGGGTAGCGTTCAAGGTAGGTTTCGAACGCAGTGATGGCCTCATGGAAGGGGTTGTACGAGAGTTCAAAAGCCAAGCGGGCGTAATTGAAGAGCGCATCTTCTTTGATATCTCGGTTGAAGTCTTTTTCAGACGCCTCTTTGAAAGCTGCGCGTGCCGATGGTTTTTGGTCGAGCTTCAAGTAGCAATCGCCCATGTAATAGGTTGCAGTTTGAGCCAATTCATCATCTTCTTGAGTCGCCTCACCGAATTGGGGCAGAGCAGCCTCATAGGCACCGGTTTGATAGTAGCAGTAAGCGAGTTGAAAGAAGTCTTCGCGTGCACGTTCTTTCTTTGGAACTTCAGCATGGTATCGTTCGATGTAGGGGAGTGCTTCAGCATAGTTTGATCGGCGGTAGTGTGCATCGCCAACTAAACGTGAAATTTCAGGTAAACGCTTTACCGTAGTTGTGCCCGTTGAGTCAATCAACTTCGGGGCATAATCGAGTACTTCGTCGTATCGTCCTTGTTTGTAAAGGATTTGCGTGATGTAATATGGCGCTACGGGACCAAAATTGGGGTCGTTTTCGAGCTGCTTAAAACCATTCAAGGCTGTTTCAAATTGGCCATCGGTGTAAACGATGTGGCTGTAATAGTAAAGCGCTGGACGTTGAAACTCGCTTGTTCCGTCTTTTACGGGTTGTAGAAATTGACGCGCATCGGCATATTGTTCTTGTTCAAAATGCGCATGCCCGCGTTTGAAGTTGTAGCTATCGCGTTCTTCGGGTTTTAAGTCTCGTGGATTACTTTTTTCAAACCATTCGATGGCTTTTTTATAGCTTTTTCGTTTGTAGTTGTGCACAGCCAGCTCGAAATAAGCGCGTTTTGACCATGCACTAGCGGGGTGATTTTCAACGAATTGTTCGAGGCGGTATTCAGCGTCTTTGTGGTACAAATTCATGGCACACAAGCCGGCATAGTATTCTGCATTGACCGACCGTTCAGCCAAGGGGTCTTGCTTTAGCGCGATAAATTCTTCGAATTTGCGCTGCGCAGCGGCATACTTTTCTTTGTCAAACAAGTCGAGTGCTTCGCGGTAAATGCGATCAATGGTTGTGAAGCTGGCTGTTTTTTGAGCTTCAACCGATGGCGAGAGTGCCAGCAAAA
This sequence comes from Chryseobacterium gleum, assembly GCA_945874695.1. Taxonomy (GTDB): domain Bacteria; phylum Bacteroidota; class Bacteroidia; order Flavobacteriales_D; family Sanyastnellaceae; genus CAMCHP01. Next base: position 42,332 of record CAMCHP010000018.1, read on the forward strand.
CGATGCACAACAGGAGGATGTTTTTCATATACAACACGTGTAGTACCAATCCGATGAGGAAATAATCGTTGCAAAGGCTGTACCAAATTTCAAATTTGGCACCACCTTGCTCCAAGAAGTTAAAGGTAGTACAGTGTATTCATGCGTTTTGCGCTGGTGCGTTGAGTTATTAACGGCATTTTGTGAACGTTCGGTATGTTGGTTTGCAGCTTTTTGCACATAAAAAAAGGCCATCGTTTCTGATGGCCTTTTAGGTATTTTGAATGAAGCTTAATTCTGCGCTTCTGCAGCATCTTCAGTGTTGGCTGATTCGCCCTCGCTGTGATCGCCGTGGTCGTGGTCATGTCCTTCATGTGATTCTTCAGCGTTTTCAGTGCCTTCATAACCGAGAATTACAACACCCATTGCATTGAATTGCAACTCATATTTATCTTCGGTAATGGCATCAATTTCTTCTTGTGAAGCCATTGCATCTTCGAGGAGGTGCTTTTGCAAATCAACGGTGGTGGTGTCGTAGTAAGCTTGGCCGGTCATGTAGCACGTTAGTCCATTCACACCTGTTTTCGGCACAAAGAAATTGTGCTCATTCATGAACACCATTACTTCACCTTGTGTTGGGTGCTCAACCTTCATCCAGCAGCCCATTTTTTGGCAGCTTTCAACAATGGTTGCGCGATAAACACCTTCTGCTCCGCCATCGAAATTTGCTGCAGCAAACGAAAGTGCACCTGTGGTATCGAATTGAGCTCCGTACGCGTTAACTGCGATCGTAGGCTCTTCAGGGGTTTGATTGTCGCTGCTCGTGCAAGCAAATAGGGCTGTTGCAGCAACAAAAAAGAGGACTTTTTTCATGATGTTCTCACTTATTTTGCGGCAAAGATATAACGTTCAGTCGAATATCACATGCGCGTGTTTAAGGGTTTCGGCCTAAACGGCCGGATGGGGGCGATGATTTTTGTCAGGGCTCACCCATCCGGCCGTTAGGCCGAAAACCAATTACTCACATAGTGTGCCAAATGCACCAAGGAATGTGAGGAGGTCATTTGAGTTCACTACACCGTCGCCGTTCAGATCGGCCGGGCAATCGGTGAATGCGACACAGGTTTCAGAGATTGGATCCCAGAAGGTTCCGAAGCCGCATGAAATCTCCGAAGGGCCAAAGGTACACGACCCATCGTCGATCGTTGCGTTCGGATTGAAATTGTTCGCACCTATGTATGTGCATCCGATGCATGAAAAGTCGCATGAGTTGTTGTCGACGGTAGCGAATGGACTGTAGTTGCAGGCTGAAGGGTCAGTGCAACCTATGCAGCTGATGAAATCGCAACTGCCATCGTCAATTGTTGCCAGTGGGTTGTAATTGCAAGCATTTACATCTGTGCAAGCAGCGCATGAGTTGTATTCACACGATCCGTCTTCATTTGCGGCAAGCGGATTGTAATTACAAGCCGTTGGGTCAGTACAACCAGATGTGACAGGACAATCGTTAAAAATGCATGACCCATCATCGAGGTTGGCGTTGCTATCATAGTTTACAGCAGTAGGGTAGGTGCATCCAGAGAAAATGCACGAGCCGTCGTCAACATTCGCAATGCTGTCGAAATTGTCAGCATTCGGATCAGTGCACCCTTCGTAGATGCAACTTCCGTTGTCAATATTCGCTTGCGGATCGAAGTTATTGGCAAGCGGGTCGGTGCAGCCTAGGAAAATGCATGAACCATCTTCATTATTTGCTTCAATGTTATAGTTATCTGCATTCGGATCTGTGCAACCCGAAATGATGCATGTTCCATCATCAACATTGGCTTGTGGGTCGAAGTTATCGGCGTTCGGATTTGTGCAACCGAGATATTCGCAAGTTCCATCATCGAAATTTGCAGTGTTGTCGAAATTGTCAGCTTCTGGATCAGTACATCCTGGAAAGCACTCAGGCACTGCCGATGCCCCGAATGTGATAACGACCAAACCGTTTCCAGTGTGAATTCCGTTGGTTTGCGAAGGATTTGTGAGGATGTCGATCAGGTTTGAACCGCCTGCGCCACCGCCGCCGCCACCGATGGAGTTGTTGCCGCATGCAGAGTTACCAGCAGTACCGGTTCCGCCACCGCCTCCGTTGATGAAACCGCCGCCGCCGCCGCCGCCAGATCCATTGATTACACCGCTCGCACAGCAGCAATTGGGGCCGTTTGCAGCGTTTCCGTTGTCAGAACCTGCCGCCCCGACGCACACTCCGCAGTTGAGGCAACCAGGGCCTACGGCACCACCGTCACCGATTGTACCGCCAAAGCCTCCTGCGCCGCGATCGATGGGGGTGCCGCCGTTTTGTCCGGCACCGCTTCCGCCGGCACCGCCGTTTCCACCGTTGGTGCTACCAGCATTACCAGAATCCCA
>CAMCHP010000019.1 GCA_945874695.1 Chryseobacterium gleum
CAGACAATGCCGTCTACAACACCTTCTTCCAACGCCCATTCGGATTGCTCGTGTTCAATTGCGACGCAACCGTAGCCCTGCGGGCCGACTGGTTCAATTCTTGGATCGCTCAAAACCAACAAACCATGGTCTCGTTTGCCCAAAATTATGTGGCTTGTGGTTTCACATGGGATCCAGTTGTAGAGGAAGAAGAAGAAACCGAAGAGGAAACCGAGGAGGAAACTGACGAGGAAACCGACGAAGAAACTGACGAGGAAGAGGATGAAACAGAAGACCCTTACACCGGCCCTGAAGCAACACTCGGTAACGTTACCTCCGTGCTCAACGTCACAGGCGATGCACCCGTTCTCATTTTCCCTAATCCTGCTGCGCTCAATACAACTGTAGTACTGCCGTCAATGTGGGCTCACACGGGCATGACTTTGCGGGTTTTCGGCCTAAACGGCCGGATGGTCTATGAAACACAGGTCACGCAAGAGCGCACCCTGCTTGATGTTTCAGCGTGGAGCAAAGGGATGTATTTGGTTGAACTGACCCGCCTCGATGGACATCGCATGGTTCAGCGCTTGGCCGTTCACTGAGCGGGTTTAAATGCGTCCCATCCTTGGGCTACCAAAGGCGTTTCGCCGCCATTCTTGAACGTTAGAGAACAACCTTCTGCAACATCGCGCATATAACCGATGATCGAAAAATGAGGGTCATTCTTGATCTTCTCGAAATCGGCCTGCGAAATCGTCATTAATAGCTCGTAATCTTCACCGCCACTTAAGGCACACAAGGTGGGGTCGAGGTTGAAATCACGAGCTGTATCATACGTTTGCTGATCGATCGGAATTTTCTCTTCATAGATGCGGCAACCGAGGTTCGACTCCGCACAAATGTGCAGAACCTCCGATGCCAGTCCATCTGAAATGTCGATCATCGCTGTGGGCTTCACCTTTATTTCAGCCAAATGCCGAACGATATCCACGCGGGCTTCGGGCTTCAACTGGCGCTCCAAAATGTACTCGAAGCCGGTTAAATCGGGCTGAATTCCCGGTGCTTCTTGGTACACATGCTTCTCACGCTCGAGGAGCTGCAAGCCCATGTAAGCGCCGCCTACGTCACCGCTCACAACAATCAAATCACCCGATTTCGCAGTCGAACGGTAAGTGATTTGCTCGCGCTGTACACTACCAATCGCCGTGATCGAAAGCACAAGACCGCCCAAAGAACTTGTTGTATCGCCACCAATCAAATCAACCTTGTATACTGCGCATGCCGTTCGAATGCCTTCGTACAACTCATCCATGGCCTCAACCGAAAAGCGGTTTGAAATAGCCACAGATACAGTTATGTATCGCGGACTCGCATTCATGGCACAAAGATCAGATATATTGGCTGCTACGGCTTTGTAACCTAAGTGCTTCAAGGGCGTGTACATGAGGTTGAAGTGTACTCCTTCGGTGAGCATGTCGGTGGTTACCACAGATAGAATGTCTCCCTCACCTACAATCGCGGCGTCGTCGCCCACACCTAGAATCGTGGTGTCGTGATGCTGCGGCCATTGCGCTGTCAAACGTTTGATAAGCCCGAACTCGCCTAGTTCTTTGATTTCAGTGCGTGATTCCATGCCGCGAAGATACGCAACAGGCAGCAAGCTTAGCGCACGAGTATGACGTGCCCTTTCAACTCACGTTTCTCGCCAGAGTCAATTTCGCGGTAAACCACACGCCAAATGTAGGCTTCTGCTTCGACGTAGTAGCTGCCTCTATTCACTGAACCATTCCAACCTACACCGATTTGATCGGTTTCGAAGAGCTTCTCACCCCAGCGGTCCCAAATGCTGAAGCTGAAGTCTTGCGTGCTGATGCCGCCGCCGATTACGGGGTAAAACAACTCATTCAAGTTGTCATTGTCTGGCGTAAATGCATTGGGGACGTAAATCAACACTTCGCTTTGCATATCAATGAAATAGCAAATCGAATCGGTACAACCCACTAAGTTGGTCACCTTCAAGCAGGTGATCCATGTGGTAGCATCATCCGATGGATACGTTACTGAAGGGTTCTGATCTTCACTGGTTCCTATGCCTTCAAATGTCCACTCATAACTCACTGCACCTGTGCTTCGATCCTCATACCGCAAAGTCGTTTGCAAAGTGGTCAACTGCGGCGACCACGAAAAATCAGCGATAGGATAGCCACTCACTTCAATGGGGACATCAATCTCAGCGGTGCCAACACAACCAAAGGGTGATGTCACAGTCAAGCTCGGCACATAGGTGCCGGGTGAATTGTAGGTATAGGTGACATCGGTGCAAGCGGGCAAGGTATTGCCATCGTTAAAGTTCCATTCACAGTTCCCAAAGAAACTGGGGTCGGTCAAATTCTCGAAATTCACCGTAACAGGGAAACATCCTTCAGACACATCATAGCCGATCAGCGGAACGGGTTGGTTATAAATGAATACGAACACAGTATCTGTTGCCGGTGCCACGCAACCATCGTCAACGGTGGCAACATAATACATTTCAAGGGTACCCGGCGGACAGAAATTAGCGCTATTCCCTGTTGCGAGTACAGCAGCGCCCGTTAACGACGAGGTCCACTCAACGTTCAAATTGCCGTTGCCTCCGGCAGTTTCAGCAAACAAATCAATGCACTCATTCTCACAAATCTCGATGTTTTGATTCTCTCCTAAATCAATGGTGAGCGGATCTTGAAAATAAATGGATGCGCTCAAAGTATCAGAATTACAGCCCAATCCGTCGGTTGCAACCACAAAAAGTGTCAGCGAATCTTGGGCCACCCAGTTGAACGGGTTATCGTTTGAGACCAAATCCGTCGCGGCTGCATCGGCATACCATGCGTAGTTGAAAATCCCATCACCACCAAATGCATTGGCCCCAAAGACCACGGCATCGCCAACACAAATGATCAGCGTTTCAAAGTCAACAGCGATATCAATCGGTGCTGACGAATTGGTGAATGAAACAGTGGTATCAGCCTGACATCCCAAGCCGTCTGTTACAACAATGGTGTAGTCACCGGCTGCCAAATTGGTGAAAGCTCCAGATCCATTCGAAACCGCACCTGCGTTCAAATCAAAAAGCACGGCTTCGGGGGAAGTAACGTTAATAGTTCCGGTGTTTTCGCCAAAACAAGCACCTGGAATAATCTCAACATCGGCGATGAAGTAGGGAGCATTCTCTGCCAAACTCACCACGTCTGTCGCGGTGCATCCCTCGCTATCCGTAATGGTATAGGTGTAGTCACCCGCACATAAGTTCTCGAGCAGGGCGGTGTTTTCTGCGACTTCAGCCCATGAAACTTCGTAGCCGCCATATCCGCCCGTTAGGGCGAGATCAATAATCCCATCGCACGCGTCATAACAAACTACTGCGCTTACCGTGACCTGTACATCGATCGGGTCAGCAACACTTACATCAACGGTTGCCGTAGCTACACAGTTGTTTGCATCGGTTACGGTGACCTCATATACCGTATCCGCAAGGGGCTCAACCGTTGGGTTCGCTGTGCCTTGACCACCTGAGGTAAACGTGCCATTGTCGGTCCAAAGGTAACTTACCCCACCTGCTGCCTGCAAGGTATAGGTGTCGCCTGAGCAAATGCTACCGGGCAGCCCAGCGTCAGCTAATGGCAAGGGTTCAACAGTGATCACAACCTCATCAAGCGAAACACAACCTGCTGCCGAAACCTCGAGTTCGAAGGTGTAGGTAGTTTGCACATTCACCGCTGGGGCAGTAAACGTAGGTTGTGCCAAGGCACCGTCATCAAGGAGGGAGGCATCTGTCCAAGTATAAGTCAATAAGGGATCGCCAAGGGTGCCCAACATCGTGCTTTCACCCACACAAATACTAAGGTCTGCGCCTGCATCAGCTACCGGCACCGGCAACACCGTGAGTTCTATACAGGGGTTGTTTGCTGCCACACAGCCGTTTGCATCGGTGAGTGTACTCACACAAACAGAACCATTTTCACCCGTAGTAAACGTATACGGTGAAGTGTTTACCACCTCATTGAACGGACCGCCCGCCACGCCGTAATCGAGATTCCACGGTGCTTCACCAGTCAACTCAATGCTGATATCAATGGTTGTACCGGCACAAAAACTTGTGTCTCCGAAAGTAAACTGCGCTTCGGGCAATGGAACAATTTCAACGTTCACCAACGCCCCATTGGAGGTGTTGACGCAGCCAGTGGCATCTTCTACCGACAGCACAAACCAATCGCCACCCAACGATACAGTGACCACATCTGGAGTCGCATTGAAAGGCAATGTCGAGCTGGCGTCACTGCTGCCATCACCGTTGATGTCGTGGCCGATTGTCACCGTCCAAGGTGCAGTGCCCGTAAGCGCAATCGGCAGGTCGATGCTCGAACCTTCACATAAAGTTCCACCTCCTGACAAGTCGGCGGTTGGCAAAGGATTCACGACCACATCGGCTTGGCCATCAAAAACTCCGGCGCACACGTCATTGCTTACGCTCAATAAGGTATAGCTGCCCGCTGTTCCCGTGTTCAGTAGATATGGCGAGGTGTTGATGGGTGTGATCGGATTATCAAATGCCGGAAAGCCATCGATTGCATATTCAATGGTATACGGGCCTGTTCCTGTGAAATCTATTACGAGGTCTAAGGTTTCACCTTCGCAAAGTGATCCGCCACCTGAAATGCTAGCCGTTGGTGATTCAATTACTGTAAAAGGCATGCCTTGCGACACATTCACAATTCCTGAGTTCAGATCGGCCAAGCCAGTGCCGTCATTGTCTGCAGCAACAGCGGAGAGGTAGTAAGTGGTTCCAAAAGTCAGTACGCCAGGAAAATCGAGGTCATTGGCAATGTCCCATTGTGGAACGTTGCTGATGTAATACACTGTACCGAGCTGCGTACCTGAACCCGAGTGTATCACAAAAGAGAGCACATCGTCTGAATCGAGGTTCTCATCACCGTTTGCCGTAGTCGATAAAATGCCTTCGTTGCAGTACGATTGCGGGGTAACATCAACCGTTCCGGCGAAGGTTATGCTCGGACATGTAAACGGATCAATGGTAATCACTGCAGACCCGCAACCGAAGGCATCCGTAGCGGTGAAGGTGGTTGCAACCGAAGGATCAAGCGGATTCGAAAGGAAAACTTGATCTGGTCCACCATTGAACGGGGTCAAACCTCCTGCGACATCAACAGCATAAGATGCGGGCGATCCGCCTGAAACAACAAAAGAAAGTTGATACGACAGCGCATTCGGCGCACACAAGGTATCAACCTCTGAAATGGCCAAAGGAAAACCGACATCAACTGTAACCGATGCGTTGGGTGCTGTGGCGCACTGTGCAGGCGTATTGGGGTCGCTGACCGATACAACGGCATACACCGTATTTTCAACAGGTGATACACTGAACAGGTCACCGAGGTTCACTCCGTTCACCGTCGTTTGTGTTGCCGGGTTCGTCCCAGCAGTAACCTCAATTACCACATCGAGTGGATTGGCGGTGTTGGTGTTAAACACTAAATCAACACTTTCACCGTTGCAAATGCTTGCACCACCAGTAAATTCAACGTCTGGCAAAGCATAGATGTTTACGTCGACTGAGGCATTGCCGATGGCCACACATGCATTTCCATCATCGCTGTATGCGCTTACCGTGTAGGTCGTATTCGCGAGTGGACAAACATTGTACGTAAATACCCCGTTGATCAAGTCAACCGCAGGGTCAACACCTGTGAAGGGGGAACCATCGATGGTGAAATTTAATGGGCCAACCGCATCGGTAAAAACAAGCTCCAAATCGGTGCACTCTCCTGCACAAAGGTCTGCCGCTCCACTCAAACTCACGGTTGAGATGCTGGTCACACTGATGTTCACTACCGTCGCCGACGCGAGGGTAGCTGTGCAGTTGTCGCCCTGGTCAACGGCACCTACCAATTCTATCGTTACCGCTTCGGTCGGACAAACGGTATATGTTTCTCCGGAATTGAGAATAACCACATCGGTTGCAGTGCCATTGCCATCGGTGAGTTCCAAAGTGAGCTCCCACGGACCACTGCCATTGGTGAAATCAAACGCCAAGTCAAGGCAATCGCCGAGGCACACAGCCCCGTCGGTCGACGAAAACGCGACCGTTGATTCAGGAAGCACATCTACTGTTACGCAGTTTCCTGGTGCAGTGGTACAGCTATTATCATCTGTAACACTTTCGATGCAGTAGTTTGTCGTTGCCAAGGGAGAAACCGCCAAGCTGTGCTGGTCATTGATACCTAACAACGAAAGGTCTGGGCCACCTGCGTTGTAAAGCACATCAAACGGACCATCACCCATTAATTCAAACAGCAAGTTTCCTGACCCGCCAAAACAGAGGGTTTGGTTGCCGAGCAAATTCACCACCGGCGCTGGGTTCGAGGTTATAGCTATGACCTCATTAATGTTGGAGCTGCAGTTTGTGCCTAGATCAAGCACGTTGGTGAGCGTGATCACTTGATCAAGCGGCAAGAGGTTTGTGAAATTCCATGTGTACGGACTTGCAGCGATGAGCAATGGCGATGCTTCTCCAGCAAAATCATGGGTCACTTCCCAGGGCCCTGTTCCTGTGAGCATAATCTCCAATGCCAGCAATTCATTGCTGCAAACCTCAACATCATCGTCAGCGGTCGCTGTTGGGAGGTTATTGACAACGAGGTTCACTGCAGGTAAAACCGTACCCGGACAAAACGGCGCGGTTGTGTACTGCACTGAAGTCACATTGTAGTTCCCTGCGGCCGCAGCGGCGAATGTAATCGCAGTCCCATCTGCAGCAGCCAAGGGAGAAGCCGGTACGCCGCCCAATGGAGCGTAGGTCAAATCAAAGATTCCCGGTTGATCAATATTGAGAACGAGCACTGCAGCATCGCCCGCGCAAATTGTGGTTGGCGCATCGAAGCCCGCTGTAACTTCAGGGCGGACGGTAATGGTAACCGTGCTTTCGATCGCATACGTGCACGCCGGATTGTTTGCATCGGTGACCGATTCAAGTGTATAAGTTGTGGTGGTCGGCGGACAAACCTGAAACGTATTTCCGTTTTGCACCGCAGGAACAGCCTCGAGCAATCCCGTGGTTTCATTCCGCAGGTTTACTGTAAATGGCCCCGTTCCGCTCAGGGCGAACGTGATCAACGTGCAGTCTCCCTCACACAGGGTCGCATTGCCGCTTATGCTGCCTGATGGCGGCGGCGTGGTTGTTAAAGACAAAAGTGTGTCGCGGGTGCATCCGGCCGTTAGGCCGAGATCGCTTACCGTAACCAAATAATCGCCGCCAGCGAGGTTGGTTGGGTTGGCCCCATTGAAAGGAATACCCGGCCAATTGTAATCGTAATTTCCGCTACCGCCAAGCGCTCCGATGGTAATTGCACCGTCGTTTAGTGCGCACGATTCATTGGTTAGTTGAACCTGAAAATCGCTCAAGGCAACAGCAATGAGCACCGTATCGGCTGCCGGACAAGCCGGAACGCCGTTTAAGGCAATAACCTGAATCTCCGTGTCAATGTTCGGCGTAATCGTTTGCGTGCTGCCTGAACCCGAAAGACCGGGGTTTGGGTCACCTGACAGCACGTTCCAGGTGAATGCCGCATCGCCACTCGCGATTAACTCTACAGATTCGCCAAAACAAATGAGTGTATCGGGAATGTTTAGCGCGGCAGACGGACTAACCGTAAGCGTGAACTGCGTTTGCGCGGTGCCGGGTGTAGGGCAGGCATCATCAAGCGCATTCACGGTAACCACCGTGCTGCCTATCATAGCTTCAGTCACCAAAACACAGAATTCACCAATGGCTGGGTTGATACCCGTTTGCGTGAAACTTCCACTTGGAAACAAGGTTGTAAAGTTGGTGGTGAGATCGATCGAGCGGAAAATGTTGTTATTGGTCGATTCTACCGTGAAGCAGAGGTCATCGCCAACACAAGCCTGAATCGAGTTGGCGGATAGAAGGGTACCACCGCCGTCGAGGGACTGAATGGTCGGATTCGAAAACACGGTTGGTGATACAGCACAGAGGCGCACAATGAACGCGAGCGATTGAACAATCGTACCCACATAGTCGCCGTTATCGAACATGTCGATTTCAACGGCAACGCTGTAATTGCCGAACAAATTAGGTGATGTAAATGCAATTTGACCGGTCACCGGGTTCATTGTCAAACCAGCGATAAGCTGATTGCACGGAGCAAACATCGGCGCGTCCACACCACCTGAAGTTTGCGGGCAAATCAGGGTGTAGGTGAGGTCGTAGTTGTTTGGGTTGTCGATTTGAAGATCATAAGTTACTGCATCACCGGTGCAAGAATAATTCACCGGTAAAGGGTTTGCAGGCACCACCGAATCTGCGCACCCTACCGTTGTTGGGTCGATCGTGGCAGCAATGAATGCTGTTGGAAGCATGCCATTGTCCATGTTAAGGAAGTAATTCCAGTCACCTGCGGCCCAGTTGATGTTCCAAAGGCAAGCATCTGTGAGCGTAATAGCAGCCGAATATATCAGCAACTCAGCGCCTGGAATGAAGCCCCCATTGCAGCTTGAATTCACCAATTCAGATGGACACAAATCACTGATCTCAGTAACGCTCTGCAATTGCAAATTCGCCGAGAATGGCAACGCGCATCCTTGCGGAAAAAAGAAAACAGACTCCTGCGAAGGTGCGTTGGTTGCTCCGAAGCAGTCTTTGTAAATTGTGAGGGTGATTTGATAACTGTTACCGCCCAAACAGACATAGGTTATATTCCCACCTAGAATGTGGTTGGCATAGCTGTCGTTTATGAACATGGTCATAAAGACGGTTAGCAACATAGCGGCAAACCTCATGTAGTCCTACTCCCCTTACTAGTAAGTTATTCGAAAAGTTGTTTTCGTTGCAGCTGTCGGTTACAAAAGTGCTGCATCGGTAAAGTTAACAATCCATATGAGTTATCGGCACATTTTGGCCACGAAGTACAAAGAAAAGCGACCAAAGTCCTAAATATGACGATGGTCGCTTCCAATTGAGAGAGAGAGAGAAATAATTCAAAGCTTTGAATTAACTCCGTAACGCGCACAAAGCACATTGGGTTGTTTTCTGCCTGACGGCAGGATGTGCATTTACTCGGCTTCACGCACTAGAATTACATACACGGGAAAGTGGTCACTGTACCCCCCCCTGTAATTGCTACCAACATAGGTTCGGAATGGATATCCTGCAAAGTTACCATCTTGTTGACGCAAATAGGGTTTGTTGAATACTTTGGCCCCGAAATAGCGATAGCGGCCCCCGTCACCAGAAACTAAGCCTGAAGAGAGGATGGTTTGGTCGAATAAGTTCCAGCTGTCACGCCAAGCCAAGGTGCCGATTCCCTTATTATAAAGGTCAACCATCGGATTGTAGAGCATATCCCCAACCGCGGCTTCCTTTCTTCCGTCAGACTTCAAAAACCGCTTCACACTTGCGTTTACAGGGTCATCATTTAAGTCGCCCATGTATACAATGCGTGCATTGGCATTTTCAGTGAGCAGTGAATCAACGATGTGACGTCCGAGTTTGCCTGCTTCGATGCGCGCAGGCTGACTGCGCTTTTCACCTCCACTGCGTGAAGGCCAGTGTGCCACTATCACGTGAATTGTATCACCATCGGCAACGCCGCTCACCAACAATTGATCGCGCGAGAAAAAGTCGTCGCGTCCGGGGATCGTCAATTCGTAGCTTTTCGTGTTGTAAACCTCAAAGAACTCAGGTTGATAAATCAAGGCGACGTCAATACCCCTTTTATCCGGTGAGTTATAATGCACGATGTCGTAGTTGCGTGGAGCAAGCGCTGGGGTCGCGATGAGGTCTTCGATCACGCCGCGATTTTCAACTTCTGACAACCCGAGAATTTGCATCCCCATTGGGTGGATATCTGTACCCATTTCACTGATCACCTGCGCCAAACTAGTGAGCTTGGCTTGATAACGTTCAGCGTTCCAGCGTTTGTCGCTGTCAGGCATGTACTCTTCATCGTTAATTTCTGGGTCATCTTCTGTATCGAACAGGTTCTCAACGTTGTAGAACCCTACACAAAACGGCACGTACTCTTGCGCGTGAACATGCAACATGTTCGCGGAGAACAAAAAAACAAAAGCCGCACGCAGCGCAGTTTGGATGGTAACATGAATCGAATAAACAGCCATTCGGTGATCCTTATTTCGGGGGCGCAACATACACATTTCTAACGTGACGCGCGATAGTTTGCGGGTGACCATTGGTTTAGAATTTTGTTAACTTTCGGAGGAACAACTGTCAATTCGTAGGCTATGCGTATCATTGCACCCCATATAAGCCGAGTTTCAAATGAACGCAATGCATAAAGCGGTGTTAAGCACCGTGCTCATCTTGACAACGGCATTTCTTGCCACAGCTCAAGATGCAATAATCGCTCCAAAATCCATGCCCGATACAACTGGATTAGAACGCCAGCCTAGAACATCGGTATTTACAGTTACTGCAGAAGATCTCGACTCAGAACTTCAGTCACAAGACGTCTCGGGCTTGTTGCAATCGTCACGCGATGTATTTACGTCAACCGCAGGATTCAACTTTGGTTCAGCACGCTTTAGAATTCGCGGCTATGATTCTGAACACACCCGCGTTTCAATGAATGGCGTAATGGTTAACGACCTCGAAAGCGGTTGGGCGCAATGGTTTCGTTGGGGAGGATTAAATGATGTGACTCGCCTCATCACAGTGCGAACGGGTGTTCAAACTTCAGAATATAACTTTGGTGGTATCGGCGGGTATTCGAACATGAACCTCCGCGCAAGCGAAATGCGCCCTGGCACACGTGTTTCTTACGCTAACTCGAATCGCGCCTATCGCAATCGCGTGATGCTCACCCACTCAACGGGCATGATGAATAACGACTGGGCATTTACCATCTCAATTACCCGCCGCTGGGCCAATGAAGGCTATGTAGAAGGCACCTATTTCGATGCAGGCGGCTACTTCTTGTCTGCAGAAAAACGCATCAATGACCAACACAGTTTAGGGTTCGTTGGATTTGGAGCTCCTGTTGTGCAGGGTCGCCAAGGCCTTGCCATTCAAGAATCGTATGATTTAGCCGGCAGCAATTTCTACAACCCATTCTGGGGCTATCAAGATGGCGAAAAACGTAACGCACGGGTGAGCAATAACCACACCCCCATGTTTTTGCTGACTCACTATTACACACCCAAACGAAACACCTCGCTCAACACCACTGCATTTTTAACAACCGGTAGAGGCGGCATCACGGGGATCAACTGGTACGATGCGGCAGACCCACGTCCAGACTACTACCGTTACTTACCGAGCTACTTCAGCAATGTAAACGACATGGAGGGCTTTACACAAGCCACCGATGCATGGACCAACGACCCTGCGAGTCGTCAAATCGACTGGGATCAAATGTATTTCGCAAACAGCAAAAACCTCTTCACTATAGAAAATGCCAACGGCGTTGAAGGAAATAACGTGACTGGAAACCGCAGCAAGTACATCCTCGAAGAACTTCGAAACGACCTTACCCAGTACGGTATAAATTCAGTTTACCGCACCACCTTGAATGACCGCGCTAAACTCACGGTTGGCGGAAGCGCACATTTGCAGAGCACGCGTTACTATCGCATCGTTGATGACCTCTTAGGCGGTGATTTTTGGGTAGACGTTGACCAATTCGCGTTGCGTGATTTCAACGACGAAGATTTGGCGCAAAACGACCTTGATAACCCAAACCGGATCATTTATGAAGGCGATGTTTTTGGTTTCGACTACAAAACACATGTAAACCGCTACAACGCATTCGCTCAGTACGAGTATGCTGTTGGAAAATGGGAATTCTATGGCGGCGCCGAGGTATCAACAACCAGTTTCTGGCGGAACAGTGCCATGCGTAACGGACGTTTTCCCGATGATTCGTTCGGGGAATCACCAAAAACTACATTCTTTCACTACGGTGTAAAAGGTGGCGTCACATATAAAGTTACTGGCCGTCACTTCATCACAGCCAACTTGGTGCACCAAACCATGCCGCCAACTCCGCGTTTTGCCTTCTTGTCACCACGTACACGCGATGAATTGGTTCCAGGCTTAACAACTGAAAAAATCTTCGGTGGAGACATCAACTACCTCGTGCGCTTCCCGCGCTTGAAGGCGCGTGCTACACTCTTCTATACCGAAATCAATGACCAAGTGTGGGCACGTAGCTTTTACCACGATGAATTGCGCACCTTCGTGAATTACAGCATGACCGGGGTGAACCACCTCCACATGGGTACAGAAATTGGTGTTGAGGCCAATGTGACTCCAACAACGGTGGTTAATGCCGTATTTGCTGGCGGGCAATACCTCTGGAACTCACGACCAACTGCAAAAATCACACGTGACAACTCTGAAGAAGTACTTGCTGAAAACCGTACTGTTTATCTCAAGAACTACCGCATCGGCGGGATGCCTCAAACAGCGGCATCACTGGGTGTGCGCTACAATTCACCGAAGTACTGGTTTGCTGGTATTAACGCAAACTACTTTGCCGACATTTACCTCGATCCAAATCCTGATCGCCGTACCATAGATGCACTTGCAAATTACGTTACCGACGATCCACAATGGAATGCCCTGCTCGAGCAAACGAAACTCGACAACAATGCCACCGTTGATGCCTACATCGGTAAATCATGGCGCATTCAACGCAAGTACTTCATTAACCTGAACGTGAGCATCAGCAACTTGCTCGATAACCAAGATTTTGCGATCGGTGGCTTTGAGCAATTGCGTTATGACCGTACCGACGTGAACCGATTCCCTCCTCGCTTGAGTTACCTCTTCGGAAGAACTTATTTTGCCCAAATTGCATTCAGTTTTTAATATGAAATCGATATCTCACTTTTTCTTGAGCACTATGCTAATCAGCCTTGTCGTATTGCCTGGCTGCAAACGCGAGTATGATTCTCCGCCTGCTCGTGTTCTTCCCGTTGGTCAAGTCTTGACCATACAAGAGTTGCGCGACCTCTACGTTGACCAACCGATCACCTTTACCGAAGACTATTCGGTTTACGGCGTAGTTACTGGAGATGAAGCGAACGGCAACCTATACCGCAGCATTTACGTGCAAGACGGTGACGCCGCGATTAACCTACGCTTGCAAAACCCAGGCGGTTTGTACCAAGGCGACTCGGTGCGCATTTACCTGCCCGGAACCATCTTGAGTGTTTTCAGCGGCATGATGCAACTCGATAACGTGAATGTCGACGAAAACATCATCAAGCAGGCGACGCAAGTGTCCTTTCCAGCAGCGACCTTGAGCATCAACGAAATAACACCCGATGTGCAAGGCCAACTTATCCGGCTTGAAAATGTTGAGTTCGTGGCCAGTGAACTTGGAACTACCTACGCAAACGCAATCACTCAAGACTCCGAAAACAGAACCTTAACTGATTGTGATGGCAATACCATTATTGTGCGCTCGTCTGGGTTCGCAAACTTCGCAGCGCTTGAAATACCAGAAGGAAACGGCTCTTTTGTTGCCATCGTTGGTCAATTCAACGACGAAATGCAGCTTTACATTCGCGACCTCAACGAGGTTCAACTGAGCGGCGAGCGGTGCACCGAAGGCGGTGGCGGTGGTGGTCCATGTGAATACGAAGTGCAACCCGTTTTTGTCGTAAATCAAGACTTCACTGACGTTGCATCAAATGATACCGATTACAACAACCCCAGTTGGGTGAATATCGCTGCAGAAGGTTCACGTGTATGGCGCGGACGAATTTTCCAAGACACGAAATACCTGCGTGCAACTTCATTCGGCTCGAACCAAACCAACGAGGCTTGGTTCATCACCCCTCCAGTGCAACTCAGCGGCCCACAACTTGGGCTCAGCTTTGAATCTGCCACCGCGTTTTGGAATGACGCTTCTTGGCCGCACCCGCTCACGGTTTATGTATCAACCAATTTTGACGGCTGTGATATTCAAGCCGCTGATTGGGTAACAATAACCGGCTACAACACATCGAATCAAGGAACGGCCAATTATGCCTTCATTCCGAGCGGCACTGTTGATGTGACTGCCTTTTTACCAAGCGGCTACGATGGTGCAGTTCATATTGCATTCGTTTACCGTGGGTCACACCCTGACGGTGTTACCACTTCACTCGATCTCGACAACATCATAATTCAGTAATCATGACTCGTATCTATTCTTTACTCATCTGCGCAATTCTAAGCACCATGCTCAGCACGGTTGCCACCGCGCAAATTTTCGAATCTGACTTTAGCACTTGGGGCAATGGGGTTCCTACCGGTTGGAACGGATCACGCACCAATATCGGCGGAGAAAACATCATCCAAATCGACAACGACATCGCGGTTGGCGATTACGGCGTGCGCTTGGTCAATACAGAAACAGACCACAAACGCTTCACCACACAACCACTTTCTGTGAACGCTGGAGAAGCTTACGAAGTAACCATGTATGTGCGTGGTACTGGGCAAATTCGGACGGGATTGTTCGACAACCGCCCTGATGCTTTTGGTTTCGTTTACCAAAGCTGGATCACCGTCAACTCAACTGACTGGACCACTTATTCACAAACCATCACAGCTGCTGAGACAACCGACATCGCTGAATTTATTCTTTCAATCAGCAACTCTTCAGCTGACGCTCACGTTGAAGTTGACTACGTTGTAATCAATCCGAGCGTCCTCGAAGTCGTAAGCATTTATGACATTCAGTACAGCGAAGCTGCTGATGGATCTTCGCCTTTGGCCGATCAAAACGTGACTACCGGCGGCATCGTGAGTGCTGTTGGTGCTGGCGGTTTCTTTGTGCAAGACGGCGTGGGCCCATGGCGAGGGGTGTTCGTGTTCACCAACCAATCTGTAAGCCGTGGCGATAGCGTTATCTTCTCTGGAGGTGTTGTAGAATACTTCAACAGCACACAAATTTCAGGTGTTGCAGGCTTAACCATTGTATCGTCAAACAACACCCTTCACGCACCTGTGGTTATTCCAACTGCAGATGTGAACACCGAACAGTACGAAGGTGTACTGGTTACGGTTCAAAATGCAACCTGCACGGATGCAAACTCGGGCTTCGGTCAGTGGATCGTTAACGATGGAAGTGGCTCTTGCCTCATCAACTCAACCATTTACACAGCGACACGCAGCCAAGGGTTAATGTACAATGTTACGGGCCCTGTTTTTTACTCGTTCGACGAGTTTAAAATTATGCCGCGTGATGCCGCAGACGTTGATGGTGACACCCATGTTAACGAATTCAGCGCAGTTGCGCCGCTCACCGTATTCCCGAATCCAACCGCTGAAACCCTTCAATGGAACGCGAATGGAAACACCTTGAACGGTTGGGTAAACATCACCGACATGACAGGCCGCACAGTGCTTCAAACGCAAGTGGGTAGCATCAATCCTGTTTTGTATGTTGGCGGCCTAACGGCCGGATGGTACAACCTCGTGTTGACCACCCCAAACGGAACTGTTCACCACGCTCGTTTCCTCCGCCAATAAGCGGTCGATTCTAAGGATAATTTAACCCCGATGAGTTCGCCTCATCGGGGTTTTTTCTTGGTTTGGATGGGTGACGCGAGTCACATCCCACATCCAAAGCAATGTGCATCTTTGTAATTCACAATCCATCAAACATGAATTCCATGATCGTACGTTCTTTCACCCTGCTTGCTGCTGTTTTCTTGATTTCTTGTGGCACGGCAACCGACCATCCGGCCGTTCAGGCCGAAAACCAAAACACCGACTCTGCGCAAACGCAACAAGATGTTCAAACCATCGCTACCATTCCGGCGAATGAATTTGACGCATTGCTTAAATCGACCGCCAATGCGCGTTTGATCGACGTGCGCACCCCCGAAGAAGTGGCAGGCGGCGTAATCAACTGTGCCGACAATTATGATTTTTACGATGCCGACTTCAGCCAACGCATTGCTGAACTCGATCGCAACCAACCCGTTTTCGTGTATTGTGCTGTGGGCGGGCGCAGCGGACAGGCAACCAAGGTGTTCAAAGATGCCGGCTTTAAGACCGTGTACAACCTCGATGGCGGTATTCGCGGATGGGCAGGCAGCGGCTTACCCGTTGCACCTTGTACCAAATAAGGCGAAGCATGAAAAACATACTCAATGACTGGCGTCTGCTGGTGATGATGAGCTTAACTCTCGGGCTCGCTCCGTTCTTTCCTGAACCCCATTTGGCGGGCAAAATCAGATGGATTGCAGGAGGCGCCCATGGCATGCAAACCCTCGATTGGCTTGACGCGGCATGGCATGCGCTGCCGTGGATTTTGTTGATCCGCTACCTCGTATTGCGCTTTATTCTGAAGCGCGACTTCAACGCAGCTTAATTCGCTGGCTTCCAGTTTTCAAGAGAGAAACCCAAATCGTGCACCTCGGGTAAGGGATCAACCCGCATCGCGTGGTAAACACGCACTGCATATCGTCCAGATAAGGGGAACATCTTGCGCTCATTAATTTGGATGCGATGATCCACGAGCTGTCCGGTGGTTTTTCCCGACCAACGTCCGTAAGTATCCGCAAGCACACACTCCAGGGTGTCAACCGACTTCTTCCCATTCGGAAAGTCGAGCTCAACGAAGAGGTATAAGTTGCTATATGGGTAGCTTTGTGAATGCCGCAAGTGCAAGAAAAAATTGTAGGCTTGCGTGGTATCGTTCACCTGAAACTCGAAAACCTCAGGCTGGTCAGCAGCCCAAGACGCCGGTTCGAGTCGGTGATTTTCATGATAAAACGGCGCATCTTCACAGGCTGTGAGCCAAAGCATGGCAGCACAGCCTATGAAGTAAAGCGCACGATTGAATGTTGTTTTATGCATCGGCCGCAGGAGCTGAGTTTCCACCTTGTCCTTCACCACGAGGTCCGCGAGGTTTGCGGTTTCGTGAGCGGTTATTGTTTCTTCGGCGCTCGCCTTGTTCGCCTCCACCTTCGCGGGGTGGTTGTGCAGCTCCCTCAGGTTTGCTCGCCCCGCTGTTGCCCTCTGGACGCGGCTTGTTACGATTGCGGTCATTGCGATTGCGGTCAGGACGATCAGGCCGCGGTTGGTTGTCGCGCTGCTGCGGTGCGACAGCCCCTGCCTCACCTTGGGGTGTGGCTTTGCGGTTATCGCGACCTTCAGGTCGGCGTGACCCCGAGCGTTGATTTCCACGACGTTTTGAGCTCTTACTGCGGTCAAAACGGGTGAGGCTGTCTTGTCCCACTACGTTTTGGTAGGTAACCTCTTCAACGGTTTCCACAGCAGCCACAAACTCACGGATATGGCCTGGCTTCTCGCCGCGCTTGTTCATTTCAATGATCTCCCACACTTCATCAATGCCCAAGGCCAGCGGCGAACCGCCGTATTCGCCCTCCACCATGAAATACATGATGCGCTTGAAAATGTCGGTTTTGAAGTGATTTGCACGTCCAGCCGCCGTTTCCAGTCGCGTATTGGCTGGTGGAAACTCTTTCACCGCGTCGCGGTACTGATCGAGCTCGTAGTTGAGGCAACACTTCAACTTGCCGCATTGGCCCGCAAGCTTTTGCGGATTGAGCGATAGCTGCTGATAGCGCGCAGCACTTGTTGACACACTGCGGAAATCAGTAAGCCATGTCGAACAACAAAGTTCGCGGCCACACGAACCAATGCCGCCTAAACGACCTGCTTCTTGGCGCATGCCGATTTGACGCATCTCAATGCGCACTTTGAATGCCTCGGCCAACTTGCGAATCAAGTCACGGAAGTCAACCCGGTCTTCAGCCGTGTAGAAAAACGTCGCTTTTCCGCCGTCGCCTTGATACTCAACGTCGCTGATCTTCATTTGAAGGTTGCAACCTCCAGCGATTTCACGCGCATGGATCATGGTTTCGGTTTCACGTTTGCGGGCTCCTTGCCAAGCCTCCAAATCATCGTTGGTAGCCTTTCGCAATACTTTTTTAATCTCGATGGTGTCTTTCACCGCTCGACGATTCATTTGAATCCGAACGAGCTCACCCGTTAGGGAAACAACACCTACGTCATATCCAGGTGCCGCATCGACAGCAATAACGTCGCCGATGTGCAATTCCAATCCTTCTGCGTTACGGTAAAACACCTTTCGGCTGTTTTTGAACCGTACTTCAACTATATCAAAGGGTTTGACGTGATCGGGCAATTGCATGCCTGCCAACCAGTCAAATACTTCGAGTTTCTCACATCCTGATATGCCGCAAGCCCCGTTGTTTTTACATCCCTTAGGTAAGCCGCTCGCATTGTTCGAACAACTTTCACATCCCATAAGGCGCGGTTTTTTTGGTTGATGCAACGTGCATCAAGGCTCAAAGATACGAAACGAAGCGGTTCACCTCCGCAGCTCACTGTGGAGTTTCAACGAGAGGTCGAGAAAAACAAGTTTACCATTGGCATTTCCATCGACGTCGCGAATGGCCTCGTTGATGAGATCACTCATGGCCATCACGTTCTTGTGGTTAATGAAGGGCGCAAAGCGGTTCGCAAAAGCCCGCTCGTCACGCGTAAAACGAGCCAAGTCATGCTGTCCGTAATTGTTTACGATGCACTGCCGAAAAAAGTGCAAGGTGTAAGACAAAAAGCGCTTCTGCAATTCTCGAGAGCCTGCACCAATGTCACCTGCAAAATCCACGAGCTGCGCAGCATCGCGGGCGTAGCAAGCGCGCATCCAGCCCGTAAACTTGCCCAAAAATGCAGCTTGTCCGTCAGCGTCACGCGCAATCGCACGTGCGCGGGCGTAGTCGCCTTCAACAAAGTGTGCTATGTCTCGCGCTGCTTCAATATCAAGGCCCTCTTTTTCAGCGATTGCTTGGGCGATGGACTCATCGTCAATGGCTGGCACCTTCACCAATTGGGTACGTGAAAGAATGGTCGGCAAAATTCGCTCAGCCGATTCACTGATCATTAAGAACAAGGTCTGCGCAGGGGGCTCCTCGATCAGTTTGAGCAACTTATTGGCCGTGTCTTCACGCATGAGCTCAGGCAACCAAATCACCTGAATGATATAACGCCCCTCATACGAGCGCAAGGCCAAGCGTTGGGCAATGGCACCCGCCTCTGCCACAAAGATCATGAGTTGCTTCTTTTCCGCATCGAGCCTTTCGTTCCAAGCGCTCAAGGTGGGGTATGCCTCTCCTTCAATGAAGTTGCGCCATTCGGTGTTGAACTCAGTCGAAAGACCTTTGGCTGGCTCCGGCCTTTTAAAAACAGGAAATGTGAAATGTAAATCAGCGTACTGCAAGGTTTCAAATTTGCGGCACACATCGCAATTGCCGCATGCGTCGGTCTCCGTGCGGTGATCACAGCACGCATACTGCGCAAAAGCCATCGCCAAGGCGAAATTGCCTGATCCTTCCGGACCCAAAAACAAACTCGCATGCGGCACCATCCCCGATTGAACACGCGAACGCAGCTGGGTTTTTAACTGCTCATGGCCGACGACGTCAGAAAAACGCATAGAACGCAAAAATAGGAAATGCGCAGTGGCTCAAGCGAACACTTCGGCAAGAATCGCAAAAGATCGTACTTTTCGATCGTTCGTTAAGTGCAACTGAATGTAGCGCAAGAGTTTATGAAGCACCTCATTGCGCTGAGCACGGGTTGTCGACAAAGCATCGAGCTCATCTACCGATTGCACTGCGCAGGCGCACAAAAGCTGCGCCTCCGCACCCTGCAACCAATCACCGTGTGGCGGGGGCATCATGCGCCATTCGCCTTGGCGCAAATCAAAAAACACATGCTCCGCTTCCAGGGCCGCACTGGGCGCGACGCCCATGAAGCGCAGTACGCGCCCCATAAACAACAACGGATACAAACCCACGCGCTGATCAACCTCTAAAGCCTGAACCGTATGCCACACATAATCGAACAAGGGTGCATTGGCCTGGTCTTCAACCAAACACTGGCTCAAAACTTCAGCCATAAACAGCGCAATCGCAGCGCGAGCCGGCTCTGTTGCAATGCGGCCCAAAACCACCGCTCTGCGCACCTCTGAAAGCGCCGCCATGCCCGTTTGCTTGCGACTGCGTTCTTCAACCTCCAACAACGACATGGCCTGAAAAAGGTGCGCCTGCTGACCCAAGGCCGCATAATAGGCCCGTTGACCGTGCAATTCAGTGAATAAACGCACTACGCCGCCGCGGTCGTTTGTTGGTACGGTATGAAGGGCTATTGCTCGCATCTTCGAGTTATTCACAGCTATTAACACCCTGTTGTTGACTTTTCAGCTTAACCGCCCGTTTCAGATGTAAGATTCGACCTACATTTGGCGTGGATAAAGCATTGAAGTACACCTTCATCAAGATATTAACGGCGCTAGTGTAATTCATTTGCACATAGTTTAAAGTTAGGTTAGGCAGGGCAACCTTAAGGGTTGTCCTGTTTTTTTTATCCCAACTGTACAAGCCCGCGATTCCCTTGCAAACCTCCGGTGTGAATCGCACGCACGCGCTCCCCCGTTTTGATTTCGCCTTTCGAATGCAAGTCGTATAAACCCATCATCATCTTCGCCGTGTACACGCGATCAAGCGGCAAGTTATGATGGAGCTGCTGATCGTGAATAAACGCACGAAGCGCGTCGTTCATCTTCGCAAAGCCACCACATGTGTAAGCATACTTCCACTCTACGCGGGCCGCAAGCTCCGCTGCCAACTCTTCGTCGAGGGTCGTCCAATACAACGCTTCTTGCAAGCGCTCTGGTAAACTAAAATCATTGAGCGCCGGAAAAGCTAAAATGCGCTGATTCAAACCCGCCGTGAGCAATAAACCCGCCAGTGTAGTTCCCGTGCCAACCGGCACTGCCAGCGTGTCGCACATGCGGTCATCATCGTTTAAGATCTCCATGCAGCCGTTGATCCCGAGGTAATTGCTCCCACCCTCGGGTATGAAATAACTCATCGGGTACCGCGCGTGAATTTCCTGCTTAAAGGCTTCTGTGCTGCATTCGTCATACGCCTCACGCTCCATAAACTCCAGATGCATGCCCATATCTAGGCAATCGCGCAAGGTTTCAGTTAAAACGGGCATTTCTTCGCCGCGCACAATACCTATGCAAGAGATTTCTGCCTGTCGGCAGGATGCGGCTGTAGCATGCAAGTGGTTGCTGAAGGCGCCGCCCACCGTAACAATGCGTTCGGCTCCTTTCTCGCGAGCTTTAAGGATGTTGTATTTCAACTTGAAATACTTGTTGCCTGGTGCCTCGGGGTGCAGTAAATCAAGTCGCTTAACCGTGAGTTGCATGCTGCGCGTTAGTATGCGCGTTCGTTGCGCCCTTCCATGTAATTGATGAAGGCCTTGTTGACAACCTTGTTCCCGCCAGGGGTTGGGTAGTCGCCCGTGAAGTACCAGTCTCCGCGGTGATTCGGACACGCGGCATGCAGGTTCTCTACCGTTTGATAGAGGATCGAAACCTTCGCTTTCACGCCCGGAGGCGCCAAAAGTTCGCTGATTTCTGCACTTACTTCATCCGGTGTGAAAGGGGCATATACCTCCTTTACATAGTTCTTCACTTGCTCTTTGGGCAAGTGTTCTTGCTCCTTACACTTGCGATACACCAATTGCAAAAGGTCTTCTTTGCCCTGTTTCCGAAGCAACGAAACGGCTGCTTGAAATGCAATGAAGTCGCCCATCTTGGCCATGTCAATGCCATAGCAATCGGGATAACGAATTTGCGGCGCCGAGCTTACTACCACGATATGCACCGGGTCAAGGCGATCAAGAATGCGAATAATTGACTTTTTCAAGGTCGTGCCGCGTACAATCGAATCGTCGATTACTACCAAACTATCGATGGTGCGACGCACTGCACCGTAGGTGACATCATATACATGTGCTACCATGTCATCGCGGGCATCATCTTGCGTGATGAAGGTGCGAAGCTTAACGTCTTTGATGGCGATTTTCTCTACCCGCGGACGAACTTCCAAAATGGCACGAAGGGCCTCGGGCGTTGTTGCTTGACCGGCCTTCTGAATCTGTTTAAACTTCCACCCGTTCAGGTAGTCTTCAAGTCCTTTCAACATCCCCAAAAATGCTGTTTCAGCCGTATTTGGGATGAATGAAAACACAGTGCGATCTAAGTCATGGTCAACCGCATCGAGCACCTGTGGAACAACCAAGCGTCCGAGCTCTTTGCGCTCCTTATATATATCGGCATCGCTGCCACGCGAGAAGTAAATGCGCTCAAAACTACAGGCTTTATTGGCCTCTCGGGGCAAAATCTCTTCGGTATGTACACGATTGTCTTTACGAATAATCAGGGCGTGCCCAGGGGTAAGCTCTTGCACCTGGTCAACCTTCACTTTGAACGCGGTTTGAATCACCGGTCGTTCGCTAGCAACAACAACCACCTCGTCGTCTTCATACCAAAAGGTCGGACGAATTCCGTTCGGGTCGCGCAATACAAATGCATCACCGTGCCCGATCAACCCAGCCATGGCATAGCCACCATCCCATTTATCAGCTGCTCGACGCAAAATATCGCCGATGTTCATGTTTTGTGCAATCAAATGAGTGATTTGCTGATTCGAATAGCCTTGATCTTTGTAAACACGAAACAAGCGATCGTTCTCAGCATCGAGAAAGTGTCCGATTTTTTCCATCACCGTCACGGTGTCGGCCATTTCTTTCGGGTACTGCCCCAACTCAACCAATTGATTGAAGAGTTCTTCAACGTTGGTCAAGTTGAAATTGCCGGCAACTACGAGGTTGCGGGTCATCCAGTTATTCTGACGCAAGAATGGGTGAATGCTTTCAATGCTGTTTTTGCCAAAAGTTCCGTAACGCAAGTGGCCCAGAAAAAGCTCGCCCGTAAAGCCATAATTGGCCTTGAGGTATTCAGGATCATTAAGCTTCTCAGGGTCATTCGCTTCGAGTTCTTTGAAGCGGCTGCTGGCCTGTTCAAAAATGTCTTGAATGGGGCGACTGCTGTTTGAGCGCACACGCGAGATGTAGCGATTACCAGGTTCAACGTCGAACTTGACGTTCGCTAAACCAGCCCCATCTTGACCTCGATTGTGCTGTTTCTCCATGAGAAGATACATCTTGTTCAGGCCGTAAAACGATGTACCGTATTTTTCGCGGTAAAAAGTGAGGGGTTTCTTGAGTCGCAGCAGTGCTATGCCGCACTCGTGCTTGATCGCGTCGCTCATTTGAGGTGCTCTTCAATATCCTGAGCAAGGTGTATTGAGAAGTTTAGTACCCGGAGTGGGAATCGAACCCACACTCCAAAGGAACACGAGTTTGAGTCGTGCGCGTCTACCAATTCCGCCATCCGGGCCTTTAGGTCTAATCAAAAACGCGTGTTTGTTTCTGATCAGGGGCGCAAAGATAATACTTTCTTGAAAGTTTGACAACGTTAGAAACGAAGTCTTCCAATTCGGTACAATTTTCTTGACTGCCCGTACAAAAATAAGGTCCTCGTATCGGGTGAAAAATGAACTTTCGGGCGTAAAATGACGTCGAAATCACGCATTGAAAAGAGGGCCTCGCGCACTTGATTGCCCGCACGATCGAGGGTAACCAAGGTGGCAATGGCCTTGCGCATGCCGTACAATTGACGCGGATCAGCTTGCGGATTCGCTTTGAGCAATTCAATATTCTCCGGATTGTCGTTGAAAACAATGTACACGTGCGCCTCATCGGCTGCGAGAGCATACGAGCTATACTGCCCGCTGTCATTCACACTCATTTGCTCTTTGGGTACGCGAACTGTCCACTGCACTTCGCCCTCCCGATTCACATCAACAACCAACAAGTCGTTATAATAGTAATAATAAAGCATCTCTTGCCTTCCCGTGGCAATGTCGGTTCGAAAGGATTGCTGCACAAAATATTGCTCGGCCACAAAGGTCGCACCGCCATCGGCATGCGTGATGAAGTAGTCAAAGTAGAAGTCGCTCAACTCTCTTCCGCGTTCGACTTGTTTCGGTCGCAAAAAAAGTCGCTTCACGTCGTCATTAAAAGGCATCATGCCAGTCGCTTCAATTTCTTTCGTGCTGCTGTTGATGCGGAAATAAAACGCTCCCCCAATGCTGAACTGGCGCTCATTGCTATAAAATCCGCCTACCGTTATATCGTCATTTAACGACACGTCAAAGGCTGTGGCCGATACCCATTTGCCATCAACAGCTACCTCATATTCCTTGATTTTATTCAGCTCTGGGTCATAACTGATGAGCGTATAGCCCTGCTCGGCCGCTCCCCGCTCGCTGCCACGCAAGGTTTTGTCGCGGTTTCCACCGCCTGTGAGCAGGTACAAATGTCCGCGTGAATCTATGCGGTATTGATTGATTTCTGTCACCGCTTCGTGGTCAGGAAAAGTCAAGTCTTTCTCCCACAGGGTTTCGAGGTTTTGGTCGATGACTTTGAATGCAAGCCGGTCAGCGATGCGTCGTTCGCTCAATACTTCGGGATAGATCAACAAGAGCTTCTGATCGCGCGAAGGCTGAACGGCAAATCCACCAGTTTTGCGCCGCGCCGCATACTCTGCCAACACCACCGCATCGCCGGTGAGAAGCCCTGTTTGATCGAGCCATTGGCCGTAAAGCCGCACATAACCGGCAACCGTATCCCACACATGAAAGAGCACCACCAAGCGGTTGTTGAGCATCATCACATCAACAACCTCGACAAATTGCCGATCAAAGGGTGCGAATTGAATGGGCGTGGAAGCGATAAAATCCAGCGATGTGACATCGTAAATATCGAGTTGCAAGTTGGGTTCGCGGTCATCCCATGCGCCGCCGCCTATCGCTCCGCGCAAAACATAGAGTTGCAGGCTATCGGCTGCGACCATCTCAACCGCACCCATTCTGCGCTTCAACTTGGATGGCGGTGACCATTTGACTTCAGGGGGCTGCGCCCATCCGCCCGTTAGGGCGAAACCCAAATCAAGGATTAGGACTGCTAACCATGACCTATATGTCGCTGCTTTTAGCAACTTGGTCATGTGCTGAATCACTTATTGACCAATCTGATCGACCTGCTCTTGCAAAGCATTTACTTGTTGCTGCAATAATGCGTTGGCAGTTTGCAATTCCTGAATAATGAGTAACAAATCGTTGCCATTGACAATGATGTTGCCGTTAACACTCATGTCTCCAGCAACCATTGCATTACCGCTAGCCGTGACTTTGAACGCATCACTTCTTGCATCATTCGTTGTTCCGTTGCCCACTACGAAAAGCACATCAGCTTGATCAGCTAAGTTAAAACGCCCAAGCGCTGTTTGATCATTCTGATCTGCGATGGTACCATTGCCTCCTGAATGACTTCTTTGTCCAGAAGCAATGGTATTCAGGCCTGCCGCATGCGAATTTTGACCTGATGCAGCATTGCCTCGGTTCTGAGCATGCGCATACAAACCAGTTGTTACCGATTGATATCCCTCGGCGTGCGAGGCGAAAGCAAGCGCTTCGGTTTGGTACCCTTCACTGTGTGCAGCATCCGCTAAGGCCTCTGTACCTTCTCCCTCTGCATGTGCACAGGTTCCATCTGCAATGGTATTTCGATTCGCCGCATGAGAATATAGGCCCAAGGCTTGCGTCTGATAACCCTCTGCATGCGCTGCTGTAGCTGTCGCGGTTGTTTGAAAGCCCTCTGCGTGAGAGGCTGTGCCTGAAGAAGTCGTACCTTCTCCTTCGGCGTGTGCACAGGTTCCGGATGCTGTTGTGAATCGATTCTGGCTATGGCTAAAGTTGCCCGTTGCTTCGGTATCATAACCCTCAGCGTGTGCGTAGCTTCCAGAAGCTACGGTTTGGTAACCCTCAATAATGCTATTTGTAACCCGTAAGCGACCGTTCACCCAACCTATTGGTTGTATGCTCATACCTATTGTGATAACACTGTCTTTGAACATGGCCAACCCTAGAGAATCTCGCGCTGCTTCTGCACTTGCAGCCCCTGTACCACCATTTATAACGGGCACAACACCTTCTGCTTGGAACTCTTGCCCAAAGAAGCTTAATATCCCAAGCACGTCCGGAATACCAATAATCTCATCGCCATTTTCATCTGGATTATAAGGAAGTTGAGCATTCATCGTTAACGCGAAGAAAGCAACAATAACAGTTAAGGATAAAGAGCGCATGATTATTCAAATTTCATGTTTAACATTAATCTTTTCAATATGTTTACCAAACCCGACATTGCCGTCTAGAAAAGGAGCATAAATATACAATTAATCCCTAAGAAATACTCAATACGAAAGCGTTAAATCTATGCTATTTTTACGCCATACGGTCTGCACGGCGAAAAAGTATACGGAAGGTGGTTCCTTTGCCCGGCTCAGAGTGTTTGATGAAGATCTTTCCGCCGTGGTATGACTCTACAATGCGCTTCACCAACGATAAACCCAACCCCCAACCTCGCTTTTTGGTGGTAAAACCAGGTTCAAAAATGGTGGTGTGCTGTGATTTGGGTATGCCCTTTCCAGTATCTGAGAGGTCGATGTAGAGTTTATTGCCCTCCGTACCCAAGGTCGCACGCAATTCACCCTCGCCCTCCATGGCGTCAACTGCATTCTTTACGAGGTTTTCAATCACCCAGCTGAAAAGCGGCACCGATACCATGACCTTGCTGGCAACATCCCCGCGGTCAATGATGAAATGCACTTTGCGAGACGTTCGCGTTTTGAGGTATGAGAATGACTGTTCAAGCAAGTCAACCAAATCATGTGCTTCGAGGTCGGGTTTTGATCCGATCTTCGAAAAGCGATCGGTTATGGTGTTTAACCGAACGATGTCTTTGTTGATTTCAGTGAGCGTTTCCTCATCTACCCCTTGCGCACCGAGCAATTCAACCCAAGCCATGAGCGACGAAATAGGTGTGCCCAATTGGTGCGCGGTTTCTTTCGCCATGCCCACCCACACTTGATTTTGTTCAGCCTTGCGGAAGGTCGAAAAAATGAGGTACGCTGTAAATAAAAACAGCGCAATCAACACCAATTGCACCACTGGGAAGTATTGCAGCTGCTTCAACACCACGCTGTCTTCAAAGAAAATGTAATGGGTGCCCGAATCGGGAAGTTGAATGGCAATGGGGGCATTTTGCGCGGCCATGCGATCGAGGCGCTGCGCTCGCAAGGTGCTGTCGGCCAGGGTGAGGCTGTCAATACGCTCAGCACGCACCACTTGACTGCGTGTACTATCAGTAAGTATAACCGGAACACTGGCCGAATTGATCACCGTTTCGCTGATGAACGAGTTGATCAGGTCTTGCATCACCGATTTCAACTCGGAGAAGCGATAACTTTCGTTGTAGTATATGGTATGCCCCACATCGCGCAATAAAATGGGTGCATTGCGCTCGGCCATGACCGTACGAATAGAGTCGGTATACCATTTGTCAAACATCTTCGTTGGCGGCAAATTAATGCGGTAAAGGATCGAATCACGCGCATCGCAAATAAGCACCGGAATGGTTTTGTTTGACCACAAGTAATCAGTGACAAACGTAAGATCCATGTCGGGCGGCGGATCGTTGATCAACCGGTAAGCGGTGGCCAGCCGATCGGCCTTCTCACGTTCTTCGCGCCGGAGGTCTTCAAACAGTTCTTGGGTATAGGTTACCAGTTGCGCGCGCTGGAGAATGGCCTCTGACCAGAGTTTCACCTTCAGCTGTTCTTCTTCGCGAATGCGATCGGCAATGTCGTTGGAGTACCAAAGGGTGATTCCTGCGATAACCAGCGCAGCGATTAGCAGCACTATTTTCCACCGTTGTTTGTTGCTGTAAAGGTTCACAAGTTGTTCAGCTTAGGCTGCTTCTTAAAATGGCTACTCGAATCACTTCGCTAAGGTACAGAAGCTACGAACGAATTGCTAACACCGATTATTGCAGCAGTTCAGCTTCGGCAAGTAAAGCTGGTGCTTGGTGGGTTGTTTACGCCCACTTGATCATTGCACAGAATGCCCGTTAATCGACACCCGGAAAATGATCAACGACTTTAACTTTAAGGTCGGGAAAATGATCAACCACCTTGATTTTTATATCGGGAAATTGATCGACAACCTGCCACAAGCCGCAGCGATCGGGGAAATGTTCGACGTATTTGACCTTGATGTCTGGAAAATGGTCGACAAACTGAATTTTGATATCCGGAAAATGGTCAACAAACTGCACTTTGCCCCACAAGTTAATTCCTTCAAATGTGCAGTCGCCCTTAGAAAAGGCTTCAATCAGGGCGGCGCGCTGAGTTTCGCTCAGGGGTGCGGCCTCGCTCGCACTGCTACACACAAGAGGTTGCGTAGGCAACATCTCTTGAGCGGAGAGGCCCATCCACCCCAAAAACAAACCGAAAACGAAAACGTGTGCGCGAATGTGCATATGAACAATTTAGCGCAAAATCTTTGCCAAGCTTTTTCCTTTGGCCAATTCATCAACCAATTTGTCTAAATAACGCACGTTTCGGGTGAGTTCATTTTCAATTTCTTCAATGCGATAGCCACAAATTACACCTTTAATTGTGGTCGCGTTCGGGTGCAATTGGGCGCGTTCAAAGAAGATCTCAAAGTTCACGTTCTCTTGGATGAGCGCCTCCAATTCGTTGGCCGAAAAGCCAGTCAGCCATGTGATTACGGCGTTCAATTCGTCAACCGTTCTGCCTTTGCGCTGAACCTTAGCTACATAGTGTGGGTACACCGAAGCAAAGGTCAATTGCGCCATGCGTTGATTGTGTTCAGCTGTAGGTTTCATGTTATTTAAGGCGCTCCAGTTTTCCCTTGCGCTTCACAATGTTCTTGTAATCCCATTGGATTTCGCGTGATTGCTCTAACCAATGCACGAGTTCATCGGTGAGCACCTCATCAAC
Organism: Chryseobacterium gleum; assembly: GCA_945874695.1. Lineage (GTDB taxonomy): Bacteria > Bacteroidota > Bacteroidia > Flavobacteriales_D > Sanyastnellaceae > CAMCHP01. Next base: position 28,848 of record CAMCHP010000019.1, read on the forward strand.
CGCCGTGTAAACGACCGATGCGTCTTTGAATTTGCCCGAACCAGGCTTCAACTTGGGCGCTTCAAAATCAGCGCCACTCCAAAACATAAGGCGAATGCCTGCCTTAATCTTACTGTAGCCCACAGTCGGATTTCCATCTAAAAACCAAACAGGGTGTGCGTGCCAAATTTTACATTCGGCCTTGGTCAAAAAGGCATCTATTTGTGCTGCCAACAGGTCGCAAATCGCACGATCTTTGTTGCTTTGTGCGGCGTTGTAGGCTAAAATCGCTTCGTCAATCATGCGCTTGGTTTATTCGAACAACTTTTCGGCTTCACGATGAAATGTACGTTGTTCAGATCCAAATTGCAAGGCTACCTCAACAGGTTACTTTTTGGGTGTTCTGCCTAACGGCAGGATGGGTTAGGGCCCAATAAAACAATTCACCTAAAGTTCTCAGGTCATCTGAAGGAGTCAAAGCCCCTCTGTTGTAACTTTCGAGCACAAGACTCAATTTTATGCGTAACCAACTTCTCTTCTTTGGATTGCTTCTTGCAACAACCTTCACCGCTTGTTCTTCGCACTCCACGGATGGCACAAATGATGCGCCATTTCCAGAGCGAACCAAAGCGCGCTTCGGAAAAGAGCGCTTGCTTGGCGACAAACGCCCTGCCGAATGGATGCACACAATCAACCGGTGCAGTCCTGAAACCGACTGGCAAGCGCTTGAAGCGCAAAGCCTTGCATCGCTCATCCGAGCGCGAGGTGAAAGATCACGTACCGAAGAACTTGCTGACGGCAACCTCGCGGGCGATTGGTTCGAGCGCGGACCAATTGATATCCCTGGGCGGGTAACCGACTTGCACGCATTTCCAGAAGACGATGTGCTTTTTGCTCTTGCTGATCACGGCATTGTATTCAAGGGAAGCATGGCCGGTGAAAACTGGATTGCACTCAATGATCAATTCCCCTTGGCGCTCGACGTCGCTCCGGTTTTCGACGTCTTTAAAACAGACACCGGATATCGAATTTTATGCGGCGGTTGGATCAAGGTGATTAACCAATGGGGCCTCTTCTGGAGCGATGATGAAGGTTCAACTTGGACACAGTCAACGGGCTACAATCCCTATCCAATCATGGGTATTCGCCGTATGTTCAGTCGTGATGAAGGCGCTGAAATCCCAAGCACCTACCTTTTCACCCACGAGTACAATCCGAACCAACCCACCGACTATTACAGTGTTTTTAAATCAACAGATTACGGACAGAATTTCGAGCTCTTGTATCGTTCGGCCATACCCGTTGGCGATGGCTGGCGTCACAATAAAAGTGACATGTGGCTCGACACAAATACACCTGATTCACCGATTTACCTCGCCTTGGAAGACAGTCTATTCGAGGTGTCTCCAGCCAACGGTACGCGTGAGTTGAAAGGTCTGATTACTGAAAACCCGAACATGACCATGTGCCTTTTGCAAGGTGCAACAACTGCAAATGGCACCGTACTTTATGCCTGGGCAGGCATCGACGGGCAAGGCGGCACCTGCTGGCGAAGCACTGAATCAGGCAGCAATTGGACGTTTAGAAATACCATTCCTTACGATTGGGCCAATTATCCCTTCGGACAAAACTCATTTGGAATTGCGGGCGATAACGCGGATGAAATTGTATTGGGTGGCGTTTTGATGAGTCATTCAAGCGATGGCGGCTTAACGTGGACCATCCCAAACACCGATCCGAATGGGTGGTACACCTTATACCATGGTGACGTTCCTTATACAGGCACCTTTGAACTCGACGGAGAAACAAAGTGGATAATCGGCACCGATGGCGGCATTTACACCGAAGAAACAGGTGCCGGCTTTGCGATTACACCCAATGGTGTTGAAGCTTTTTCGCTCTTGTTTAACAACATCAGTCGCCCGGGCATGAACAACACGCAGATCTACAAAATGGCCACTGATCTCAACGCACCTGAACGCATGTTTGTGGGCACCCAAGACAACGGCTATGTAATGACCAACACGGGCGCTGATGCAGAGGCCGCAGCCAGCTTCGACTACATTTGGGGTGGTGACGTAACCGCTCTTGAAACTGGTGATGGCGGTGCAAGTTTTTGGTGCTGGTGGTTGGGTGATGGCACAAATTACGTGACTGATCCCGCTAACAGTGGTGTTGAATCAACCTGGTCGCCGTATTGGGTCGAAGGATCAATTCCATATTGGGAGGCTCCGGTGCATATTAAACCCAATCAACCTGATGTTTGCATAACTGCTGGTTACATCAACAACGCTGGAGGCAGCAGGCTCGTAAGGCTTCAGGCGGTTGCAGGCAACGATGCGCAGGCCACACAAAGTGATTTTGACTTCGAAGCGGCCTCAAACGGGGCAATTATTTCAGCAATTGCGAGTGACCCAAATGATCCGAACCGCCTTTACGTTACAACCGGGAACGGACGGCTCTTCTACTCCACGAACGACGGTGCAAGCTGGGCACAAACCAACTTGGGTGCTCCTTATTTTTGGTGCCGCCATATTTTGGTGTCGTCGCAAAATCCGGGTGAAATTTGGCTTGGCGGCAGCGGCTATGACAATGCTGCCGTATTCAAAAGCACCGATTACGGACTCACGTTTGAAGCTGTAGCTGCAGGTATGCCTGCAACGATCGTAGAGCGAATGGCATTCAACGCCGATGAAAGTGTGGTTTTTGCAGCGACGGGCATTGCACCATTTGCTTTCGTGACCGCAACAAATACGTGGTACGAAATCGCAGGTGCTAATGCGCCTTTGGTGCATTACATGGATGTTGAATATTTAGAAGCCCAAAACACCATGCGTTTTGCGACTTATGCTCGCGGTGTTTGGGATTTGCGACTCGACAATGAGGTGAGTGTGAACGATCAGGCGCGTGCAAGCTCGACCATGTATCCAAACCCGGCCTACGACCTTGTCTTTTGGAATGGCTTACCTGAAACAGTGGTGCGCGCCGAGGCATTCAATTTATCAGGCCAGCGCTTTGCGTTGCCCATGGTCACCGGTGCTTCACATACATCGGTTGCGGGCCTCGCACAAGGTGTTTACCTCATCTGTCTCTACAATGTGAAGGGCCAGCTGTTGCAAACCTCAAAAGTGATTGTTGGCGCGCTGTAATTGCGCTGCTGCTTTGCAATCCAAGGTTATTCAGCCCAAAGACTCCCCATCAAAACTTCACAAAAAAAAGAAGCTAACTCACTGAGAGTTAGCTTCTTCTTTTGAGGTCCCGAGCGGACTTGAACCGCTGTAGCAGGTTTTGCAGACCTGTGCCTAGCCACTCGGCCACAGGACCATTTTTCATTATAGGAGTGCAAATATAATAATTCCACTCAGCTTCCAAGCATTCAACGCAAGCTCTTCAAAAAGGTTTCGAAATTTTCTTACGCTTCGTCGAGCCATACAATGTCGACAGCCTTCATGCGACCCTCAGGCCCGTAACCAATCAGGTACGACAACCGATCGCCCAAGCGCAAATCATTGAAATCGCAATTCGTTAAGTCGCTGTAATGAAAAAACGTGCCGTTGGGTGGCTCGCCAATGAAGCCATACCCTTCTTTCAAGACAAAAACCTCGCCTTCAATTCGCTCCGATGGATCAATCGGCGCACTCGGCTTCCGATCTTCATCGTTCGCCTGATTGCCGAACCCTTCGTTCTCGGCTTCAATCACGTCATAGCCATCTTCTTCTTCAAAGGCCACCTCACGCGCTACAAAATCGCGCTCTCGACTGAATACAAACAAGCGATCAATCACTGGATTATTAGCATTGGCCGGATCATTGATCAACTCATGCATCGCAATCGGATAGGTGACCTCCTCAAGCAATTCATGCGATGTGCGCGTTGAAAACTGCTTGCCAAAATCATTCACGGTCTCAAAATCCCAGCCCAAAACCATCACCCGTGTGCCCAAAGTGTTCAACTTGCGAATCAAAGGCACATAATCGCCGTCGCCCGCAATCAACACTACCACATTGAAACGCTTGTAAAAGGCCAACTCATAGGCCTCCAAAGCCAACCATACATCAATGCCCTTTTCTTGGTACTTGCCACCGTATGACTTCAACGGCGAGTAGTGCGTGGTCACACCTGACGATACCAAAATGTCGTCAAACACACGCTCATGATAAATCAGCTTCTCACGCGAACTCGCCTCTGCCGCTGACAAGCGTCCGCGAAAATAATGCGCATCAACAATTTGACACAGCTTAATGTCTTGCTGAAACGCCCCTGCAACTTGATGCCGAATAAAACGATGCAAACCATCAATGCTGATGCGCGCGCGACGTTCGTGGGCATAGCTGTAATAATTGCTAACGTGATAAAAGAAATTGCCATCGTAAAAAACACCGATGCGCACTAAATTACTGCGAGTTTCTGAATTCATCTCAACTATAGGTTAGCACAAAGGTACACTTTTGTGGTGCTGCCACTCTGCATGCATACCATCCTTTCAACCCCTTGGCTCAATTTTTGTTTAAAGGTTTTGGCCTAACGGCCAGATGGGTGAGCGCGCCCATCCGCCCGACAGGGCGAAAACCCTAATCACGCCCTTTTCATCGGTCAAATTAAACCTTTCACCCGCCGCATAGTCTTAATGCATGTAACTCATTAACAATGTGAAACCATGAAAAAAACACTCCTCCTGATGACTGCTGCCGCACTCATCTTTACCGCTTGCCGAAAAGATGAAGAAGAGCCGGCACTCGATACCGACCTCGCAGCAAACGAACAAGCACTGGCCGCAAGTGAACGATCCTATTCGAGTGAAGTTGATGCCTATGTTTTCCCACTGAGCCTCAATTCATCGCTTTGTTTCCCCGGAAATGGCAACGGCACCGTTGATTGCGTAACCGTTACCGATTCGGGTGCTGACGTGTACCCGCGCACCATCACCCTCGACTACGGTGATGCCTGCGAAGGCATTGGAGGCAACATTCGCAGCGGGGTGATCACCATTACGTGGTCGGCCGCGCCCGATGAAATCAACGCGCAACGCACGGTGACTTTCGTTGATTTCGCCTTCAACAACCGCGCAATTACCGGTACGCGCACCGTAACATACACGGGCTTGAACGCTGATGAAAATCCGACATATACCCTCGTGGTCGATACCGACATTGAAACCGCCAACGGAACCCTCGGCCACAATGCTACCCAAAGCATTGTGTGGTTGAGCGGACATGAAACCGCAGCGTGTTTCGACAATATTTTCGAGATCTCTGGTGTATCTACCGTGGTTCGTCCGAACGGCTTGCCCGTTACCCGCACCATCACCACGCCGCTCATTGTTGATCGGGTGTGTGGTTATACCATCGCTGGAGTGATACAAGTAACGGGGGTTCTAAATCCGCGCAGCCTCAATTACGGCGATGGCACATGCGACAACATCGCAGTGCTTACGATGAACGGCAACACATACGAGATTACACTTTAAGCTGAATCAATTGCAAAAAAAGGGCCGCTCAACGCGGCCCTTTTCATTTGCAATGTTTTGCAATGCTTATTGCTTGGTGCAAGTAGCGGTACAAGTATCGCTATCTGCGCCTGCAGAAATGGTGTAAGTCATGGTCAAAATGTTGCCCGTGATTTGACCGCTTCCGCTAATGGTCAATGCGGTTCCACCTGAAGTTACAGTTTGGTTCGGAATGTTGAGTGAATTCCCTGAAACCGTAGCGTTCACGGCGATGCCGATGTCGTAGAAGTTATTGATGATTACGTTACGCACACCTGTTGAAGATGTAGTCACAGTTAAGCTGAAGGTGTAGTTACCTGATTCGCAGCTTTCAGAAACGTTGTACGTACCTAAGAATTTAGCGCGGGTTTCAGTTGCACACTCAGTGCCTTCATAACCGGTAGCACATGCACAAATGCCTTCGTTGCACGTACCACCATTTTGGCACACAACATCATCACATTCGTCTTTACAGCCTGTAAGTGCCAAAGCACCAAAGCTCAATGAGATCAAGAAAAGTTTGAAATTTTTCATTGGAATAGAAATTTAATTGGGTGCAAGGGTACAAAAATTTAATCAAATAATGTTGATTCGCCTTATCGCGTGCGCACAGCTTGTTCAAAGGTGCCCGTCAAAACTTGGCTGTACCACAAGATATTATCGGCCAAATTGCGGCTCATCCCGTACGCCTGCGTAGGGGTGATGAGGGTGATCATTTCGGCTGCAGCAATGGCTTCGATCACCGAGCCGGCCAGCACTTGCGAATACCACGCCCCATTTAACGCGCTGTTTCGGCTGAAGCCGTAGGCCATTTGATCGGTGTACACAACGACTTTATCTTTTGATGCAATGGTGCCCAACAAAACGCCTGATGTTGATGTGCTGTACCACGTGCCGTTGCCTGAACTGTTGCGGCGAAATCCATAAGCCATGCCATTGGTCACGAGCACAATGCCTTCTTCGCTCGCCTCGGTTGCAATAACAGGCGAGTCTAAAACCTGTTCGGTAAAAGCGGCATTGTCGGCTTGGTTGCGCGCAAACCCGTAAGCGGTTTGATCGGTATACACGACAATGTAGTCGCCCACACTCAAGGTGGTGCAACTGCCATCGCCGGGCTGCCCTGCGATGCCTTGCGCACCTTGCGGACCGGGCAAGCCGATGGGGCCTTGTGCACCCGTTTCACCCGCCGGCCCAACGGGGCCCGCGACACCTGCAACACCCGCAACGCCTTGCTGACCTTGCGGTCCAACGGGGCCTATTGCTCCGGCTGGGCCGGGAACGCCTTGCATGCCTTGCACTCCGGGAACGCCCTGCGCGCCCTGTGCACCCGTTGCTCCGGGTGGGCCTTGTAAACCCGGTTCGCCCTGAGGTCCGGGCTCGCCCTGAACACCGCCATTTGCAGCATACAAGGCGTATGGCACGCTCAACAATTGGCTGGCACCCGTTATGGAGAAGTCATTGCCACCATTCGGATCAGTGGCTGAAACGAGGTAGTAAGGACCATTGGCCCAGTTAATGGAAGCGATGCTGCCCAATTCAGCGGCTCCATCGCCAGCGACCAGGCTGATGAGCCCGTTTGGGTTGGTTTGTGCCGTATGCACCTCGGCAAAAACTTCGATGCCATTTTCACTTCCTTGCACAATGGCGATGCGCGTGCTCACTGTCGCATTCACAAGCAACTGACTTTCAGCGTTGCGCAGAACGGCCTGGTACGACATCAATTGGGGTGCTTGCGCACGCACGCTTTCAGCAAAGAGTAGCACCGCAAGTAAGAGCAGGTAATTTATTCGACGCATGACTAGTTGGTTTTCAAGATGATGAAATGAACTTGGTAAACATCGTCGATATACAGCTGCGCTGTGTAAGCCCCCGATGCGAAAGTAGAAAGATCAAGTTGCGAAAGCCCGCTGGGCAATGTTTGCACGGCAATTAGTCGTCCGCCCAAATCGTGCATGTAAAGTTGATACACGGCATTACCCGCTTCAGGGAGTTGCAAAAAAGCGTTGCCCCGATTCGGATTGGGATACAAGTTGTACGCAAACGACTCGGCGAGTTCAGGTACGCGAATCTCAAGCTCAAGATAGGTTTGCTGCACGCCACGGGCCGCGCTGCCACTGGCATTTGCCGAGGTGGTGTATGCCACTTGGCCCAACGAAAAACTCACTGAACCCGCGGCAGACGTACTCGAAGTGCCTCCTGCACCGAGGTTGTGTTGTGCGCTTACTTGGCTCACCCATAGCGTGCACACAAAAAGCAAAAACATTGCGCTGCTCAATTTCATTCGATTACCGTGGGTTGATTGGCGTGTGGTTCAGTGCGAATAACCTGCTTTAAGCGTTCACTGAGCAGCAAGCCCGCCAAGGCATAAGCCGTAAACATATAAAAACCCAAACGCAAGGTCGATTGGTTGGTGGTAAACACCTCTAAGGTAGCAGAACCGCGCTCAATTTGGGTGAGTTGGTTGTTGATGATGCCGCTGAAGCCAATAAACGCCATGAACAAAGCCACTACAAGCACATCGGCCATTGACCATTTGGCCGAGCGAAACAGCACGGCATGCAGCACACGTGATTGCGGCAAGCGGTTGCGCAAAACCGCGATCAAGGTCAGGGTGAGTTTCACGGCGGGCAGCAAAATACTGAAGCTGAACACCAAAAACGACACCACGATCAAGGGCAAGTCGCCATTGATTAAAAGTAAGTGCACCACCTCGGCAATGCTTTTGCTTTGAAAAAAAAGCACCTGGTCGTGAAAAGCCACCGGCTCACCCATGAGTAAGAAAGAAAACTCGGCGATGGTGGCTTCAATATCGATCATGGGAAGGCTTACACCGGCAACGAGTAAAACCAAGGCTACCAGCGTCAATGCACTGTAAATAATCCGATCGCGCGTTCCCCAAAGCATCCAAGCAAGGGCTGCGATCACCAGCACGGCGAAAATATACACCGCGGTTCGGCTTTGTTGCCGCGCATCCTGCCGATAGGCAGAAATCAACGTTAAACAACCCTCGCGATCGTCGCAGCCGTAACGAAGCAGTACGGCGTTGAGGGCGCTGTAATCCATGCTGCCTACCGTTTCATCGGCAAAGGTTTGAATGCGCTCTACAAGCCACTGTTTCAGCGCGGCTTTGGTTTCGGGGGTATCTAAACGGTCAACGATGGCTTCAGCATAAGAAGGGATGCCGGCACGAATGTCGTCGAAAGAGATTAGCAGGTCGGCAAAGAATTGTTTAAACACGCCCCCCAGACTTTTGCTGTTGCGCTCACGCATGAGCTGCTCAACCTCGTTGATGAGTACCTCGAGAATTTCTTCGGTTTTGCGCAGCAAATCTTTTCGGTTGGCGGGCGTCACTTCAAATTCATCAACTTTCTTGGTGATCACCGTAGCGGCGATATCTTTCCAAGCATCGATGCTGAACAATCCGTAACTGATATGGCTGAGCACCACGCGGTCGGCATTGAGGTTGCGCTGCACACGCTCAAGGCGGTACACATGCACGGTGAAAATAACCAGCACGGCCAAAAGGCTTATTGCAGCAGCTCGGGCAAGGGTTTGCATGCGGCAATTTAAACAATGCCGATCAGGTAGCGTCGTGTGAATTTGTATATGGTTTTCGGCCTAAACGGCCGGATGGTCTCAGTCTTTTTTTCGACGAACCGGAGAATACGTTGTGGGTTGCTCTAAAAACGCGCTAAGATTTGTAATTTTGGGCAGGAGTTCAGTCAGGTTGACGTCGAGTGCGGCACTGAGGCGAACCAATGTGAGAATGTGCGGGTTTGTTTTTCCGTTTTCGATGATGCTCAAATTGGGCACATCCATGTCGATGCGATAAGCCAAATCTGCCTGCGAAAGACCCAGTTCTTTTCGCCGATCCACAATGGCCGCGCCCAGTTTTTGCAAGTATTCCCCGTCACTCATTGGCATGTGACCAAATAAGATAGGTCTAACTTGGCGCTTGTTATGTTATAACATAACTTAGCGAGAAAGACTTGACAAACGACTAACATGAAAGACCACACGTTCAACGAGCTCGGATTTTACTACGCCCACGTGGCCGACCGGTCCACCGCGCCCCTTTTTAGCTCATTGAATGCGGCAGGTGGCGCGGGTCACGCGGCGACACGCCAGTTCATTTGCTTGATATTCTTTAGAGAATACGTGGGCATGCAACTGCAAGATGTGAAAGGTCCCATATCGGTCGACGCTGATTTAGCACACCACATTTACTTGTGGCATCACGACCTCCGAAAATCAATTGCACAAGGGCAATCGGAGACCATAGCGTTCAAAACGCAACATGGCAAGTTAATCAAAGAGTCTGAGACCCATTTTTCCTGCATCTTTCAACGCGAACCGAAAACGAGCATCAACCTTTTTACTGATGTGGCGGGCATTATTCAATTGATTGCTTGCCTAGGTAACGAGGTGCTCAGTCCGGTTAACCTTTCATTTGCCGACTACGCATCCCTCATTGAGGGCAAAGAGAGGAACTGAATGTTCAATATTTGTGCTTATCGAGAACATTTCTAAATAAATACAGGTATTGGTTCTAACTTTATTCAGGGCTAATTTTGCCCCACATTAGAATGTAAACCTGTATGAGCCAATCTGCACTTTTGAAATCATCACTGGCCAAGAAATACTGGATGGCCTTGACCGGCTTGTTCCTGTGTGTTTTCCTGCTCGGGCACTTGGCCGGCAACTTGCAACTCTTCATGACCGATGAGGCGGGCAAACTACAATTTAATGAATATGCGCGCTTCATGACGACCAATCCGGTGGTGAAGATTTTATCTTACGTGACCTACATCAGCATCCTCTTTCACGCCATTGACGGCATCGCATTAACGATTCAAAACCGCAAAGCACGTCCTGTGAAGTACGCCTACAACAAACCGGGTACGAACTCAGGTTGGGCTTCGCGCAACATGGCTGTTCTTGGCACCGTGATTTTGGTCTTTTTGGCAACTCACATGACCAATTTCTGGGCGAAAATGCACTTTACCGAAATGCCGATGCAAACCAGCGGACCTGACGGCCCCTTGGATGCTCCATTGAAAGACCTGCACTTAATCGTGATGGAGTTTTTCAATCCGGCAACCAACAACCTTGCCTTGGTTGCAGCCTTGTTTTATGCTGTGAGCATGCTCGGCTTGGCCTTTCACTTGTGGCATGGTTTTTCAAGCGCATTTCAATCGTTGGGTGCAAAACACCCCAAATACAATAAACTCATTCGCGGCGCAGGTTACGGCTTCAGCGTGCTTGTGCCCGCGCTTTTCGCAATCATTCCGCTCTACCTGTACTTTACTCAGGCATGATGAACTTTACCGATAAATCACGGTAGTTTTAAAGGTAATTATGGCAAAACTTGATGCAAAAACCCCATCCGGCCCTTTGGCCGAAAAATGGACCCACCACAAGAACACCATTCGCTTGGTTAACCCAGCGAACAAACGTTCAATTGATGTAATCGTGGTTGGCACTGGCCTCGCCGGTGGCGCTGCTGCTGCATCGCTAGGTGAAATGGGATACAACGTGAAAGCTTTCTGCTTTCAAGACTCTCCACGTCGTGCGCACTCCATTGCGGCACAGGGTGGAATCAACGCAGCAAAGAACTACCAAAACGACGGTGACTCAACCTATCGTTTGTTTTACGACACCATCAAAGGTGGCGATTACCGTTCGCGTGAGGCGAATGTGTACCGCCTTGCAGAGGTATCGGCCAACATCATTGACCAATGTGTTGCGCAAGGTGTACCCTTTGCACGCGATTACGGCGGCTTGCTCGACAACCGTTCTTTTGGAGGCGTGCTCGTTTCACGAACGTTTTACGCGAAGGGACAAACCGGCCAACAACTGTTGTTGGGTGCCTACAGTGCCCTTTCACGCCAAATTTCAAAAGGCAAGGTTGAGATGCTCAACCGCCACGAAGTGCTCGATGTCGTAATCGTTGACGGCAAATGCCGCGGTGTAATCGCACGCAACTTGATCACGGGTGCCATCGAACGCCACGGGGCGCACGCTGTGATTCTTGCAACAGGCGGATACGGCAACGTATTCTACCTCTCAACCAACGCCATGGGTTCAAACGTAACCGCAGCGTGGAAGGCCCACATGAAAGGCGCTTTCTTCGCGAATCCGTGCTTTACCCAAATTCACCCAACTTGCATTCCGGTGTCAGGCGAGTACCAGTCGAAGCTGACGTTGATGTCAGAGTCACTCCGCAACGATGGCCGAATTTGGGTGCCGAAGAAAAAAGAAGACGTAGCAGCCGTTCGAAACGGCAGCAAAAGTCCGGTTGATATTCCTGAAGAAGACCGCGACTACTACCTCGAGCGCCGGTACCCGTCGTTTGGAAACTTGGTGCCACGCGACGTGGCTTCACGTGCGGCCAAAGAGCGTTGCGATGAGGGCTACGGAGTAAATAAAACTGGCGAAGCGGTTTACCTCGATTTCAGTAGTGCAATTATGCGCTACGGAGCCACTGAAGCCAAAATGCGCGGCATCGAAAATCCGTCGCAAGAACAGGTGCGAAGCCTTGGAGAAGACGTCGTTCGCGCGAAGTACGGCAACCTGTTTCAGATGTACGAGAAGATCACCGATGATGATCCGTACAAAACACCGATGATGATTTACCCTGCGGTTCACTACACCATGGGCGGCTTGTGGGTTGATTACAACCTCATGACCACCGTGCCTGGTTTATTTGCCGCCGGTGAAGCGAACTTCTCTGACCACGGGGCAAACCGCTTGGGTGCAAGTGCACTCATGCAAGGTTTGGCCGATGGCTATTTTGTGCTCCCTTACACCGTAGGCGAATACTTGGCCGATGACATCCGAACCGGAAAAATCAACACCAATTCACCCGAATTTGTGGCGGCCGAAAAAAACGTGAGCGACCGCATCAGCAAGTTGATGAATAACAATGGCACCAAGCCGGTTGACGATTTCCATCGCCGTTTGGGCCGCATCATGTGGGACGAATGTGGCATGGCGCGCAGTGAGGCCGGCTTAAAAAAGGCCATTGCTGATATTCAAGCTTTGCGTGAAGAATTTTGGCGCGATGCGCGTGTGCCGGGCAAGGCTGACGGCCTGAACCCTGAGCTTGAAAAGGCCGGACGTGTGGCCGACTTTATCGACCTCGGTGAGCTCATGTGCCGCGATGCACTGGAGCGTTTGGAGTCGTGCGGCGGACACTTCCGGGTCGAGTATCAAACCGAAGACGGCGAAGCTTTGCGCGACGACGATAACTTCGCATTTGTCTCGGCTTGGGAATACACCGGCAAACCTTCTGAAGCCATTCTTCATAAAGAAGACCTCGTTTACGAAAATGTTAAATTGGTCCAGCGCAGCTACAAGTAAGCTGCAGGCATAAAATACCGTGTTATGAATATCACGTTGAAAGTTTGGAGACAGAGTGGACCGCAAGACAGTGGCCGCATGGAGACCTATCCCGTCGCCGAGGTCTCTCCTGATATGTCGTTTTTGGAAATGATCGACGTTTTAAATGATCGACTCATTCGCGAGGGCGTCGATCCGATAGCATTTGACCACGACTGCCGTGAAGGCATTTGCGGCATGTGCAGCATGTACATCAACGGTGAAGCACACGGCCCAGGTCGTGGTGTCACAACCTGTCAATTGCACATGCGCTCGTTCAATGACGGCGACACCATTTATGTAGAGCCTTGGCGTGCGAAAGCCTTCCCAGTGGTGAAAGACTTGGTGGTTGATCGCGGAGCATTTGATCGCATCATTCAGGCGGGTGGTTACATTTCAGTAAACACCAGCGGAAACACGCAAGATGCCAACGCGACGCCCATCCCGAAAGACGATGCCGATAAGGCCTTCGACGCGGCAACCTGCATTGGTTGCGGCGCTTGCGTAGCAACCTGCAAGAACTCGTCGGCGATGCTTTTCGTATCGGCGAAAGTTTCACAATTGGCGCTTCTTCCGCAAGGTGAGCCTGAACGCAAACGCCGTGTGTTGCGCATGGTTGAGCAAATGGATAAAGAAGGTTTCGGAAACTGCACCAACACCGGCGCATGTGAAGTTGAATGTCCGAAAGGCATCTCGCTTGAAAACATCGCCCGCATGAACCGCGAGTACTTGCGTGCAGCGGTATCGTCAGAAGATTAACACCTCATATTCTATGAGCAAAGAAAAGGGAGCCGACGCTCCCTTTTTTGTTACTTCTTCTCAAACAAGCCTCTGAAGCTAACTTTTGCGCTAATGCGCGCCGCCACCTCGGCAATCGCAACGCGCTCTTGCGTCATGGCATCGCGCTCGCGAATGGTGACTGTATGGTCTTCGAGGGTTTGATGATCAATGGTAATGCAGAAAGGCGTGCCAATCGCGTCTTGGCGGCGGTAGCGTCGTCCAATCGCATCTTTCTCGTCGTACTGACAATTGAAATCAAACTGCAATTCACGCATGAGCTCGCGCGCCTTTTCGGGCAAACCATCTTTCTTTAAGAGGGGCAATACCGCGGCCTTCACAGGTGCTAAAGCAGGTGGAATACGCAACACCGTTCGCTCGCTGCCATCTTCAAGCTGTTCTTCAACGTATGCAGCACTCAACACGGCAAGGAACATGCGGTCAAGGCCAATTGACGTTTCAACCACATACGGCACATAGCTGCGGTTCTCTTCGGTATCGAAATATTGCAGTTTGCGGCCGCTGAACTTCTCGTGGTTCGCCAAGTCGAAGTCGGTGCGGCTGTGAATACCCTCGAGTTCTTTGAACCCCATCGGAAAGTCGAACTCAATGTCGCATGCGGCATCTGCATAGTGGGCAAGCTTCACGTGATCGTGAAAACGGTAGTTCTCAGTGCCCAATTCAAGGGCCTTATGCCATTGAATGCGTGCGTTCTTCCAATACTCGTACCACTCTTTCTGCGTGCCGGGCTTGATGAAAAACTGCATTTCCATTTGTTCAAATTCACGCATGCGGAAGATAAATTGCCGCGCGATGATCTCGTTACGGAAGGCCTTTCCTACTTGCGCTATGCCAAACGGAATCTTCATGCGCCCGCTCTTCTGTACATTCAAGAAGTTGACGAAAATGCCTTGCGCGGTTTCAGGTCGCAGATAAATGATGCCGCTGTCACCCGACACGGCGCCCAGCTCTGTTTTGAACATGAGGTTGAACTGGCGAACTTCCGTCCAATTGCGTGAACCTGTTTCTGGATCTGCAATCTGCAAATCGTCAATCAATTGCTTCACACCTGCCAGGTCGTTCTCCTCCATGGAAGTTTTAAAGCGCTGATTGATGGCGTTAATCTCCTCCTGACGGCGAATGACGTTCGCGTTGGTTTCACGAAACTGGGCCTCATCAAAGGCATCACCAAAGCGTTCACGCGCCTTGTCAATGTCTTTCTGAATCTTCGCGTCGATTTTATTCACATGCTCTTCGATTAACACGTCAGCACGGTAACGCTTCTTGCTGTCTTTGTTGTCAATCAACGGGTCGTTAAACGCATCCACGTGACCCGAAGCCTTCCATGTGGTCGGATGCATAAAAATGGCGGCATCGAGCCCTACAATGTTCTCGTGCATCTTCACCATGGCCGTCCACCAATAGGCCTTGATGTTGTTCTTAAGTTCAACGCCCAGTTGTCCGTAGTCGTATGCGGCACTGAGGCCATCATAAATTTCGCTACTTGGAAATACAAATCCGTACTCTTTCGAGTGCGCGATGACCTTTTTGAGTTTGTCGTCTTGAGCCATGGTTGCCTAAATAGGCCGCAAAGATAGCAATCGGCCAATTAAAAACGCATGAAATTCAACCTGTTCAAGTGTTTGAATCAAGCCTGCAACACCCGGCTATCGGAGGATGGTTACATGCCCAGTCTTGCGAATCCGCTCTGCTCCTTGGGTGTAGGTGATCACCCAAACGTACACATCGGTTTGACTGTAGAATTCGCCGCCATCAACCGCTCCATTCCAACCTTCATTGATGTTGTCGGTCACGAAAATGCGCTGCCCCCAACGGTTGTAAATTTCAAATATGAAATCTTCAAAATCAGGGCCGTATGCTTTAAAAACTTCGTTCAAGTTGTCATTGTCAGGCGTAAACGCATTCGGAACAAAGAGCTGGTCATCTTCCAAAATCACTTCGATCACCCGCTGGGTTGTATCGACACACCCAAAACCGTCGTCGGCAACTAAGGTAACTTCATACAAACCCGGGTAGGTAAACTCTCGCCACCAATTCACAGTCAGTGCCACGGGCGTTTCGTTTAAAAACCATTGATAGTTTGCGCCTCCGGCGGATGTATTCGTGAACTGCACCCCAAGC
>CAMCHP010000020.1 GCA_945874695.1 Chryseobacterium gleum
CAAACCGGTGATCAGAATTCGAAACAACGGTGAGCAACCGCTTACTTCGTGTGTGTTCACTTATGGCATCAATGGCCAAACCGATACCTTCACTTGGACGGGCAATTTGCCCTTCGGTGAATCGGTTGATGTAACGCTCACCTATAATAATGTCAATTTCTACAGTGCCGATGACCAAGAGGAAATCGCGTTGTTCACCGTTACGGTTGACCAACCGAACGGGCAAACCGACGAAGATCCATCCAACAGCACGGCCACATCAACCTTCATTCGTCCGCCGCTTTACGCCTACAACGACCTCGATGACAACCGGATGATCGTTTGGATTAACACGAACAATACCCCTTGGGAAAACACGGTAAGTATTGAAACCATGAACGGAACGGAAGTCTTTGCACGTTCATATTCGCAGGCCAATTTTAACCACCGCGACACAATCGCGTTGAACGAAGGGTGCTATGTTTTCCGAATGACCGATGTTGACGATGACGGATTGTCATTCTTCGCTAACAACGACGGAAGCGGATCAGCGCGACTTAAAAGGGTAGGGGCTGGCAATTTTGTGCAGTTCAATCCGAATTTCGGCAAAGACATCGTGCAGCACTTCTACTTCAAAACAAACATCGTATCAGTTGAAGAGCAAGTGCGAGGGCAGAATGCGTCCATTCAGGTGTTCCCGAATCCCGGATCGAACTTCGTTCACGTGAACCTCCAGAATTTTGCGCCGCGCGTACAATGGGTGGTTTACGACCTAAACGGTCGGATGGTTCTCGAAGGAAAGCACACCCTCGGCAATCAAGCTGGAACGTCTGGCTTGACCATCCCAACAGCGAGCCTCACCAACGGATTATATACCATAACCGTGTTCGACGGTGAGCATCGGCGCTCCGAACGCTGGATGAAGGCAGAAAATTGAACCCACAAGAATTAAAAAAAGGCGCGAAAGCGTCTTTTTTTAATTACACCCCCTTCGAAAATGAAATTTCACCGATAAAAATATTTTTCTTGAAGATGTGAGCTGTTTTTTAGGGGGGTGTTCGTAAAAATATACGAAAAAAAATTGAAATAACCCTATCCGCGGTGTACCTTTGTACTCAAATTCCAAAAAACAACCGCTTCTTATGGCAACTTTCAGGTCAAAAGCGCTCGATTACGTAGCACATCGTAAGCCGCAACATCAAACGCCTCCCGCTGCGCGTATTTCTGAGTACTATGGCATCAACGTGTTCAGTCAACACGTGATGCGTGAGTACCTCACCGATGAGGCATACAAGAATGTAATGGCGTCTATTAACGAGGGCCGTCGCATCGAGCGCGGAATTGCAGATCAAATTGCAAGCGCAATGAAAGATTGGGCAATCTCGCGCGGTGCAACCCATTACACCCACTGGTTTCAGCCCTTGACTGGAGCGACTGCAGAAAAGCACGATTCATTCATTCAACCCACAGGTGACGGACGAGCGATCGAGAAGTTTGATGGCACCTTACTCGTGCAGCAAGAGCCGGATGCATCATCATTCCCAAGCGGGGGTATTCGAAACACCTTTGAGGCCCGCGGTTACACCATTTGGGATCCAAGTTCACCCGCTTTCGTGATTGGAAACACTTTATGTATTCCAACCATTTTCATTTCATACACCGGCTACGCACTCGATTACAAAGTTCCGTTGCTCAAGGCGCTCACTGCGGTTGACAAAGCGGCAACCGAAGTTTGCCAGTACTTTGATCGGGATGTAAAGAAGGTAAACACCACCCTCGGCTGGGAGCAAGAGTACTTCTTGGTTGACAAGGCGCTGTTCAATGCTCGTCCTGATATCGCTCTGACCGGTCGTGCACTGTTCGGCCACAATCCGGCAAAAGGCCAACAGCTTGACGACCATTATTTCGGCTCAATTCCAGATCGCATCATGGCCTTCATGAAAGAACTCGAGAATGAGGCGCATAAATTGGGTATTCCGGTAACAACACGTCACAATGAAGTTGCGCCGAACCAATTTGAAATGGCCCCCATTTTCGAAGAGGCAAACTTGGCCAACGACCACAACCAATTGTTGATGGATTTGCTCGAGAAAATTGCGCGCAAGCATGACTTCCGCGTGCTTTTGCATGAGAAGCCCTTTGCGGGGTTGAACGGATCAGGAAAGCACAACAACTGGTCTTTGGCAACCGACACCGGGGTGAACCTCCTCAAGCCAGGAAAGAATCCAAAAAGTAACCTCCGTTTCTTGACGTTCTTTATCAACACCATCATGGCGATTCGCAAGAATGCAGATGTGTTGCGTGCTTGCATCGCAGGTGCTGGTAACGATCACCGTCTTGGAGCGAACGAAGCGCCACCGGCCATTATTTCAGCGTTTATTGGTTCGCAGTTGAGCACACTCCTTGATGACTTGGAGAAGAACATCAAAGTGGGTGAGTTGACCCCCGATGACAAAACAGCGATTAAACTTGAAATCGGTCGAATTCCTGAAGTGTTGCTCGATAACACCGACCGAAACCGTACTTCGCCTTTCGCCTTTACAGGAAATAAGTTTGAATTCCGTGCAGTGGGTTCATCAGCGAACTGCGCAAGCGCGATGATCGCTTTGAACACCATTGTAGCCGATCAATTGATCGATTTTAAACGCAATGTCGATCGCCGCATTGAAGGTGGCTTGAAGAAAGATGAAGCGATCTTGACTGAACTTCAAAAACTCATTACCGAATCGCGTGATATCCGATTCGAAGGAAATGGCTACGGTGAAGAATGGGTGAAGGAAGCAAAACGTCGCGGATTGAAGAACTTACTTAATACCCCGAATGCACTCCGTGTATGGAAGGATAAGAAGGTTCAGAAACTCTTCAAAGACATGAATGTTTTGGAGCCCGAAGAAATGGAAGCACGCGCTGAAGTGGAGTTCGAAGCGTACATCATGCGCCGTCAAATTGAGGCGAGAGTTTGTGCAGATTTGGCCCAAAACCACATCATACCAACGGCAATTGTTTACCAAAACCGCTTGATCGACAATGTGCGTGGGTTGAAAGAAATTTTTGGCGCAATAGATTTCGAAGATGCATCAAGCACCCAATTGAAGCTCATTCGTGAAATCTCAAACCACATCAATGGGGTCAAAGAAAACGTCGATAAACTCATCGCCGAGCGCAATAAGGCCGATAAATTGGATGATATTGAGAAAAAGGCAGATGCGTACGCTGATAAGATTCTTCCGATCATGGAAGTGATCAAAACACATAGCGATCAACTCGAAGTCTTGGTTGATGACGAACTTTGGCCGCTACCTAAACTTCGCGAGTTGCTTTTTACGCGTTAAGCAACGCGCCGTATTTCGTGCAAAGGCCTTTCCAATTCACGGATGGGCCTTTGTACTTTTATCATAAAGTTGGAAGCTCATGCGCGGGTTGTGAGATAATACACGATATTCGCACCGAAGCACAATTTGTTAATCTGTAGATAATTTAGTTATTTTCGCTTCCTGTAATTGGAAAAAGATGCAACACACCAACACCTTACAAGCTATTCAGCGCACACTGTTTACTGTGGCCTTGATTTTGGGCGCATTCGTGATGAGCGCACAATCAAAGTATACAGCTGATGCTGACAATTCCTTTGAACGCGGCGCCTACGCACAAGCAGCTAAGCAATACCTCGCGGCATACAGCAAGGTTAAAGGCGTAGATGACAAAGGAGAACTCTGCTTCAAAATCGCTGAGTGCTACCGGATCATGCTTGATCCAAAGGCAGCTGAAGAGTACTACAACAAGGCAGCAGGCTTCCGCTACTACAAAACCAATCCTGAAATGTACCTCCTCTTTGCTGACGTGCTCGGTCAGCAAAATAAATTCCCTGAAGCCATCGCCAAGGTGAACGAGTACAAAGAGAAAGGTGGTGACAGTGGCCGTGCGGCTGCTGTTATTGCAGAAATTGAGGCGGCAGCCCTTGCACTCGATGAACCACCTTCACGCTACGTCGTAGAACAAGTAGCTGCATTGAATAGCTCGCAGTTTGATTATGCACCGGTATGGTCTTCGAAAAAATTCGATGAGATTATTTTTGGTACCTCACGCCCAAGCACTGCTGGTAGCGGTGAAGATCCAATCACCGGTGAAAGTTTCATGGACCTTTTCATCGCTGAACGCGATAAGAAAGGAAAATGGTCAACCCCAGTTCCTGCAAATAACACCGTTAACACGCCTTCAAGTGAAGGTGGTGCTTGCTTCGATAAGAAAGCACAAACCATGTACTTCACACGCTGTGAGGTCGATAAGAAAACCAACTTCGCTTGCGATATTTTCTACGCGCGTCGCACAGGAAAAGACTTCGGTCCGGCTGAGCCGCTCGGACTCATTAACCGTGAAGAAAACGACTCATCACAAGTTGGGCACCCAGCGCTTTCTCCAGATGATTTGATTCTTTACTTTTCTTCAGACATGCCTGGCGGTTACGGCGGTAAAGATTTGTGGTACGTGAAGTACGACAAGAAAGCTGACAAGTGGTCAAGCCCAACAAACCTCGGTTCTGGCGTGAATACCAACGGCGATGAAATGTTCCCATTCATTCGTGACAACGGAACGCTCTACTTCTCGTCAACGGGGCATAACAGCATGGGCGGTCTTGATATCTTCATGGCTGAGTCAACCGGCGAGAATACCTTTGGCCCTGTGAAGGCAATGCCTGCGCCGATCAACTCTACTTCAGATGATTTTGGTATCATCTTCGAAGGTGAAAAAGAAATGGGCTTGCTCACTTCAAACCGTCCAGGCGGAAAGGGTAAAGATGATATCTATGAGTTCAAGATGCCTCCGATGGAGTTCAAGTATATTGCCAATGTGTACAACTATGACACGGGGGCTCCATTAGCAAACGCAAAAGTTCGCGTGCAAGGCACAGATGGCGGTAGCTATGAGCTTACAACCGATGGCAATGGTGGTGTGTCTTTGGTAGAAGGTGAGATTAAAGAAGCAAGCACATATTCTGTTGACGTTGCTTTGGAAGGTTTCATTGGAACTGGCGATCAATTCTCAACGGTCGGTGTTACAGAGTCGGTGACTTTTGCACGTGAGTATTTTTTAAAAGAAATTATTGTTGGGGAAGACTACGACATGCCTTTGGTACTCTATCCGTTTGATCAGGCAACTTTATTGATCAATGATGAAGTGAACTCGGCTGACTCCTTGAACTACTTGCTCGACATCATGAACCGCAACCCGAACTTCGTTGTCGAGCTCGATTCACACACCGATACCCGCGGTGCTGCCGATTACAACCAACGCTTGAGCCAACGCCGTGCAGAGACCTGTGTGCAGTACTTGATTTCCAAAGGCATTGCTGCCGACCGTCTCGTGGCAGTTGGTAAAGGAGAGTCAGAACCAAAGGTTACTGACGCTCAAATTGCAACGATGGCAACGGAGGAGGAGCAAGAACTTGCACACCAAAAGAACCGACGTACTGTATTTAAAATCTTGCGTTTCGATTACGTGCCAAAAGAATGATTTAACCCGGAACTGCTCAGTTCACGAAATCAAAGTAACTTGCGGGGCGATTCAACATCGCCCCGTTTTTTTATTCCATGAACGACTCACGATACCAACAACGCGGCGTCTCAGCATCCAAAGAAGATGTGCATGCGGCCATTAAAAACGTCGACAAAGGACTCTTCCCGAACGCCTTTTGTAAAATTGTGCCCGATTATCTTGCCAACAGCGACGCGCATTGCATCGTCATGCACGCGGATGGCGCAGGCACCAAGTCGTCGCTCGCGTACCTCTACTGGAAAGAAACGGGAGATCTCTCGGTTTGGAAAGGCATCGCGCAAGATGCACTTATCATGAATATTGATGACTTGCTCTGCGTAGGTGCAACGGATCAGATCTTGGTGTCATCAACCATCGGCCGAAACAAAAACCGAATCCCAGGCGAGGTGATCGCTGCCATCATTCAAGGTACAGAAGAACTGCTTGCTGAATTGCGCGATCAGGGTATGCAAATTCACCTCACAGGCGGTGAAACAGCCGATGTAGGCGACCTTGTGCGTACAATCATCGTTGATTCAACCGTCGTATGTCGCATGCGACGCGATGAAGTCATTGACAATGCCAACATCGCCCCGGGGCAAGTTATCGTGGGCTTAGCTTCTTATGGGCAAACAACCTATGAGTCGACCTACAACGGCGGAATGGGCAGCAATGGCCTCACATCTGCCCGCCACGACGTTTTTGGCGGCGACCTTGCCGCAAAGTATCCCGAGTCTTTTGATCCTGAAGTGCCCCGTGAACTTATCTATTCTGGAAATATAGGACTCACCGACCCCGTGCCCGGAAGCCCCATTGATGCAGGTAAATTGGTGCTTTCGCCAACGCGAACTTATGCCCCCGTGATCCGTGAAATGCTGCGCCATCATCGTGATGCAATTCGTGGATTGGTGCACTGCTCAGGCGGTGCACAAACCAAGGTGTTGCACTTTGTAGATCAGGTGCATGTCATCAAAGACAATCTGTTTCCTTGTCCACCGCTCTTTAAACTCATCCAAGAACAATCCAAAACAGATTGGAAAGAGATGTACAAGGTCTTCAACATGGGTCACCGAATGGAGGTGTATTGTGAGCCTGCGCGTGCCCAAGAGTTGATTCAGATCGCTGCAAAGTTCAATCTAGATGCGCGTGTGATCGGTCGGGTTGAGGCGGCCACCGAACGTAAACTAACCATCGAAAGTGAGTTTGGTACCTACATTTACACCCAAGCTTAAACCATGGATCAACTTCTGAATCGCATCGGTGCCATCGAAGATCGGTACCGTGAAGTAAGCCTGTTGATTGTCGATCCGGGCGTAATTGCCGACGGCAAACGCTATGCGCAACTCATGCGCGAGTACAAAGAACTTGGGAACATCGTCAGTCTTACATCAGCCTATAAAAAGGTGAAAGTTGACATCCAGTCGGCCCGCGAAATCATACGCGATGAAGCCGATCCAGAGATGAAGGCATTTGCGCGTGAAGAACTTGAACTTCTTGAAGTTGAAGAGGTGCGCTTGTATGAAGCAATGCGTTTGGCGCTTATTCCAAAAGATCCCAATGATACGCGTAACGTAATCGTTGAAATTCGCGCAGGTACCGGTGGCGATGAAGCCAGTCTTTTTGCGGGCGACCTTTTTCGAATGTACACCCGCTACATTGAGAATAAAGGGTGGAGCTATGAAATGGCCAATGTCAACGAAGGTACCGCAGGTGGCTTTAAGGAAATCGTTTTCAGTGTATCGGGGGATGAAGTGTACGGTACACTGAAGTATGAAAGTGGGGTTCACCGCGTGCAACGCGTGCCTGCCACTGAATCGCAGGGCCGCATACACACGAGCGCCGCTACGGTGGCCATCCTGCCGGAGGCAGATGAAGTAGACGTTGACCTCAACATGGCTGATGTACGCCGAGACACCTTTCGCGCGAGCGGTGCAGGGGGGCAGCACGTCAATAAAACCGAGTCAGCGATTCGTCTTACACACATCCCGACAGGGGTGGTGGTTGAATGCCAAGACGGACGTTCGCAACACAAGAACTATGACAAAGCGCTGAGTGTATTGCGTACGCGCTTGTATGAGCTCGAGCTCAATAAAAAAGAGCAAGAACGCGCAGCTGAACGAAAAACCTTGGTTTCGACTGGCGACCGTTCAGCAAAGATTCGAACCTACAATTATCCGCAGGGTCGCGTAACCGATCACCGCATCAACCTCACCTTATACAACCTGCAACACGTGCTTGATGGCGACGTGGATGTGATTATTGAACCGCTGAAAATGGCTGAAAACGCCGAAAAACTCAAAACAGGCCAGGGATGACCAAGTTAGAACTCATTGAGCAAATCAACCGCAAAGAGTCGTTTCTCTGTGTTGGCCTCGATACAGATCCCGCAAAAATGCCCGAGCAGTTCGCCAAAACTCCAGAGGGCATGCTCGCATTCAATAAAATGGTGATCGAAGCGACCTCCGACCTATGTGTTGCCTACAAGCCAAATTTGGCTTTTTATGAGGTTTTCGGCTCTGCCGGATGGGATGTGCTCAAAGAAACCATTGCGGCCATACCAAAACACTGCATGGTCATTGCCGATGCCAAGCGCGGAGACATTGGCAATACGGCTTCAGCCTACGCCAAAGCCATATTCGATGACTTGAAAGCGGATGCAATTACGGTTGCTCCTTACATGGGGAAAGACTCGATCACGCCCTTTTTGGATTATGCAAATAAGTGGACCATCGTGTTGGGCTTAACATCAAATCCGGGGGCCAACGATTTCCAGTTTCACGGTCAACCGCCTTTGTATGAGCAAGTGATCACCACCTGTGCGCAATGGGGGAGTCCCGAACAACTTATGTTTGTGGTTGGAGCTACACGTCCTGAAGGGCTCGCGCGCGTGCGTGAAATTGCACCGGATCACTTTTTCTTGGTTCCAGGCGTTGGTGCGCAGGGCGGCGATTTGCTCGAAACCGCAAAAGCAGGCCTCATTGGTCCTTCGCGCAAACAAGGCATCGGGCTGCTTGTGAATGCATCGCGCGCCATTATTTATGCCGGTCACTACGAAGTGCACATCCGCGCGGCAGCGCGAAAAATGCAACAAGAGATGGCGCAATTCATGCATACCTTACAACCGTAAACTTTAGGCCGCCGATCTTGAATTTGGCGATGTGACCTAAGCTTTCTTGTCCCATTTTCGGGACATGAATGAAGACTACCTCCAATACATTTGGCGCTATCAGCGACTTCCACACGGACGTTTGTTCTGTACTTCAGGACGCGAACTGACCGTTTTATTTCAAGGGCACTGGAACCGAAATTCGGGTCCGGATTTTCTTGAAGCCAAGCTTCGAATCGGCCGCGAACTCTGGGTAGGCAGCGTTGAAGTGCATGTGAAATCGTCAGAATGGCGCCGCCACAAACACCAGCATGACCCGTCTTATGCCAATGTGATTTTGCATGTGGTGCTCGAAGATGATGAGCCGCTTGTAAATGCCAAAGCACAAGAAGTGCCAACGTTGGTACTTGAACCCTTGATTGACAAAAAGCATTGGTTTGACTATCAGGCATTCATCCAAACGCCTCAGAATTTGCCCTGTGCTGTGCGGCTGCACGAAGTCGAGGGCATCGCACGCGAAGGGTGGCTGCATCGCATGGCCGTGGAACGCATCGCTGAAAAAACGAAGCGCGTAGGGGTGTTGATGCAAAGTCATCAAAACGACTGGAATGCTGTTTGGTGGAACATGCTCTGCCGGGCATTTGGATTTGGCCTGAACCATACGGCATATGAGCTACTTGCTCAAAGCCTCCCGTGGCAAGTTGTGGGGAAATTTGCCGACCGACCTCAGCGATTGGAAGCTTTGCTCGCTGTGCACTCCGGTTGGTGGATGGTCGATCTCCGGCTCAGTTCAATTGGTGAACTGGCAGCCGAATATACCCACTATCAAAAGATGTTCGGCTTGAAACCCGTGCATCCATCAGCCTGGCAACGCGGACGAATGAAGCCCGCGAATCACCCCCGCGTGCGCCTCGGACAACTGGCGGCGGTTATTTTTGGAGGAGCGTTGCAATGGCGCGCAATCAGCAGTGCTGAATCACTCGATGCGCTGATTCATCAGTTATCACAATCTATGAAGGTGGTTGCACTCAATTTGCCAGCCCAACTCGGTGCTACCGAACCGCTTGGACGAGGCACGCTCGAGAGCATTATCGGAAACGCGGTCATCCCCATGCTTTTTTTCAACTATCGCTTGCAAAACGACGACCAAGGTGTTGCTAAAGTTTTGGGTTGGATGGAAGAAATGTTGCGCGAAGACAATAAAATCACAAGACTGTGGTTAGATCACGGCTGGCGCGCTGATAATTTGCTCGAGTCGCAAGGACAGCTGCACCTGTATAAAGAATACTGTTGCCAAAAAAAATGCTTATCTTGCTCCATAGGCGTTACGTTACTCAATAATCTATCGTATGACACAGCAGATACTTGATTTCTTTGAACGCCAAACTTTTGGTGTTTGTGAGTGGTGGGGAAGAAAACTTGGGATTCGCGTACAGCGTATTCGACTCTCGTTCATATACTTGAGTTTCATCACCTTGGGGTCTCCCGTGCTCGTTTACTTAGTCATGGCATTCATTCTCGAGAACAAAGAACACTTCAAACCACGCTTGCGCCGCAGCCGCTCAACCGTGTGGGAACTCTAACAAGCCAACACCCCAAGCAATGTAGAGCCAGTCGGGGGCTTCGATGAACTTTTGTCGAAACCACCGTGCTTTTATTTGATTGGTTATCTTTGGCCGAAACCAAAACCCGATACATGAGTCATTTTCTACGCCAATCCTTCGGATTAACACTTCTGCTTGCCTTTGCAATTTCAAACATCAATGCCCAGAAAACCGTTGATGATCGCATTAACGAGGCCATGGAGCCCGTCACAAAGGCCATCAGCAAGGTCATCTTCTTCGATATAGCAATCAATGAAGAAATCGAGGTCGCACGAAAAGAGCGTGATCGCGATGTATTCAAAATGGTCGTTGATCAAAGCGCTCCCGAGGTGGTATTGGGAGAAAATAAAAAGGCCATAAAGAACGTCTCGTTCTACGTGTCGGGTCAAGACGATGGGAAGTTCAGCCTTGCCTATGAGCTCATTGCAAACGATGACACTTTGCGCAAACAGCTCGACGCATTGCTGCCCAATGAAACCATTGTGTTGTCTGATTTCAATGGAGCTTCACTCACACTTAAAGGCGATCCCGCTGAGTTTATCGGCCAGCAATACCGCGTGCGTTACCAAAGTGTGCGCATTCCATTCGTATTGATTTGGTTGATCATTGGTGCAGTGTTTTTCACAATCTTCTTCAGGTTTATTAATTTCTCAGGATTTAAACATGCACTGAATGTGGTGCGTGGTAAATACGATAACCCAAATCACTCGGGTGAAGTATCCCATTTTCAAGCCCTCACAGCTGCGTTGTCAGGCACCGTTGGCGTTGGTAACATCGCCGGTGTGGCGGTGGCCGTTTCCATAGGCGGTCCTGGGGCGACTTTTTGGATGATTGTCGCGGGGTTGCTCGGAATGTCTACAAAGTTTGTCGAATGTACATTGGGTGTCAAGTATCGTCGCAAGAACCCAGACGGGTCAGTCTCTGGCGGTCCGATGTATTACCTAAGCCAAGGCCTTGCAAATAAAGGTTTCGGAAAGGCTGGTAAAGTGCTTGCTATAGTGTTTGCTGTGGCCTGTATTGGTGGCTCCTTTGGCGGCGGAAACATGGTTCAAGTGAATCAAGCCACTGAACAGCTCATTCAGGTCACCGGAGGCGCAGAGTCATTCCTCTTTCAACGCGGTTGGATTTTCGGGGCTTTGATGGCGGTAGTTGTCGGTATCATTATCATCGGTGGTATTAAAAGCATCGCAAAAGTTACAGATAAGGTTGTGCCTTTCATGGTCGGTATTTACGTGTTGGCAGCTTTAATTGTGATTGTGGCTAACCTTGATCAAGTGCCTTTCGCATTCGGTCGCATTTTTGACGGCGCATTTGCCGCTGATGCAATGTATGGAGGGTTAATTGGCGTGCTTATTCAAGGCTTCCGCAGAGCGGCGTTTTCGAATGAGGCAGGCATTGGGTCGGCGTCGATTGCGCACAGCGCAGCAAAAACCGATGAGCCGATTTCAGAAGGCTTGGTGTCGCTTCTTGAACCATTCATTGACACGGTCATCATTTGTACCATGACTGCGTTGGTTATCGTAATTGCCGATTACGGCACCTTCTCGGCTACCGAAGTTTTTGTCAATGCACGTGCAGGAGAACTCGATGCAATCAGCCTAACAAGCAGTGCGTTTTCACAAACCATTTCGTGGTTCCCGACTGTTTTATCGGTTGCGGTCATCCTATTTGCCTTGTCAACCATGATCTCGTGGTCGTACTACGGCATGAAAGCTTGGACCTATCTCTTCGGTGAAAACAAAACGGCTGAAAACATTTACAAAGCTATTTTCTGCATTTTCATTGTTGTGGGTTCTGCAATCAGCGCAAAACAAGTTTTCGACTTTGGCGATGCCATGATTTTCGCCATGTGTTTCCCGAACATCCTGGGCTTGTATTTCTTAGCTCCTGAAATTCTGAAAGACCTTCGGAGCTACAGGGCGCGCGTGAAATCTGGAGAAATCAAAAAGTTTAGTTGACGTGAAACGGCGCAAGTTCAATTTGTTCAATACGATCTTGCTTTCACGCAGTGAACGCACAGGCCTTTTGACCTTGCTAACTATACCTGCTTTTTCTTTCGTGTTTCACTACACGTTGCCAACCCGGTTCGACGGAGCCGCCATTGACGCCGCGTTTGTAGCGCATTACATCGATGCGCCAAGCGTTAAAATCGACCAAGATCAACCGTATGAACGCGAAGAATCTTTTTTCGCCTTTAACCCCAATACAATCAGCCATGCCGAGTGGGTGAGTTTAGGGTTATCGCCTTATCAGGCGGATGGTGTAATACGGTTCAGAGATCGCATTGGTGGATTTAAATCAAAGCGCGATCTCGAGCGGGTATATGTTCTCCCTGAAGGATGGTTTGATCGGCATCGGCACAACATTGAACTACCGGCACATTATTCAAAGCCTGCGCGTTCTTGGTCAAAAAGTTATCCCACGAGCGCACCACGGTTTACCGATGAAGCCGCATCAAAGCCAGCTGAAAAAGCACAGCTAATCGTTGAGCTCAACGGTGCTGATTCACTCGATCTAATGGAAATTCGTGGGGTTGGTGCCAAATCTGCGCGTCAGGTTATTCGCTACCGCAATGCACTGGGAGGCTTTTATTCAATGGATCAATTGTCCGAAATACGCTACCTCCATCCAAATGTAAGAGAGAAACTGCTCGAAACAGTGCGCATTGATAGTTCATTGATTCGTCGGTTGAACCTCAATGCAGTCTCAGTTGAAGACTTGGCTAAGCATCCATACCTGAGCTGGAAGATGGCGCAATCGATCATTGATATGCGAACGCATCGCAGGCGCTTCATCAAGGTAGAAGAGTTGTTAGAGCATCACCGCATGACAGACAGCCTCTTTTTGCGCATCAGACCCTACATTTATGTCGAATAATAGTTTTGAGGCTCAGTTACTTGATGCCATTCGTGTAATTCGTGACTTTCCAAAGCCAGGCATCGCCTTTCGTGACATCACCACCTTGTTGAAGAACCCCGAGTTGTGCCGCCAAGTGGTTGAAGAGCTTGCGCGCAATATTCCGCCTGACACAACGGCTATCGCGGGCATTGAAAGCAGAGGCTTTTTATTTGGAATGGCATTGGCCATGGCCTGTGATCTGCCTTTCGTGCCAATTCGGAAAAAGGGCAAGCTGCCTTTTGCTACCCGCGCAGTGTCGTACGATTTGGAGTACGGCCAAGCGGTGGTTGAAATGCACACCGACGCCGTGCAACATGGCGATCGTGTTTACATTCATGATGATCTTCTCGCAACCGGAGGTTCGGCTGCTGCCGCAGCTGAACTTGTTTTAAGTTCAGGCGCAAGTGTGTCTGGATTCTCCTTTCTTCTTGGTGTAGAAGGGCTCAATGGAGAGGCTTTATTAACAACCTTGTCGACGAATATTACTATTTTAGCGCGCTGTTGAAAACATCGATCTCGACAGATTGTAATTTAATCGAAGAAAGCCCTTACAATGAATTTTGAGCATTCCGATAGTTTGCAAATGATTGGTCAAATGGCCAAAGATTTTGCTGAGAAAGAAATCAGACCCCACGTGATGGAGTGGGATGAATCGCAGCATTTCCCAAAAGATCTTTTTCATCGCCTAGGTGAATTGGGTATGATGGGTGTGCTTGTCCCCGAAGAGTACGGCGGTGCCGGATTGGGTTATTTTGAATACATGCTTGTAATTGAAGAGATTGCCAAAGTTTGTGGTTCAATTGGCTTATCGGTAGCGGCGCACAATTCGCTGTGCACGGGCCACATCATGAGCTTTGGCAACGAAGAACAAAAGCAGAAGTATCTTCCTTTATTGGCGAGCGGAAAATGGATCGGCGCTTGGGGGCTTACAGAAGCAAATACAGGTTCTGACGCGATGCGCATGCAATGTGTAGCACGCGAAGATGGTGACCACTGGGTGATTAATGGAACCAAGAACTGGATAACCCATGGAATTAGCGGAGATGTAGCAGTTGTGCTCGCACGTACAGGTGAATTACTCGATTCGCGGGGCATAACGGCCTTCATCGTTGAGCGCGGAACACCAGGATTTACAGGCGGCAAGAAAGAGAACAAGTTAGGCATGCGCGCAAGCGAAACTGCCGAGCTTATTTTCGAAGAGTGCCGCATCCCGAAAAGCCACGTTTTGGGTAAAGTGGGTGATGGCTTTGTTCAGGCGATGAAGATCCTTGACGGTGGACGTATTTCCATCGGGGCATTGGCATTGGGCATTGCGAAAGGTGCAATGGAAGCAGCAATTCGGTATTCAAAAGAACGTCACCAGTTCGGCCAACCGATTTCGAACTTCCAAGCCATAGCCTTCAAGATTGCCGATATGGCGACAGAGATTGAAGCCGCCGAAATGTTGTTGCTCGAAGCTGCTGATTTGAAAAATCGCGGTGAGAAAGTGACCAAGGTTTCAGCTATGGCCAAGTATTACGCCAGTGAAGTGTCTGTGCGCGCATCAACCGAAGCCGTGCAGATTTTTGGAGGTTATGGCTACACCAAAGATTTCCCAGTGGAGAAGTTTTACCGTGACTGCAAGCTATGTACCATCGGCGAAGGAACCTCAGAGATCCAGAAGATGGTGATTTCAAGAGAAATTTTACAATAAACTTTTGGGTAGTAAAAGAAAAAGTGTAAATTTGCCCTCCAATTTAGACAGAAGAATATGTTGATCATTCCAGTAAAAGAAGGCGAGAACATCGAACGCGCATTGAAGAAGTTCAAGAAAAAATTTGAACGTACCGGAACCATGCGTCATCTTCGTGCACGTCAGCAGTATTTGAAGCCATCCGTAATAAAGCGTGAGGCGAATAAGAAAGCAGCGTACGTATTGTCTTTGCAGGAACGCGAGATTTGATTTAACATTCTCACTATATTGAGGCGGAAATCTGACATTCAGGTTTCCGCCTTTTTTTATGACCGATTTTGAGAAGTTTTTGCGTTATCTCGTTTCTGAGAAACGCATGTCTGAACACACCGTCACCGCCTACCAAAGTGATTTGGAACAGTTTCTCGATTACTTACTGGTACATTATGAGGTATCTGATTTGCGTGTTGTTACCACCGCACAAATCCGGTCTTGGTTTGCTTCGATGCGCGAGCGGGCAGTTTCATCAAAAAGTGTGCATCGCAAACGTTCAACGCTCGCCACATTTTATAAGTATGCCCGAAGCCAAGGTTGGGTTGAGAGTGACCCCGTGCGAAAAACTGCAGCCCCGAAAATTGAAAAACGTCTCCCGCAGTTTGTTGATGAAAAAGGCATGCAGCGCTTGCTCGAGCAAGAGTTGAGCGTGGAAGAAACCTTCGCTGAGATTCGCGATCAAGTTATGCTTACGCTGCTTTATGAATGCGGGATACGTTTGGCAGAACTTATCGGCCTCCGCAACCAAGACGTTGATACTTACAAAAAAAGTATAAACGTGATCGGAAAGCGTAACAAAGAGCGGCAAATCCCGTTAATAGATAAGACGGTAGCTCTCCTTATACGATACATCGAAATGCGCGAACGAGTGGCAGATGCAGATTGCGAGGCCCTCCTTTGTACCGACCGAGGAAAGAAACTGTATCCGAAATTTGTCTATCTAAAAGTTAACCACTACCTTGGAAGGGTTAGTACGCTCGATAAACGCAGTCCGCACATCCTCCGACACACCTTTGCAACACACATGCTGAATAATGGCGCTCAACTTAATTCAGTTAAAGAATTGCTCGGACATGCGAGCCTTGCCGCTACGCAGGTTTATACCCATAACACCATCGAGAAGCTGAAGGCAATTCACGAGCGCAGTCACCCTAAAGGTTAAACACACATTCCTATGCAAGTACAAGTTCACTCCATCCACTTTGATGCTGATCAAAAATTGGTCAACTTCATCCAAGAGAAAATTGCTAAGCTCGGAACCTTTCACGACCAAATTATTGGAGGAGAGGTGTTTCTTCGACTCGAAAAGTCGGATACCAATGAAAACAAAGTCACAGAGATTAAGCTCTTAGTGCCCGGAAAAGACCTTTTTGCCAAGCGCCAAAGCAAGTCTTTTGAAGAATCTACCGACGATGCAGTAGAGGCTTTGCGCCGGCAAATCGTGAAACAACGCGATAAATCTCGCGCGCACTGATTTTTCAACTTGATTGAGCGTCAAAAATTTCGTCCCAATATTTTGTACGGTCGAAATCTTTCTTACATTTGCACTCCCTTTTAAACGAGGGAGTGTTTTTTTTTGACCACAAACGGTCTTTGACATTTAAATTTGCCGGTGTAGCTCAGTTGGCCAGAGCAGCTGATTTGTAATCAGCTGGTCGGGGGTTCGAATCCCTCCACCGGCTCTCTTTCATAAGAAGAGAAAATTATTTAGCGGGGGTACGCCGGAGTTGGAGAGCCGGGGCAGACTGTAAATCTGTTGTCTCAGACTGAATAGGTTCGAATCCTATTACCCCCACAAGATTTTTTTTAAGCGGGAGTAGCTCAGTTGGTAGAGCTTCAGCCTTCCAAGCTGAATGTCGCGAGTTCGAGTCTCGTCTCCCGCTCCAATACATCGGCCGATGTAGCTCAGGGGTAGAGCGCTTCCTTGGTAAGGAAGAGGTCACGGGTTCAATTCCCGTCATTGGCTCCAACGAACAAACGAACAGGAACAATTAATTAAACATTCTGGCTATGGCTAAAGCACAATTCGACCGTTCGAAGCCGCACGTGAATATCGGTACCATCGGTCACGTTGACCACGGTAAAACTACTTTGACTGCAGCGATTACTAAAGTTCTCGCTGACAAAGGTTTTTCTGAGGCACGCAGCTTTGATCAAATTGACAACGCACCTGAAGAAAAGGAGCGCGGTATCACTATTAACTCTTCACACGTAGAGTACGCGACGGCTACCCGTCACTACGCTCACGTTGACTGTCCGGGTCACGCCGACTATGTAAAAAACATGGTTACAGGTGCTGCTCAGATGGACGGCGCTATCCTTGTGGTAGCTGCAACCGACGGACCAATGCCACAAACACGTGAGCACATCCTTCTCGGTCGTCAGGTTGGCGTTCCACGTATCGTTGTGTTCTTGAATAAAGTTGACATGGTTGACGATGAAGAACTCCTCGAGCTTGTGGAAATGGAAGTACGCGAGTTGTTGAGCTTCTACGACTATGACGGTGATAACTCACCTGTAGTTAAAGGTTCTGCACTTGGCGGCTTGAATGGCGATGACAAGTGGGTAGGCACCATCATGGAATTGATGGACGCAGTTGACACTTGGATCGAAATTCCACCACGTGACAACGAGAAGCCTTTCTTGATGTCTATCGAAGACGTGTTCACCATTACCGGTCGTGGTACTGTTGCAACAGGTCGTATCGAAACAGGAGTAATCAACTCTGGTGATCCAGTTGAGATCCTCGGTATGCAGGAAGAGAAAATGACATCTACCGTAACAGGTGTTGAGATGTTCCGCAAAATCCTCGATCGTGGTGAAGCTGGTGACAACGTAGGTCTACTCCTCCGTGGTATTGAAAAAACCCAAATCCGTCGCGGTATGGTTATCGCGAAGCCAGGGTCTATCAAGGCACGTCAGAAGTTCAAGGCTGAAGTTTACATCTTGAAGAAAGAAGAAGGTGGCCGTCACACGCCATTCCACAACAAATACCGTCCGCAGTTTTACTTCCGTACAACTGACGTAACAGGTGAGATCATGCTCGGCGAAGGCCGCGAAATGGTAATGCCTGGGGATAACGTGTCAATCGAAGTTCACTTGATCCAGCCAGTTGCGATGGATAAAGGTCTTCGCTTTGCAATCCGTGAAGGTGGCCGTACTGTAGGTGCAGGTCAGGTTACGGAGATCCTCGACTAAGATTTTAAAATAGAATAAACGGCAAAAGAAGGTGATCTCGGTCACCTTCTTTCGCCATATTCACGGGTGTAGCTCAATCGGTAGAGTAGTGGTCTCCAAAACCATTGGTTGTAGGTTCGAGTCCTGCCACCCGTGCAAAAAAAGAAAGTGATGGCAAACATCAAATCATACATTGAAGAGTCATACCAAGAGCTGGTTTCGAAAGTTACCTGGCCATCATGGAAGGAGCTTCAAGAAGCATCAGTTCTCGTTTTCATTGCATCATTGATGATCGCAGGCTTGGTTTTCGCTATGGACTATGTCTTTGGCGTGAACGATAGCGGTTCGATTTGGCAAGGTGTTATCGGATTTTTTTACAAACTGCTCTGACGGGCCTCTAAATAAGACGATGCCTCATGGCTGATATCGAAAAGAAATGGTACGTGGTTCGCGCGATCAGCGGTAAAGAAAAGAAAGTAAAGGAACTGATCGAAAGTGAAATCAACGCACAAGGTCTTCAAGACTTTGTGGGCCAGGTACTCATTCCTACTGAAAAGGTCTATCAGATTAGAAATGGAAAAAAGGTGAGCAAAGAACGGAGTTACTTCCCGGGCTATGTCCTCCTTGAAGCTGCCCTCATTGGTGAAGTTCCGCATGTAATTCGAAATATTTCGAATGTGATCGGGTTCCTCGGTGGTGAAATCAAAGGCGAGCCAATTCCGCTCCGGTTGCAAGAGGTGAACCGTATCTTGGGTAAAGTCGATGAACTCGCTGAAAATGGCGAAGAACTCAACATCCCATTCGTAATCGGCGAAACCATCAAAGTAATCGACGGACCATTCAACGGTTTCAACGGAACCATTGAAGAAATTAACGAAGAAAAGAAGAAACTGAAGGTCATGGTGAAGATCTTCGGAAGAAAAACACCTGTAGAGCTAGGCTACCTGCAAGTGGAGAAAGAAGCCTAATTATAAACGGATGTAACAGCCGATTTTTCGTACAATGCCCATTTTTTAATGCTTCCCCTTGTACGATTGCGACTGATCATTTATACATAGACAAATGGCTAAAGAAGTAGCTGCTTTTATTAAACTGCAAGTACGCGGTGGCGCTGCCAACCCGTCACCTCCAATTGGCCCTGCATTGGGTTCAAAAGGGGTGAATATCATGGAGTTCTGTAAGCAATTCAATGCGAGAACTCAAGATAAGCCTGGGAAGGTTTTGCCAGTAGTGATTACGGTTTACGGTGACAAGTCATTCGACTTCGTTATCAAAACCCCACCTGCTGCTGTTCAACTCATGGAATTGGCTAAACTTAAGGGAGGTTCAGGCGAACCTAACCGTAAGAAAGTCGGTGCCGTGTCGTGGGAGCAAGTGCGTGCAATTGCAGAAGACAAGATGCCTGATATGAATTGCTTTACCCTAGAGTCTGCCATGTCAATGGTAGCAGGTACTGCTCGGAGTATGGGTATACGTGTCGAAGGTGAACGTCCTTTTTAGTCAGATCAAAAGCAAAAGCAATGGGAAGATTGACCAAAAAAAGAAAAGCGATCCTCGAGAAGTATGATCCAATCGCGACATACTCCCTCGGTGAGGCAGCTTCGATCGTGAAAGAAATCTCAACGACGAAGTTCGACGCATCTGTGGATATCGCGGTTCGCCTTGGTGTTGATCCCAGAAAGTCTAACCAGATGGTTCGTGGAACCGTCTCACTGCCACATGGAACAGGTAAAGATGTTCGTGTGCTCGTGCTTTGTACTCCTGACAAGGAAGCAGAAGCAAAAGAAGCAGGCGCCGATTTCGTCGGGTTGGATGAGTATCTGACTAAGATCAAGGAGGGATGGACCGACGTGGATGTAATTATTACCGTCCCCAGTGTAATGGGCAAAGTAGGTGCCTTGGGCCGAATTCTCGGACCTCGTGGCCTCATGCCGAACCCGAAAACGGGAACCGTTACTATGGAGGTCGGAAAGGCTGTACGTGATGTAAAAGCTGGTCGAATTGACTTTAAGGTAGACAAGTACGGTATCGTACACGCGTCGATCGGAAAAACGTCATTTCAAAGTAACATGTTGTCTGAAAATGCTGCAGAGCTCGTTCAAACACTTGTGAAAATGAAGCCAGCAGCTGCGAAAGGGACTTATATCAAAAGCATTAGTATTAGTGCTACGATGAGTCCTGGAGTAAAGGTTGAACCCAAATCAGTTACGGCTTAGTAACTGGTAAAATTCTTCTACTTATGACGCGTGAAGAAAAACACCAGATCATAGACGAGCTGCAAGCATTATTGGCAGAAGCTCCGGTCATTTACTTGACCGACGCATCTGAACTTAATGCGCTCGCAACCAGCCAGCTGAGAAGGGAGTGTTTCAAGAAAGACATCCAAATGCGGGTGGTAAAAAATACCCTCCTGAAGATCGCAATGGATCGCACGGAAGGAAAAGATTTTTCACCCCTATATGATGAATGCTTAAAAGGCCAAACTGCATTGTTGTTCTCAACTGTAGGTAACCTCCCAGCACGACTCATAGAGGATTTCCGAAAGAAAAACCCAAAACCCTTACTCAAAGGCGCGTATATTGAAGAAGCTTGTTTCGTTGGTGACGACAAACTGAAAGCGCTGACTACACTCAAATCGAAGGAAGAAGTAATTGCTGACATCGTCGCATTGCTCCAGTCTCCTGCGAAGAATGTACTCGCGGCACTTCAGTCAGGTGGTCAAACGATCGCAGGCGTTGTTAAAACGCTTTCTGAGCGTTAATTGTAATTTTTTGTTGAACCCAGTTAATATCTAATAAAATGGCGGATTTGAAAGCAATTGCCGAGGGCCTCGTAAACCTGACTGTAAAAGAAGTCAACGAACTCGCAGCAATCCTTAAAGACGAGTATGGCATCGAGCCTGCAGCTGCAGCTGCAGTTTTTGCCGGTCCTGTTGGTGGTGGTGACGCAGGTGCAGGCGTTGAAGAGAAAACCTCTTTCGACGTAATCCTGAAGAGCGCTGGCGCAGGTAAACTCGCTGTAGTGAAACTCGTGAAAGAACTTACAGGCCTCGGTCTGAAGGAAGCGAAAGAAGTCGTAGATAAAGCCCCTGCGCCGATCAAAGAAGGTGTGCCGAAGGATGAAGCAGAATCCCTCAAGTCACAACTCGAAGAAGCAGGAGCCGAAGTTGAGATTAAGTAAGCTACCGCGTACGTTTTGATAGGGTTTAGGCCAGGCCGCAGGTCAGGGCCTAAACCCTTTTTTACCCTATTCTAACCTGCATCGTTTTTTGTTGTACCCCTAGTATCCGCATACATGGCACTGGTCACACATACCCCCACTGGTCGCATTGATTTCTCTTCGTCGCGTCGAGATTTCGACTACCCGGATTTCCTTGAAATCCAGTTGCGTTCGTTTCAAGAGTTTTTCCAACTCGAAACGAACCCCGAAGATCGAGCCAATGAGGGCCTCTTCAAAGTTTTCGCTGAGAACTTCCCGATCTCCGATACCCGTAATCAGTTCGTACTCGAGTTCCTCGACTACTTTATTGACCCTCCTAGATACACCATTGATGAGTGTATCGAACGAGGACTGACCTACAGTGTGCCGCTGAAAGCTAAGCTCAAACTTTACTGTACAGACCCTGAACACGAAGATTTTGAAACGATCGTGCAAGACGTGTATTTGGGCTTGATCCCATACATGACTCCACGGGGTTCATTCGTTATAAATGGCGCTGAACGCGTGATCGTTAACCAATTGCACCGCTCGCCAGGGGTGTTCTTTGGGCAAAGCCGCCACGCAAACGGTACAAAACTGTACTCTGCCCGAATCATTCCATTCAAAGGCTCATGGATTGAATTTGCGACAGACATCAACAGCGTGATGTACGCATACATCGACCGTAAAAAGAAACTTCCTGTAACTACGTTGCTCCGTGCAATTGGTTACGAGAGTGATAAAGATATTCTCGAAATCTTCAACCTCGCTGAGGAATTGAAGGTGTCGAAAGCGGGCATTAAACGTGCGCAAGGACGTCGTCTCGCAGCCCGCGTTCTAAAAACTTGGATCGAAGACTTCGTTGACGAAGATACTGGCGAAGTGGTGTCGATCGAGCGTAACGAAGTGATTATCGATCGTGAAACTGTTCTCGATAAAGATCACGTAGAACAGATCCTCGAATCAGGTGCTAAAACTATCATCCTACACAAGGAAGATGTGAACCAAGCTGATTATGCGATCATCTACAACACGCTTCAAAAAGATACTTCGAACTCTGAAAAAGAAGCAGTCGAATACATCTACCGCCAATTGCGTAACGCTGAGCCGCCAGACTTGGAAACGGCTCGTGGCGTAATCGATAAGCTCTTCTTCTCGGAGCAACGTTATGACCTCGGCGAAGTAGGACGTTACCGCATTAACCGTAAACTGGGCTTGGATGCTGGTATGGACGTTCGTACCTTGACCAAGGAAGATATTTTGATGATTATACGCTACTTGATCGACTTGGTGAATACCAAGGCCGATGTAGATGATATTGACCACTTATCAAACCGTCGCGTACGTACAGTTGGTGAACAACTTTACGCGCAGTTCGGCGTGGGTCTTGCACGAATGGCGCGTACCATCCGTGAACGTATGAATGTGCGTGACAACGAAGTATTTACTCCAACTGACTTGATCAATGCCAAGACCTTGTCTTCGGTGATCAACTCGTTCTTTGGAACGAACCAGTTGTCGCAATTCATGGATCAAACCAACCCACTTTCTGAAGTTACCCACAAGCGTCGTATTTCGGCACTCGGGCCAGGCGGTCTCTCGCGTGAACGCGCCGGATTTGAGGTTCGTGACGTTCACTACACCCACTACGGTCGTTTGTGTACGATTGAGACCCCGGAAGGTCCGAACATCGGTTTGATTAGCTCGTTGTGTGTATTCGCGAAAGTGAATCGCCTCGGATTTATTGAGACCCCATATCGTAAGGTAGAATCAGGTGTTGTGCATTATGGTCAGGAAGCAGTAACTTATTTGTCGGCTGAAGAAGAAGACGAAATGATCATCGCCCAGGCTAATGCCAAGGTAGACAACAAAGGAAACTTCACCACCGAAACTGTAAAGGCCCGTTTGGAAGGTGATTTCCCTGTGGTTCCACCGAGCGATTTGAAATTGATGGACATCGCTCCAAACCAAATCGCGTCGATCGCGGCTTCGTTGATTCCTTTCTTGGAACACGATGATGCGAACCGTGCCTTGATGGGATCAAACATGATGCGCCAGGCTGTGCCTTTGATGCGTCCTGAATCGCCGATTGTTGGTACAGGTCTCGAAGGTCGGGTAGCTCAAGATTCACGCGTGCTCCTCACCGCTGAAGGTGAAGGTACCGTTGTTTATGTTGATGCACGCGAGATTCACATCCAATACCGAATGTCAGATGAAGACCGTTTGGTCTCATTTGAAGAAGATACCAAAGTCTACAACGTTACCAAGTTTACAAAAACCAACCAAGGGACCACCATTAACCTCACTCCAATCGTTGCACTCGGCCAAAAGGTCAATAAGGGCGATGTGTTGGTAGAGGGCTATGCTACCGAGAAAGGGGAGCTCGCTATTGGACGAAACCTCCAGGTTGCATTCATGCCTTGGAAAGGTTACAACTTCGAGGATGCGATCGTGATTTCTGAGCGTGTAGTGCGCGAAGATATTTTCACATCGGTTCACGTTGATGAATATGTACTTGAAG
This sequence comes from Chryseobacterium gleum, assembly GCA_945874695.1. Lineage (GTDB taxonomy): Bacteria > Bacteroidota > Bacteroidia > Flavobacteriales_D > Sanyastnellaceae > CAMCHP01. The sequence goes on from CAMCHP010000020.1 coordinate 23,742, forward strand.
TGCGTGATACTAAACGTGGTGTCGAAGAACTTACAGCTGATATTCCAAACGTTTCGGAGGAAGCAACACGTGACCTCGATGAAAACGGTTTGATCCGAATTGGTGCTGACGTTAAAGAAGGTGATATCCTTATTGGAAAGATCACACCGAAAGGTGAAACCGATCCTTCGCCAGAAGAAAAACTGCTTCGAGCAATCTTCGGTGACAAAGCAGGTGATGTGAAAGATGCTTCGCTCAAGGTTCCACCTTCAAGCCGTGGTGTCGTTATCGATAAAAAACTCTTCTCTCGTGCGATGAAAGATCGCAAAGCGAAGGCTGCAGATAAAGCCCTTATCGATTCACTCGATAAAGACTACGAAAAAGAAGCAGCAGAGCTGAAGAAGGTTTTGGTTGAGAAATTGATGACTTTACTCAGTGGCAAGGCTGCGCAAGGGGTCTTTAACTACTACAAAGAAGAGCTCATCAAGAAAGGCGTAAAATTCACTGCTAAAGCTTTGCAAACGCTCGATTATTCAATCGTCAATGCAGATGCTTGGACGCGTGATGAAGACGTGAACGACCTCGTGAAGCGTTTGATTCACAATTTTAACCTCAAGCACAATGACCTTCGCGGTGTTTACCAGCGCAAGAAGTTCCAGTTAACTGTTGGCGACGATTTGCCAGCGGGTATCATGAAACTGGCTAAAGTTTACATTGCTCAACGTCGTAAGTTGAAAGTAGGTGATAAGATGGCAGGTCGCCACGGGAACAAGGGTATCGTTGCGCGCATCGTGCGTGATGAAGACATGCCATTCTTGCCCGATGGATCTCCCGTTGACATCGTTTTGAACCCGCTCGGTGTACCTTCACGTATGAACTTGGGCCAGATCTATGAAACCGTTCTCGGTTGGGCTGGCAAGAAGCTTGGTGTGAAATTCTCAACACCAATTTTCGATGGTGCTTCAATTGACGATATCACCAAGTACAGCCGTGAAGCAGGTATTCCTGACTTCGGTGTTACTTACCTCTATGACGGTAGCACAGGTGAGCGTTTCGATCAGCCAGCTACAGTTGGTGTGATTTACATGCTGAAGCTGAGCCACATGGTTGACGACAAAATGCACGCGCGTTCAATCGGTCCATACTCGCTTATTACGCAACAACCGCTCGGTGGTAAAGCACAGTTCGGTGGTCAGCGTTTTGGTGAAATGGAGGTTTGGGCACTTGAAGCATTTGGTGCTGCACACATCCTGCAAGAAATCCTCACCGTGAAGTCTGACGACGTAATCGGTAGGGCGAAGGCTTACGAGGCTATCGTTAAGGGTGAAACCTTGCCGATGCCAGGTATTCCTGAATCGTTCAACGTATTGTTGCACGAACTACGCGGACTTGGCTTGACCATTTCCCTCGACTAAGCGCAGGCTTTATTTAATCACGACTCACAAGTTTCGACATGACACAGAAACAAGTAAATAGACTCAAAAGTGATTTCACCACAATCACGATTTCACTCGCTTCACCAGAGCAAATTCTCGAGCATTCGCACGGGGAAGTGCTGAAGCCAGAGACCATCAACTACCGTACCTATAAGCCGGAACGCGATGGACTCTTCTGCGAGCGAATTTTCGGTCCAGTAAAAGATTACGAATGCCACTGTGGTAAGTACAAGCGTATTCGCTACAAAGGCATCGTTTGTGATCGCTGTGGTGTTGAAGTAACTGAAAAGAAGGTTCGCCGCGAGCGCATGGGACACATCCAATTGGTTGTGCCTGTTGCTCACATCTGGTACTTCAAGTCACTACCGAATAAAATCGGTTACCTCCTCGGTCTTCCAACCAAGAAGCTTGACCAAATCATCTACTACGAGCGCTACGTCGTTGTTCAAGCCGGACCGGCAGTCAACAAAGAAGGTGAGCCGCTTGCAGCATATGACTTCTTGACCGAAGAAGAGTACCTCGATATCCTCGATACACTTCCGAAAGAAAACCAATACCTCGACGACAAAGACCCGAATAAATTCGTGGCTAAAATGGGCGCTGAGGCATTGTATGATCTCTTGCAGCGATTAAATCTCGATGAGCTTTCTTACGACCTCCGTGCGAAAGCAGATATCGAAACTTCGCAGCAAAGAAAGAACGAAGCACTCAAGCGTTTGCAGGTTGTTGAGGCTTTCCGCGATGCTACAAGCCGCATTGATAACCGCCCTGAATGGATGGTCATTAAGGTTGTGCCTGTGATTCCCCCAGAACTTCGTCCGCTCGTTCCACTTGATGGTGGACGTTTCGCTACTTCTGACTTGAACGACCTCTACCGCCGTGTAATTATCCGTAACAACCGCTTAAAGCGATTGATGGAAATTAAAGCACCTGAGGTGATTCTCCGCAACGAGAAGCGTATGCTTCAAGAAGCGGTTGACTCGTTGTTCGATAACTCTCGTAAGTCAAGCGCGGTGAAAACGGAGTCGAATCGCCCGCTCAAGTCGCTTTCTGATAGCTTGAAAGGTAAGCAAGGTCGTTTCCGTCAAAACCTCCTCGGTAAGCGCGTTGATTACTCAGCACGTTCTGTAATCGTCGTAGGTCCTGAATTGAAATTGCACGAGTGTGGTTTGCCTAAAGATATGGCAGCCGAACTCTACAAGCCTTTCATCATTCGCAAGATGATCGAACGTGGCATCGTGAAAACCGTAAAGTCAGCAAAGAAAATTGTTGACCGCAAAGAGCCTGTGGTTTGGGACATCCTGGAGAATGTTCTCAAAGGACACCCTGTGTTGCTCAACCGGGCCCCAACGCTCCACCGACTTGGTATCCAGGCGTTCCAGCCTAAATTGATCGAAGGAAAAGCGATTCAGCTGCATCCCTTGGTTTGTACGGCATTCAACGCCGACTTTGACGGTGACCAAATGGCGGTTCACTTGCCATTGGGTAACGCTGCCATCTTGGAAGCACAGCTTTTGATGCTAGCTTCGCATAACATCCTTAACCCTGCCAACGGAGCGCCAATCACGGTTCCTTCGCAAGACATGGTCTTGGGTCTTTACTACATTTCGAAAGGCCGCCGTTCTTCAGAAGCATTGAAGATGAAAGGAGAGGGCATGACCTTCTACGGTGCTGAAGAAGTAATTATCGCATACAACGAAGGTCAACTTGACCTCCACAGCTACATCAACGTGCGTTGGCATGATGCGGCAGGCAACGTTTCAACATTTGAAACAACGGCCGGTCGCGTACTTTTCAACGCCATCGTTCCTGAAGAAGTGGGGTATATCAATGAGCTTCTGACCAAAAAGTCGCTCCGTGATATCATTGGTAACATCCTCAAATCGGTAGGTGTTCCACGTGCTGTTAAGTTCCTTGACGACATGAAGAACATGGGCTTTACCATGGCTTACAAAGGTGGTTTGTCGTTTAAATTGACCGATGTAATCATCCCGCCAGAAAAAGACCGCCTTGTAGCTGACGCTGAGACGAAGGTGCGTGAAGTGATGGATAACTACAACATGGGACTCATCACAAACAACGAGCGTTACAACCAGATCATTGACATCTGGACGCATACCAACTCGCGTTTGACAAATATTTTGATGGATCGCCTCGAGAAAGACCACGACGGATTCAACTCGATGTACATGATGTTCCACTCAGGTGCACGTGGTTCGAAAGAACAAATTCGCCAGCTGTCTGGTATGCGTGGATTGATGGCCAAGCCTCAGAAATCTTCTGCAACGGGCGGACAAGACATCATCGAGAACCCAATCCTTTCGAACTTTAAAGAAGGCCTTTCGATTCTCGAGTACTTCATCTCAACCCACGGTGCGCGTAAAGGTTTGGCCGATACCGCACTTAAGACGGCGGATGCGGGTTACCTTACCCGTCGTTTGGTTGACGTTGCTCAAGACGTGATCATCACCGAAGAAGATTGTGGTACATTGCGTGGTTTGGTTGCTACAGCACTCAAGAAGAGTGATGAAGTGGTTGAATCGCTCTTTGATCGAATCATCGGTCGTGTGTCGGTGAACGATATCTACAACAACGACACAGGTAATATCATCGTTGAAGCCGGACAAGAGATTTCAGAGCAAATCGCTGATGAAATTGGAGAGGCTGGCATTGACGAAGTGGAAATCCGTTCGGTACTCACATGTGAATCGAAAATGGGTGTATGTGCACGATGCTACGGACGTAACCTTGCAACCGGACGTCAAGTTCAGCGCGGTGAAGCTGTGGGCGTTATTGCCGCGCAGTCAATCGGTGAACCAGGTACACAGCTTACACTTCGTACTTTCCACGTAGGTGGTACGGCATCGCGTATCTCTGATGAGAATGATTTGCGTGCCCGCAGCACAGGCCGTCTAGAAATGGACGAGCTTCGTACTGTAGATCGCATGACTGCAGACGGTACACTTCAGAAAATTGTCGTTTCGCGTTCGACTGAAGTTAAAATCATCGATGACAAAACAGGCATCACCATTTCAACTTCGAACCTCCCATACGGTGCAATATTGTATGTGAAAGACGGAGCTGAAGTGAAGAAGGGAGACCTGATTTGTACATGGGATCCATTCAACAACGTGATTGTGAGCGAAGCAGCGGGTACCGTTGTATTCGACGCAGTTGAAGAAGGTGTGACCTACCGCGTTGAGCAAGATGAGCAAACCGGCTTCCGCGAAATGGTTGTGATCGAGTCGCGTGACAAGAAGAAGAACCCAACAATCAACATCGTCGATAAGAAGAAGGAGATCCTCCGCGAGTACTCACTTCCAGTAGGAGCTCACGTTTCTGTTGGTCCTGGTGATAAGATCTCTGAAGGTCATATCCTCGCGAAGATCCCACGAATCACCGGTAAATCAGGCGACATCACGGGTGGTCTTCCACGGGTAACTGAACTCTTTGAAGCGCGTAACCCATCGAACCCTGCCGTAGTTTCTGAAATCGACGGTATCGTGAGCTATGGCAAAATCAAACGTGGTAACCGTGAGATTGCAGTAACTTCGAAAACAGGCGAGGTGAAGCGTTACTTGGTGCCGCTCTCTAAGCACATCCTTGTGCAAGAAAACGACTGGGTGAAAGCAGGTATGCAACTTTCTGATGGTGCAATTACACCATCTGATATCCTTGATATCGAAGGCCCGACCGCCGTGCAAGAATACATCGTGAATGAAATTCAAGAAGTATACCGCTTGCAAGGGGTGAAGATCAACGATAAACACTTCGAGGTTATCGTTCGTCAGATGATGAAGAAAGTAATCATCGAGGATCCAGGAGATACACGTTTCCTTGAGAAACAAAGCGTAGAGAAAATCGACTTCATGGAAGAAAACGATCGCGTATATGGCATGATCGTAGTTACTGAGGCCGGTGAGTCAGATGTTCTGCGAAAAGGACAAATTATCAGTGCGCGACGTTTGCGCGATGAAAACTCAATGCTCAAGCGCAAAGACAAGCAAGTAGCCGAAGGCCGTGATGCGCGTCCAGCGACAGCGCGTCCGTTGCTCCAAGGTATTACCCGAGCATCGCTTCAAACCAAGTCGTTCATCTCGGCAGCTTCCTTCCAGGAAACGACCAAGGTATTGAACGAGGCGGCAGTGAGTGGAAAGGTTGATTACCTACTTGGCCTCAAAGAGAATGTGATCGTAGGTCACTTGATCCCCGCAGGTACAGGAATCCGCAAGTTCCATCGGAATGTTGTGGGCTCACAAGAAGAGTTCGATCGCCTTGCAAAACGCGCTGAATCATCTGTCGCAGATGAAGCGTGAACGCAATCAATATGAAATAAAAAAGGGGCTTAGGCCCCTTTTTTTGTGCTTTATAATGTGGTTCAAGCAACACTTGGCGATTGATCCTCTGCGCCCATCCGAACGTTAGTTCGAAATCGACTCAGGCTTGCTGTAACCAAACAGTTGCTTTTCTTTGATGATCGTGTCGACATAAGTCGGAACCAAACTTTCCCAACCACTTTCGCCATCGCGGATCATCTGCAAACAGTTGCGCGAATAAATGTGTAGAATCTCGTCGTTGTAGTCTTCGATGTCAACGATACGCTTGTTGAATATCAAATAGTCATACAATGGTTTCAAACGGGGGTGAATTGGTGCGTTTTTAGACGTCAGTAATTCGCCTGTGCTCTCGTCGCGCCACGGATAGAGGTATATCTTCAAATCGCGTGAAAAGAGAATGCCAAAAGCCTCCAGAATACCGCCATTTAAATCGCGGTAGTAGCGTTCGTTGAATACGTCAAGCAGGTTGTTCACACCCATAATCAAGCCCATTCGCTTCTTCGAATAGCGTGAAAAGTGCTCTACCAATTTGAAGTACTTCTGGTAGTTCGAGATCAAAACAGTTTGCCCCAACGAGCACAAAATGTCGGCCCGGTCAAGGAAGTCTTTCTCGTCAATGTCGCCATCGGTTTTCAGGTTATTCAAGGTAATCTCAAACAACACCTGAATCTGCTCATTCTCGACTTTTTGCTCGGCTTCAAACATCTTGAAACCTTTCATAATCATGTCGATATTCACCTTTGTTACAGGCCTGAAACTGCCACGAATGGTCAAGATATTTTTCTTGTATAAGATATCTGCCGCTTGAATGTTGCTGCCATCGGGTGAAAAAATAACAGCATCCGTCATGCCGTTTTTCACCAACTGCAAACTCAATAATCGGTTGTCGACATCTTCGAAGTCAGGACCATTCATTGAAATCATGTCGATTTCAATCTGGTCGCGCGTTAAATTGTCGTACAAACTCTTCAACAAATCTTTCGGTTTCTTGAAGAAGAAGAAACATCCGTAAATCAAGTTCACCCCCAATACACCAACCGAAGCGTGCTGCAACAAGGCATCATTTTCGTGAAAACGGACGTGCAATACCACTGTATTCGGCGCCTTCTCGGGTGAAGTTTGAAACTTCACGCCAAACCATCCATGACCTTGTACGGTTTTATGAAAGTTGATCGTTGCAACCGTGTTCGCAAAGGCGAAAAAGCGTTTCGTGGGGTGCTTTTTGCGATCTAAACGATCAACCATCAACTCATACTCATAATCGAGCATTTTGATGAGTCGAGGTTTGCATACGTAGCGCCCTTTTTCCTCAGGCCCGTATATGGCATCGCTAAAGTCTTTGTCGTACGCTGAAATGGTTTTCGCAATGGTACCTGAAGCACCACCTGCTCGAAAGAAGTGGCGCACCACTTCTTGTCCAGCACCAATTTCTGCAAAGGTGCCATACAGGTCTTGATTCAGGTTGATGCGAAGCGCTTTCTGCTTTGCGGAGAGTATCACTCGATCAATTTCCACGGGTCTTCCTTGTAGGTTGGTTACAAAGGTAACGGGTTATTTCATCTGCAGCAAAGCAAACGGCCTGATCTTTGTCGATTTAGGTTGGAAATGCACAAGTTAGGCGTTAAGTCATTCACTCCACGTTCAACCACTTTAAACGTTGCATTTGTCCACTAAGGTCTATGTAACTCAAGATGTAACTGCCTGGTGCGAGGTTGCTGAATTGATGCGAACGTTGCGCCATAGTTTCCGCGACAACAATCCGTCCTAAATTGTCATGCAACACGACCGTGCCGCCCGGTGCCATTTCGCCATTCACATCAACATGCAAAACGCCGCGACCCGGATTCGGGTAGGCCGTTAGCGATAACGCTTCAAACGCTTCCACCGATGTGTCTACACAATATGCGCCATCGACATTGTAGTGGGTCGATGTAAAATCGATGAGCGTACCCGCAAAGGCGACGGCAAACTCCATCCGCGCAGCGGAATCAAAACGAATCGATTGATTGCATTCAACCTGAACACCGTCAATACTGCCACTTTGGTAAGAGCTGTGGGTAACGGTGTTGTAACCTCCGCTGAAGTAAGGTTGGCCAGCCACTGGAAAGGGGTCTGACGCACTCGGAACCCCAGGATAACCTACTTCCGCAGTTAATGTGCCTAAACTACCTTGCCCACGCAGCAAATCAGTGTGCGACAAGCCCATGGTGTTTGTGTTCACCAAGTTGCGCAAACTCGAGTAGTTGATGTAGGTCGTTGAATTAAGCACGTCATCTTCAAATGCCAACTCAGCTTCGTAGATCAGATAACCGTACTCGATGCGTTGTACGCTATGTCCGTGACCGTGTAAATCAACAAAGAATCCTTTGCCGTAAACATCGGTGACACAAGCCTTTGCCGCCGAAATAAAGGTGTGAAAATCAAGCCAAGCTTGTTCAGCCAAATCGTCGCCATCAGCGGCTTCACTCAAATTTCGGTTGCCATCGAGCTTGCGTCGATCGAGGTGGTTGATGATCAAATGCGGGTAGCAACCAACCTGCTCAAAAATAGCTTGGTACAATTCGTATCCCAACTCTTGCGTAAACCCGTCGTTCACATAAGTGCAGCCTTCACAGTCGCGATCTTCAATTTCATCGGGCGTCAAATATCCACCGTGCGGCACTGAAACAATAAGCGGTAAGGTTCCCGGTCGGTACTCAATGTAATCGTTCACACCGAAATAAACCTGACCTACTTCATAGCCATCACAAGACCAGCCAGTAGACCACAAAAGGGAGCCGATCAAAAGATAAACAAGACGCATGACCATTGGTTTAAGGGGTTTCGATCGAAAGCACGCGATCGACGATAATACGCGTTTTTGGGGCATCTTCGGGAATCGGCGGCTTACGCTCTACAAAACGTACTTTCAAATTGTAAATGTAACCCGCTTGGTATTCAAAATTTTCGATGTAGTAATAGGTCATGTCCCAATCAGCACTGCCAATCGCTTCGCCCATTTGAATTTGGTAACACGCCGTTTGGCCTTCGTAACCACTGCATGAAATCATTGCCGAACCCACGCGAAGATTCGTTTCCTTAGGGATCTTGGTCTCCTGCGTAACGCCCGAAAACTGTGCAATGTGAAAAAGAACTGCGAGCAAACTTGTATAAATCATAGCGTGGGGTTTAAATGAGAGCTAATCCAAATTTCGCGCCAAAGTTTTACCTTCGTGTTCCGTTTATGCGCATCCAATCCAAACTCCGACTTGCCATCTTAGCACTGCTGCTCATTTCAGGCGCAGTCGTTGTTACAGCCGTAATTTACGAAGAATCGGAGATCAAAGCTGAACAACATTCGCAATATCGACTCACTGCGCAAGAACGCGCACTCCTCAAGCCAGGTGATATTATTCTTCGACGTGGCTATGGTCTCGTAAGCCGCATGATCGCCACGAAATTGGACGGCAAGTATGCCCTATCGCACTGCGGCGTGGTGGTGCAGGTCAACAATGAATTACACGTTGTACACTGCCTGTCAAGCGACTATTCTGAAATCGACGGGGTGCAAACGCACGAGTTGCAGGCTTTTGTGAAGCAAAGCCGACCAGGAAGCTTGGTGGTGAATCGCCTGAACGATTCTACACTTCATCAACCTTTCGTGCAGGCCGTAATGCGCTATCTTCATGAAGGCCGCAAGTTTGATCACGATTTCGACATCTTCGAAAACGAGAAAATTTACTGCACCGAATTGGTGTGGCTAGCGCTCAAAGACGCAGCAAACCTCGATGTTTACGAAGGCCTTTACGAAACCGACCATGGCTGGTATTCATTTGACGCGCTCTTCAATGCAGCACACTTCTCAACTATTTTGAATCACCAAGAACCGTAATAGCGGCGGTCATTGCGTTTTTTAAGGGGTTTCGGCCTAACGGCCGGATGGGCACATTTCTTATTACCCTTTTTCCTCGAAATGAGAAGTATTTCTTACCGTGATGAAAGGTTCTTCAAAGGACAAAAATGTTGAGACAAAAAAAAGAGGATCTCGAAAGATCCTCTTCTCAATGTTCTAAAGCAGTAGCTTATTGAGCTTCGATCGCGTCAATAGTCTCATCTACCATAACTTCCAAAGAGTCCATGCCCAATGAATCCATAGCCATTTCTTCCATGCCCATGTCATCTTCCATGCCCATTTCGTCTTCTTTGTTCATGTCTTCTTTGTTGAAGTCAACCAACCACTTGCCGTCTTGCTTAACCAAGTTCAAGGTTTCAGCTTCTTCTGCACCTTCGTTCTTGTAAGTAACAGTTGCCTTGTCACCGTCTTCAGTAACGTCAAGAATTTCGAAAGCTGTAGCTTCTGGCTTCTCTTCGCTCATTGCTGCAAAGCTTGCAACCATGTCGAGCAAAGAGGCTGTGCCTTCAGTAGCATAAGCTTTCGCTTCTTCGAACTGGAGGTTGTTAACGTGGGTCAAGAATTTCTCTGCAGTTTCTTTAGGACCTACGCCACCACCGCATGAAGAAATAAGAATTGAAAGTGCTGCGAAAATTGAAAAAGTAATACGCATTTGTAAAAGTTTTGAATGTTTGAAATCGCTGCGAAAGTACTACTATTTCTGACACTCCAAGCGCGAACGTGAAAATATTGTTTCAACGGTCTAAAGTTGTGGTTTTCAGAATGATTTTCGCCACCCTGGTGGCCTTGAAACGCTGCTGTTTTTCGTGGAGTATGCGCTAGACTACATTACCGGTAAATTAAATTTTTCTTCCAAGGTGTAAACTTTAGCGGGTATTGTTCGTCTTATTGTATCTTCATAGCTGTTCATTTATACGTTTCGAAGTATGAAACAACTGGTATTCTCTCTGTCGATATGGCTGCTCAATATGCATACAGTGCATGCGCAAGCCACTGATCATTTTGGCGCTGGTCGCGTCAACGGCGTTCAAGTCAGCTCAAGTAGCCAAGCCCAAAACACCAATCAGCTCTCTACCATCAACGGTGCGGGCATGGATGACCACCTTAAATCAGCCTCTCGCTTTCTCGGTCAAGCTACAATGGGCTATGATTACGAAGACATTCAAGCTGCGTCGCAGATGGGGTATGAACCCTGGATTGACCAGCAGGTCGCCCTCCCGCTGATGTCGTACAAAGACACCACAGAAATGATCTGGAATCATTTCGCACAAGCCTACTTCGATACATGGGGCCAAGATGAGGTCGTGAACAGTGGTGCTGTGTTTCCGCTTTCAATCTATTTTCGAATGGGATGGTGGAACAACACCATGAAGGGCGACGATCAATTGCGCCAGCGCGTGGCTTTCGCACTCAGTGAAATTTTCGTCATTTCAGAAAAGTCCCAGCTTGAAATCTCAGCCTCAGGTCTTGCCGATTATTACGATAAGCTCTACCAACATGCTTTCGGTAATTTCCGTGACCTACTCGAAGCGGTCACGCTCCATCCATCGATGGGGTTTTATCTCAGTCATCTGAACAATGAACGAACCAATCTCGACGAGAACACTCGCCCCGATGAAAACTATGCGCGCGAAGTCATGCAACTTTTCACCATTGGCCTTTTCGAACTCAATCAAGATGGTTCACTCGTGCTCGATGCGAATGACAACCCCATACCGACCTATGACAACACCGACATCGGTGAATTTGCAAAGGTATTTACAGGGCTCGGGCCTGCACAGTACTATTGGCATTTTGAAGACTTCTCTTTTGTGCCTGTGCAATGGGGTGACCCGAACAATACCATTCCAACCATTAACATGGTCATGCCCATGCAAATGTTTGAAGAATGGCATGAACCAGGAGAAAAGTTTCTCCTCAACGATCAAGTTGTTCCAGCAGGTCAAACCGGTTTGGAAGACATAGGTGATGCCTTAGATAACCTCTTCAATCACCCCAACGTCGGACCATTCATCGGCAAACAACTCATTCAACGCTTGGTCAAATCAAATCCAACGCCTGAGTATATCGCTCGCGTGAGTGAAGTCTTTGCAGATAATGGAAACGGGGTGCGTGGTGACATGCGAGCCGTTGTTAAAGCCATTCTCCTCGACCCTGAAGCCCGCGATTGCGAATGGATAGCTTTTGATGCAAGCGGGAAAATGCGCGAACCCATGATCCGCTATACCCAAACGATGCGCGCATTCAACGCGCAAAACGAATCAGAAAAACTCTGGAACATTGCAGCCTTGTTTGAGTTCGCTTGCAAACAACACGTGCTCTCGTCGCCCAGTGTTTTCAACTTCTTCCTGCCATCGCATGCACCACACGGACCAATCTTTGATGCTGGCCTCGTGGCACCTGAGTTTGAAATCCTCACATCGGCGTCAGCCATGAACTATATTAATATGGTATACTTCTGGTTCCTTGCTGATTATTACATGGAGGTTACATCGCTACCAAGTCAATTTGTGATCGGCTTTCCTGAATCTAATGTTGAATTACTTGACCCTGACGATTTAGTTGCGCTTGACCTCACTGATGAATTAGCCTTGGGTGGACAAATGAGCGCCTTGCTCGATCGACTCGACATCTTGCTCACAGGGGGGAACCTATCTGATGAATCAAAACAAACCATCGCTGAAACGGCGACCACACTTGCTTTTTTTGATCAAGCTGTAGCCGTAAAAGCAGCCATTTTTCTCACGCTAATTTCGCCTGATTATGTCATCCAGAAATAATCACATCCGTCGCATTGACCGACGTAAGTTCCTCGGACAAGCGAGCTGCGCGGCTCTCGGGTCAGCCACCTTCTTCAACTCGGTGCTTAATCTCGGCTTAATGAATGCCCTCGCTAAGCCGGCCACGCAACCGCTGTTTCCAGCTACAGAGAATTATCGTGCGCTGGTCTGCATCTTGCTCGCGGGTGGTAACGATAGTTTCAACATGCTGGTTCCAGTGTCGCCCGACCCTTATGCAGCCTACGCGGCCAGCCGTTCAAACTTAGCTCTCCAACAAGATCAATTATTGCCCTTGAATTTTACCGACAACAACGGGCATCAGTATGGTTTGCATCCCTCGATGCCTGAAGTGCAGCAGCTCTTCAATAACGGGCAAGCTGCGTTTGTGGCCAACGTCGGAACGCTGATCAATAACGTAACCAAACAAGAAGTCTTGGCTGGAACAGCGCAATTGCCGCTCGGGCTCCTTTCTCACTCCGATCAAATTAGACAGTGGCAAACAAGCTTGCCACAAGAACGCACTTCGAAAGGATGGGGTGGACGAATTGCCGATATTTTGCAAACCCTCAACGACAACACCGAGGTGAGTATGAGCATCTCGCTTGCTGGGGTTAATACCTTTCAAACCGGGAACCAGGTGGTCGAGTACGCGATTCAAAATACAGATAACGGAAGTGTCGGCATTGCAATGTTCGATGAGAACGATCCTTTCAACAACCTCCTTGGAAATGCCGCGCAAAGCTTGCTTGAACAGCAGTACAGCGACATCTTTAAGCAAACCTACCGCGATAAAGTTATCAATTCCCAAGCGCAACACGAGTTTTTCTCCAATGCGATCGCAGGTGTAGATCCGTTCGACGGGTTCTTTACCCAAGACAACCCGGTGTCAAAAGACTTGCAAATGGTCGCACGCAGCATCGCTGCTGCTGAAACACTCGGGCATACCCGTCAAACGTATTTTCTCACCTTCGGTGGATGGGATCACCACGATGAGGTGTTGAACAATCAACAGGCTATGCTCGCACTTGTGAGCCAAGCGCTGGGCGAATTCAACAACGCGCTCACCCAATTGCAAATGACCGAAAAGGTAACCACGTTTACCATTTCAGATTTTGCCCGCACACTTACTTCAAATGGCAACGGTACCGATCACGCATGGGGAGGAAATACCCTGGTTATGGGCGGCGCAGTGAATGGCGCGCAAATCTATGGCAGCTTTCCTGATCTTACCCTCAACAGCGACCTCGAAGTGGGGGGAGGAATCCTCATCCCAACGACCGCTGCTGACCTCTACTTCGCCGAACTTGCTTTGTGGTTGGGTGTACAGCCCAGTGACATGGAATACGTTTTGCCGAACCTCAGTAACTTCTTTGATATTTCGAACGGACAGCCGCTTGGCTTCTTAAATCTATAAATCATGCGACCACACAGCGTACTGCTATTCATCCTTGGACTTGCTGCTTCGCAGCTCAACGCCCAATGCGATTTTGGAGCACACTCCACATCGCTTCTCGATTCGTGGATTTCATGCACCACTTCGCCCAGTCCGAACATCGAACGACCCAATGGCCATTGGATTATGTATGACCTCGGAAGTCCCCATCACTTCTATGAATCGCGAATTTGGAATCTCAACGCCCCTGGCTTAACCGGTCAAGGTGTGCAAAACATCCATTTCGATGTGAGCTTCGACGGAGTTTCATGGCTGCCTTGGGGGCCTTTTCAGGTGCCTCAAGCACCAGGCAACGCATCCTATGCGGGCGTTGATGGGCCATTTTTTGACGGTCTTGTTGGCCGCTATTTGCTCATGACCATCGAAACCAATTGGGATGGCTCAGGGTGTGCTGGTTTTGCTGAAATCAGAGTCGATATTGAAGATGCTGAAGTTGGCGTAGGCGAATTGCCGAAGGTTGCTTACAGCGCATACCCCAATCCGGCTGATGCACAAATCAGCATCGATCACCCTGACGGATTAATCACCGACTACGTGGTATACAATAGCTTAGGAATCACAGTGGCAGAAAGCACCGCCAGCGCGCGACGTTTGGTCATCCCAACCGCCCAGTGGAACAGCGGACTCTATTTCGCCTTGCTTACCGATAACCTTGGCAACAAAACCACAGTGCGCTTTGTCGTGAACCACTAATTTCCGCATTTTGGCGTATTTTGCGCTGCCATGAAAATCACATTTCTCGGAACGGGAACCTCTCAAGGTGTTCCAGTAATTGCTTGTTCTTGTGAAGTATGCGTCTCCAGTGATCCGCGTGATCAACGGTTGCGCACATCAATCATGGTCTCAGAAAATGGACGCAATTTAGTCGTCGATACTGGCCCTGACTTTCGCCAGCAAATGCTCAATGCGAAAGTGCGCTCGCTTGATGCCGTCGTTTTTACCCATGAGCACAAAGATCATGTTGCCGGCCTCGATGATATCCGTGCATTTAATTACGTGCAGAAACGAAAAATGGATGTCTACGCAACTGATCGGGTAGGGGAGGCGCTGCGCCGCGAATTCCATTATGTATTTGCAGATATACGCTACCCTGGAGTGCCCGAAGTTGACCTCCACGCATTTGACGCAAGGCCCTTTGAAGCGGCAGGTTTTGAACTCACCCCGATTCGCGTGATGCATCATCGTTTGCCCGTGACAGCATTCCGCATTCGCGACTTTGTTTACATCACAGATGCCAATTACATCGCTGATGAAGAGTATGAGAAGGTGCGCGGGTGCAAGGTGCTCGTCATTAATGCGCTCCGCATTGAAACCCATATGTCGCATTTCAACTTGGAGCAAGCGCTGGCCATCATAAACGACATCCAACCTGAACGGGCCTACCTCATTCACATCTCTCACATGTTCGGCAAACATGCCGAGGTGCAAGCCAAACTTCCTGCACATGTGTTCATTGCTAACGACGGATTAGAAATCGAGGCCTGAGCCCATCCGCTCGTTAGAGCGAAACCCATTCAATACCCTTTTTCAAAGCCCCCAATGTCTGCGCTTCGCGACTGCCTGCTGCGGGTGTGTGAAGGTACTCCCAGCTGGCTTGCGGCGGCATGCTCATGAGAATTGATTCGGTGCGACCGTTTGAGACTAAACCGAAACGGGTGCCGCGGTCGTGCACCAAGTTAAATTCAACATAACGGCCACGGCGCAATTGCTGCCATTGCTGCTCTACCGCAGTAAATGGTAAGTTGCGTTTGCGCGCTGCCAGCGCAATGTAGGTGGGAGCAAAGGATTCACCCACCGCACACGTAAACTGAAAATGAGCCAAATTCGCGGCCTCGTCGCGACCTAAATCATCGAAAAATATACCGCCGACCCCTCGGGTTTCATTGCGGTGAGGCAAGTAAAAGTAGTCGTCGGCCCACGCCTTGAACTTGGCATAGTACGAGGCGTCATGGGCGTCACAAACCGTTTTCAACGCCCGATGAAATTCGCCAGCCTCAGCCGCATCGATGTAATGCGGCGTTAAGTCAATGCCTCCGCCAAACCACGATTGGCCATCGCTCAACGCGAAATAGCGAATATTCATGTGAATAATCGGCACCAGCGGACTGTGTGGATGTAATACAATACTTACACCGGTTGCAAAAAAGGTATCCGAAGCGGTGTTCATTTGCGCTTTCAAAGCTGGTGAGCAGGTGCCATGTACCTCTGAAAAGTTGACGCCGCCCTTTTCAATCACGTGACCCGAGGCGAAAACACGCGTTCGTCCTCCTCCACCTTCAGCCCGCTCCCACAAGTCTTATTTGAATGCCGAGCCTCCATCAAATTGCTCGAGCGCGGTACAAATGCGGTCTTGAATCGCCTTGAACGCGTGAACAACTTCTGCTTTACTTACCATGAAAGAGGGGTTGAAGCTGCATCGCGTTGTGCTGCAACAAAAATACATGCTCGTTCTCGTAGCCGCTGTCTAGTCCGGTTTTGCGGTACTTGAATTTCATATGCAACAAGCCGTCGTCAGGAATTTGATTGAAATGATTCGCAAAGTTGGTCCCGAAACGAAGCAAGCCCATACCGTAAAACTGCATCAAGTCATGACCCACAAAGCCATAGCTCGACGGCTCATGGCCAAACCGCGCGCGGTAGGTGCGAACAAACGACTTAACATCGGTACGGTCATAGTCAATATAACTCGTGGCCGGCAAGGTCAAGTGAACCCGGTCTTTGAATGAAACATCCAAAAATTCGTACTCTTCCCAATCTGCGGGGGCATAAAGCACTATGTCGTAGTCTTTGCTTAAGAGCTGAATCTTGGTTTGCAAGTTGGCAATCATGCTCTTACTTTCGTCGCCCGCAGGCACAATGATCACATTGCGCCGACTCTTGCTCAGTTTGGGTTGCAACTCACCCACAAATTTTGAGCTGCCTTCGAGCTCCGTAATGCCGGTAAGGGTGGTGTCGCCCTGCGCCCGCAATCGGTTCAAATACGCCTTTTTGAAGGTTTGAACCATGCGCATATCATTGATTTGCTTGCTGTTGATCAAGATGATATTGTCGCCCCGGTGCGCCTGAAAAACCCGATGCGCAATCGCCTCAATTTGTGAATCTTGGCTGGCTTGTGCTTTGCTCAGGTTCGGACTCGCCAGTAATACCTTGTTCGATTGAGGCACAGGACATACAACATGCACGCCTTTTCGACTGGCATATTCCGATACCTTCTCCAATTGCTTGCGTTGCAACGGGCCGATGATGAGGTGTGACTGCCTAACGGCAGGATGCTCGAGAATCACCGCCATGTCGGTTTCAGCATTAACTTCAAGCAGGGTAATGTTCATTCGTGCGCCTTGCGCCTCTAAACTGTCAATCGCCAAAAGGATGCCGTGGTAGATGTCCATCGCGATTTCTTGCAAGCGCCGTGTAGCCGCTGGAACATCTGCCGCTTCTTGGCGCAGGGTCGAGGTCGCAAAGGGGAGCATCACGACCACATTGTAGGCGTCTTTGGCAAAGGCGGGGTCAATTGCCGGATTGCCATTGTTGGCCTTGCCAGGAATCGTCGATCCTCCACCCAAAGTAACGGTGTTAGGCTTCTGCACACGCGGAATCCAAATCTCATCGCCTGCACGCAAACCCGACGTTAACCCATTGTTGCTGTTCAAGAGTTCATCTTGACTGATCTCGAAACGACGGCATATTCCATAAATCGTTTCGCCTTGTTCCACAATGTGCATGAAGCCTGTGCGTTCATCGTGCTCCACTTTGGGAGCTTGCACTTCATTCGGTACCGTGGGTAAGGTTACCTCGGGTTCGTTTTTCGGTGGTGTAATTACCGTTGGTTCTTCAAAAAGGTCGTTGGGCGGAATGCGCAACTCCATGCCGGGTTGAATACCCTTTTCAGCAGCCGGATTAAATTCAAGCATGCGGTTGATGTCAACCGTGTATTCACGGCAAATGCCATACAAGGTCTCCTTCTTCATCACGCGGTGAATCATGATGCCGTTTTCAATGCGCACCGGATTCGTCCACATGTTGGCCTTGAACTCTGCAGGCGCTGGAATGTACAGCGTTTGACCCAACTGCAAGCCCGCACTAACTCCCGGATTGGCCAACTCAATAGCTTCAACGGTGGTTTGGTAGAGTTTGCTAATGCTGTACAGCGTGTGCCCACTTTCAACTTGGTGCACAAAGTAGTTTTGCCCTTCGCGTTCAATGATCACGCGGTCGTCTTGCGACCAAACACCGCTGTACATCAGAACCAGAGCGGTTATGAACAGCACAGTTCGCATGAACCGGAAGGCTGGATTAATTGGATTCAAGTGCATCATTCCCATTCGATGGTTGCTGGTGGTTTCGAGCTTATATCGTACACAACGCGGTTAACGCCTTTCACCTTATTGATGATGTCGTTTGAGACTTTTCCTAAAAATGCATAGGGGAGGTGGCACCAATCAGCGGTCATGCCATCAGTTGAACTTACTGCACGCAAGGCAACAGCTTGTTCGTAGGTGCGCTCATCACCCATAACACCAACGCTTTGAACAGGCAAAAGAATTGCCCCCGCCTGCCAAACTTCGTCATATAAACCGTGCTCTTTCAAACTGTTGATCCAGATATGATCAACCTCTTGCAAGATTCGTACCTTTTCTGCGGTGATGTCACCAAGGATGCGAATTCCAAGCCCCGGACCCGGGAAAGGATGCCGCTTCAGAATGCTATCTTTCACGCCCAAGGCTGCACCAACACGTCGTACTTCGTCTTTAAATAACAAACGCAAGGGCTCAACAATTTGCAACTTCATGAAGTCAGGCAGCCCGCCCACGTTGTGGTGCGATTTGATCGTTGCACTCGGTCCTCCCGTAGCACTTACCGATTCAATCACATCGGGGTAAATGGTGCCCTGACCGAGCCACTTCACATCTGAAATTAACTTGGCCTCCTCATCGAATACATCAATGAAAACCTTGCCAATGATTTTGCGCTTCTGCTCTGGATCTGAAACCCCAGCCATGGCGCTATAAAAACGCTGCGCTGCGGGTATGCCCTTCACATTCAAACCCATGTCTTGATAGCTGTGTAGCACATCCTCAAATTCATTCTTGCGCAACAAGCCATTGTCTACGAAAATGCAATACAAGCGATCACCTATGGCTTGGTGCAAAAGCATTGCTGCAACCGAAGAATCAACTCCGCCGCTTAGACCGAGCACCACGCGGTCGTTTTGAATTTTCGACTGCAGCGCGGCAACGGTCTCCGAAATGAAGGCGTCAGGCGTCCAATCTTGCGAAAACCCGCAAATACCAATTGCGAAATTCTTCAGCAGAATACTGCCTTCTGTTGTGTGGTAAACTTCAGGGTGAAATTGAATGCCGTACACACGGTCGGCCGCTGATTCATAACCTGCATAGTGCACATCGTGGGTTGAGCAAATCACTTGGTAGGCGTCGGTCATTTGCTCAATGGTGTCGCCATGCGACATCCACACCTGTGAGCCTACCGTCATGCCACGCATCAACGCACTCTCAGGGTTGAGCGTTGCAAGATTTGCTCGCCCGTACTCGCGAATGGTGGCGGGCAATACGCTGCCTCCTGTGCTTTGTGCAATATACTGCGCGCCGAAACAAACACCCAACACGGGAACTTTTCCAATGTACTTCGAAAGATCAGGTTTTGGCGACTTGGGGTCGCGCACCGAAAACGGACTACCCGACAAAATTACGCCCTTCACCTGGGGCGTCAACTCAGGCGCTTTATCCCAGGGGTGGATTTCTGAATAAATGTTGAGCTCGCGCACACGGCGACCAATGAGCTGGGTGTATTGTGATCCAAAATCGAGGATCAAAAGGGTCTCATGCATGGTGCAAAATTAGCTAATTGAGGGGCGTGAATCCGTTGAAAACTTGTGAGTTTTCAACTACATTTTTCCCCATTGTCAGCACTACCTTCGAGGCATGATTTTACCCAATCTCCAAGCGAAGAAAATCATCCTCGCAAGCGGCTCCCCGCGCCGCCAACAGCTCATCCGCGCACTTGGCGTCGATGTTGAAGTCCGTTTGAAAGATACCGATGAAGACTTCCCCGCATCACTGCTGCGCGAACAAGTTGCACGCTACCTTGCCGAAAGAAAAGCCGATGCTTTTTTCGGTGAACTTGCGCCCAACGAGGTGCTCATTACAGGCGATACCACCGTGTACCTGAACGGAGAGATTTTGAATAAACCGCTCGATGCCCAAGAAGCATTTGCAATGCTCAAAAAACTCAGCAATCAAACGCATACCGTAATTACGGCAGTTTGCATCGTCAGCGATCAACACAAACAGGTTTTTCACGATGAAACTGATGTCACTTTCGGGGCACTCTCAGACGATGAAATCAACTACTACATTCAAGAATACAAGCCTTTCGATAAGGCAGGTGCTTATGGTGCGCAAGACTTCATCGGGTACATCGGCATTGTTGACATGCACGGATCATTCTACAACGTCATGGGCTTTCCTTTGCACTTGGTTTATCGTGCGTTGAAAGAACTGAAACACTAAACGACGTGTACACGGTGGGCGGCTTTCGCTCCCATCCGACCGATAGGTCGCAAAACCATACCGTACTGCACGCCCACCTGCTCAACGGCAACGGCATGAGCCGGATCAACAGCTACCAACAATCCGCCGCTCGTTTGCGGGTCACACAACAAATCGAGCAAAAAACCAGCTTCCATGACCACGTGCTGTCCGTAGCTCGCATAGTTGCGCTTGGTGCCGCCGGGTATTGCCCCCATGCGGTGGTATTCTTCGAGTATGCCGGGCAACAAC